>PFLP01000002.1 GCA_002784625.1 Candidatus Pacebacteria bacterium CG_4_10_14_0_8_um_filter_42_14 | reverse complement strand
AAATAGGTCGCTAATATATGTTGCAAAAGTAATGGATCTATCAATCAAAAAAGCAGTGATAAACGTAATCAGAGAAGAGGGTGGTATTAACTGCACCATCACTATCGTTCGCAAATCAGCCATTGAAGGTACAAGAACGATTGCAGAACATAGCCAACAGCACCGCTCTGGACTCCGCGAGCTGTCAGAAATGAGTAATAAGCGTATCGAAGATGGACATCATAGAAATAGCCTAGTATACAATCGTTTTTCAGCTGTAGCTGCAGCTGAAGATAGGATGAACTGGAAATTTCCGTCTGATGTAATTACGCAAGATAAAAAAAGTTTCCGAAAAATTAACTATTTAGTAAAGATTGAGAATCTTTACATGGGCTAATGTGAGCCGGGAGGGACTCGAACCCCCGACCAGTAAGGTATAAGCTTACCGCTCTAACCAACTGAGCTACCGGCTCAACTACATGGGACATTATATAGCCAAGTGAACTAGAATGGTATGATAACCGAATGCTAAAAAGATTTATTACGAAACGCTGGAAATTATTGTTGATACTAGCGATTATTCTTGGTATTGGCGGCTATATTCTTTACCTAAGAAATAACAAAGCCAAAGAAGTAATCAACTTTGTTTCACCTATTAGACAAGATATTTCTGAAACTCTTGAAGTTTCAGGTACTGTCGCAGCTCTGGAAACAGTTCGACTCAGATTTCTAGCTGGTGGGAAAGTTGTCTACATTGGCGCCCAAGAAGGGGACGCTATCAAAAAGTGGCAAACCATCGCGACCATTGATCAAGCTTCGCTACAAAAATCACTCGAGAAAGATCTGAATCTTTATATGCAAGAGCGCTGGAATTGGGAAGATACTCAAGATGATATTCGCTATAGAACTATAGAAACTCCAGAACAACGCAGAATAGATATAGAACAATGGGATCTGACTAACAAAGTCATTGACGTAGAAATCAGAGATATAGCCATTAAAAATACTAATCTCGCTTCTCCTTTTGCTGGCATCCTCACCCATTCACCAACAACGGTGGCGGGAGTGCAACTTACTGCCTCTGATTATTTTGAAATCGTAAATCCGAATGCATTAGTTTTTGTCGGCCGTGTTGACGAAGCAGATGTTTCTAAAGTCTCTCAAGGACAAGAGGCAACTATAATTCTTGACGCTTTTGAAAATAAAGAACTGAGTAGCCAAGTCAGCTATGTTGCTTTTTCTAGCAGTGAAACCAGCAGCGGCACCACCTTTGAAGTCCGTCTGCCCCTGGCATACTTACTTGATAGCCAACAACTTCGCATTGGCCTAAATGGAGACGCCAAGATCGTTCTCAACCAAAAAGCTGATGCCCTAACAATTCCTCTGGTCAGCACTCGCGAAAGGGACGGCAAAGTGTATGTTGATCTTAAAACTGGCGAAGACATTTTCGAAGAGCGCGAAATAACTCTTGGATTGCAAACTGATGAAATTGTCGAGGTGCTTTCCGGATTAAATGAATCAGAAGAAATAGTTTTACCGGAGTAATCATGCTCCTAAAGCTTCAGCACGTCTCAAAACACTACCAACTCGGTGACACACTTATCAAAGCCATGAACGACGTCTCTTTAGAAATTGAAGAAGGTGAATTTGTCGCCATCATGGGCCCATCTGGGTCTGGAAAATCAACTTTTCTCCAAGTCGCCAGTATTCTCGCCGTACCCACATCAGGCTCTATCTTGCTAAGAGACAGAGACTTGACTCAGTACAACGAGGTCGAGCGTGCGAAGCTTAGAAACAAATCAATTGGTTTTATTTTTCAACAATTTAATCTTTTGGCGCGTACATCAGCCCTCGATAATGTAGGACTACCTCTACTTTATGCCAAAGTTTCTCAAGAAGACCGAGTGAAACGATCCAAAGCTATGCTCGAGAAGGTTGGTCTTGGCGATAGACTACAAAATACTCCCGCACAACTTTCCGGAGGTCAACAACAGCGCGTCGCCATTGCCCGCGCATTGGTGAATGATCCAGACTTAATTTTTGCTGATGAACCAACTGGAAATCTAGACTCTAAATCTGGTGATGATATCAAAAAACTCCTGAGCGATCTTCATAAAGAAGGTAGAACCATTATCATGGTGACTCATGAGGATGATGTTGCAGAAATTGCAAATAGACTAATTGTGTTTCACGATGGCGAAGTAATCAGCGACACTAAACAAAAATCAAAGAAGAAAAAAACAACTGGCAAAAGGAAAGCCAAATAATGTTATCAGTCGCAACAATTGCTTTCAAAGCGATTTTGACCAATAAGATGAGGTCATTCTTAACGATGCTTGGCGTGATTATCGGTGTCTCCTCCGTCGTCTTACTGACAGCGATCGGCAATGGCCTCTCTGCTTTCGTTACAGACCAATTTGACGCACTGGGAGCCAATACTGTATTAATTTTTCCCGGAGATATTTTTGACGAAAATGGAAGCTTCAGTGGTGAAGGTTCTGCTACAAGTGTTATTAATAGCCAATTAACACAAACTGAGGTTCGAAATCTAGAACGACTACGAGAACACGTCTCGGCGGTAGCCCCATTTAATATTCAGGCCTCACGAATTTCATTCCAGGCAAAAACAAAGCAAACAACTGTTTTTGGCACAACCTCAAACTACGGCGAGGTCTTCAATACCAAAACCATTAAAGGCCGCTTCTTTTCTGAAAATGAGTATGGAGCCAGCGATCGAGTGGCCGTGCTTGGCTTCGAGGTTGCTATCAACTTATTTGGAAGCATTGATCCTATTGGGAAACGGGTCAAGCTTGGAGATCAGACTTTTACAGTCGTCGGTGTAGCCGAGAAAAAAGGCGGTGGCATGGGCGGTCCTTCCTTTGACACTTATGTCTATATTCCTCTCAGAACTTTTTTCAAGAGCTACGACACCGACACCATCATTCGTATCATCACCAAGACTAAAACAACTGAGAGAGTTCCTGAACACATCAAGGCCATAGAGAAAGAGCTTGAAAAAACCCTAAAAGATGATGAGTTCTCGGTTGTCGATCAATCTGAAATTCTCGGTACAATCAACCAAATTCTATCTATGCTGACGATTGGATTGGGAGGCATCGCCAGTATTTCTCTATTGGTTGGCGGTATTGGCATCATGAATATCATGCTTGTCTCGGTAACGGAGCGAACCAGGGAGATTGGCTTAAGAAAAGCTCTCGGCGCGACACCGAATCTGATTCTTTTGCAGTTCCTCATTGAAGCGGCAATCTTGTCACTGCTTGGGGGAGCCATTGGCATTCTTATCGCTTTCCTCGGAACTCTTGCTATGCAAGCATATTTGCCAGCTAAAATCACTTACGATGCCGTGCTTCTTGCTTTTGGCGTCTCTACATTGGTCGGTCTTGTCTTTGGAGCAGCCCCGGCTAAAAGAGCTGCTGATCTTTCTCCAATTGAAGCCCTACGATACGAGTAAGGTATACTGAGATATGCGTAAAGCTCGAGTTTTCTTTACTATTTTTTTGCTTGGATTAATGGTTTTGGCGGCTTACGTTTTACTTCCAACTCAAGATACATTCTCTCTGAAAGAAACTGCAAATGAGCTGGGAAGCAAATTATCAAACTTGGGAGGATTAAATCCAGAACTTAACCAAGTGGCGACTGAAGTTACTGGGCAAGCTACAAGTCTGACAAAAAATGCAGGGAATGTTTTGGGGACAATCTCCAGTGACAAGTCAGATCAACCGCTCCATGAAAAGGCTTTCGAATATGGCCGCTATGAGTACTGCAAACAAGTTATCACAGATTACGAAACTCGCCAGAATTATTCTAAAAATGAGTAGTAACTAAAGATTACTGCGCTGTTGGATCTCAACTTCGACCACATCCTTGTCCCTGCCATACTTCAGTCGCGACAGTTCTTTAATCATTTCAGCTTGTTTGAGATTCATTCTGGCCTTAACCTGATCCATATCTTTCTCGAGAGACATACTGAAAGGTGGCATCGGCTCATTATTCACAATTGTCTTGATATAAACATGATATTTTTCAATATTAATAAGGTCATTATCATTAAATATTGGCGTAAATTCATGCTGCAAGAAATTGGCATCAGGTACACCGACGCGGAAAGAAACAATGGTACCGACGTTACCAAAAACAGCATTCTTCACTTCCTCATCAATCTGGCCAACGAACTGATTAGCGACAATAAGATTTAGGCGATATTTACGAGCCTCTGAGAGAATAACCGCAAAATCCTCAGTGGCATAATTCTGGAACTCATCGACATAAAGAAAAAAGTCATGACGTTGATCCATGGGGATATTCTGCCGACTCATGGCCGCAGTCAAAACCTTTGGAACTAAAATCAAACCCAAAAATTTAGCGTCCTCTTCACCCAAAATACCCTTAGAAAGATTGCAGAGGATAATCTTCTTCTCGTCCATTGCTTGGCGAAAATTAAAGGAACTACTCGGCTGACCAATAATATTTCTCATGGTTTTGTTGGTCACGAATCGACCAAACTTAGAAACAATGTAGTCAAGCACTTCTGACTTATGAAAATCTGAAGTCTGGGCGATCTGGTCAGTCCAGTAGCGCTTGACCACTGGATCCAGAACAAAGGGCAGAAGCTCCTGAACATACTTGGCATCTGTTAAAGCGCGTACAAGCTCGATAAAAGTTGTGCCCTTCTTGTACATAATCGTCAACATAGCGTTTCTGATCGCGTGCTCAAAACGAGGACCGATAATACCGGTGCGGTGAGGATCATAAAGCTTATACATTAGCCCAATGATTGAGCTAACGACAAAGTGGCGCTGCTCTTCTGAGTCCGCTTCCATCATGTTGAGACCCATGGGCCGAGTGAGATCGGAAGGATTAAAGTAAATCACGTCATCAGAACGCTCTGGCGGCATTAATTGCAAAATATCTTCCACAAACTCTCCGTGAGGATCGATCGCACATACTCCATGTCCATCTTCGATATCTTGAAGAATCATTTCCTTGAGAAACTCTGATTTACCTGTACCAGTTTTCCCAATGATATACATATGACGACGTCTGTCATCAAGAGACATAAAGACCTTGCGCTTTTCGCCACGATACTTAGAAGTGCCAAGATATAACCCTTCATGTGGAATTCCCTCTGGAGCTGGGGCATTTTTGGCATTCAACCACTTAATATGTGGTGTAATGACAGTCTTATTAGGGAAATGCAAAACCGTCGCAAGTTCCTCTGTATTCAGGATCATCGTGTTTCTGTTAAATAGCGGCATGTATCGATATAAAAAGTCAATCATGAAAAGATGCTTGAGAAGAATTCTGGCTGTTTTAAAACTGTTGTAGGCGGAAGAAAATTGGGAAAAGGCACCTTTGATATTATTCAAATGAGACTCGGCTAAATAATCTTGCGGCGATGAAACAACTATGCGCAACGAAACTCTAAATCCAGGCTTTTCTGCCTTTGTCGTAATTGATTCCATCTCTTTTGGATCGTGCTGATAAGTGGCTTTATCTGGATCAGCTTCTCTTTTCTTCTGGCCGGCAACGTATTGGCGAGATTTTTTGTGCCAGCTATTGCTGACTGGCTGAAGTAGTAACTGGACTATCGCTCCCTCACCCTCACCCATCTTGGCAAGTCCAGAAGTGGTAAGCGATAGGCCGTCGGTCGGCAAATCTTTATACATTTTTAGAGGATATTTATTTCCCTTATCAAGCTTCAGGGAAGTAAAACTAACTCTCCCCTTGTGATTAAAGATATTGATCTCATCAACTTCCCTGATATCTGCTTCTGGATAAGCGCCATTAATTTGTTTTTCAACCAAATCGCGGATTTTCTTGGGACAACTAACATAAAAGCCGATGTTCTCCTTCAAAGCCACCATCTCAAACGCAATTACGTCTTCTGCCTGGAGAAATTTTTTGATGCCAGACTTTTTCAATGAGTAAAGACCAGCAAACATTTGCTCAGCAGCATCAATCTTAATCTCATTTTCTTTTGGAACTTTTACTGAAAGTGTTATAAAGTCCAGAGCATATCTCTGGCGATGCCTGTGCTTAAACCACTGCAGAACCATGTAAGCAAATCCAACAAAAATCGCCAAAAGTAACAAAAACACTCCGATTGTAACGAGTACGGAAACTAGCTGTTCTGTTTGATTCGAAAGATTAAATCCCATTACTCGTTCTCCGCTGGCCGATAAACAACTTCGCCTCTAAACATTTTAATGATTTTTTGGCTCCAAGTGATCAACCACTTAATACTCCACTTGGGACTTTTGTGCTTGCCTTCTTTTTCCTCTTCTTCGGAAATGGGCAAAACCACTACTTTTTTGGCAGTCTTGTTCTGAGAAGCCGAGGGAATCGTGCCATCGGCAATGACAATTTCCTCTGGTAATTCACTGACATGATTTTCCACTGCCTCTAAATAACCCTCCACTTCTGGAGAAATTTCTGGACTTGGTTCTTGATCAACCACCTGGGCATGGCCAGCTAGTTCTGGAGCTAAATCCATGGTTGGCTGACGACGTTCGATACTACCCGCACTTGAGCCTACGGAAGTATTAAGAGTGTCTGTCATCTGGTCGATCACTTGTGGGACTGCCTGAGCTAAAGAACTCGGTTCTCCAGGCTTAGAGCTGGCTTCGACCTCGGCTAAAACTTTATCAAGAACGTCAAGTTGTGACGAAGTTGAGCTTGGGGCTGGAGTTGGAACCGCTGCTTGAGTTTGGCCAGCATGTTTGCCAAGAAACTGGCGCAAAATGGCCGAGCTTCTTGAACGAGCCGAATCACTAATTGCTGACTGCGAGTTGGGCGCTGGTGACATGCCTATCCATCATATCATTTGCTTGAGGAAAGAGCAGCCTATTTTAGGACGACTAAACTACCGATTTTTATATCAAATCGTTCAGCCCCACCCGCATC
Organism: Candidatus Pacebacteria bacterium CG_4_10_14_0_8_um_filter_42_14; assembly: GCA_002784625.1. GTDB lineage: Bacteria > Patescibacteriota > Microgenomatia > UBA1400 > PJMF01 > UM-FILTER-42-14. The sequence goes on along the minus strand of PFLP01000002.1, from coordinate 26,741 downwards.
AAGCTCCAGCACAAGAGTCACTGGCTGCTTAGGACTATAAGTTGGCAATTTATTCAAAGGAACTTCTGGATTTGGAAATGGAACATTGGAAGATATATCCACAACTTTTTCATCATCAATCCAGACCATATCGATAGCAAATAGCATATCCTTCATCCAAAAACTCGCTACTTGTCTTTGTGGTAAATAAAATAGCATCCCATCTGAGCCAATTTCCGTGCGACCGCTAAGTCCCTGGGCTAATTCATCTGGGGTCCTTCTGACTTCTACTTGAAACTCATGATTATCTATCGAAATAGTTTCAAGGTTAGATTTATTAGGAACCACACCCATTGTGCAACCAGAAAGTATTATTGAGGCAATTAGAATGGCGAAAATCTTTTTCATGGTTTTTTATATCTTCTCTTCCAGATAATTACTACAGTTAAGAAGGCAATGATACAAACTACTTGATTTATTCCAATTTGGCTTCCAAAAGCCGTTGCTTTATCGAGGCGCAGAAAATCAAGTAAGATGCGAATAAAACTGTAGTAGGCGATAAATAACAATGTTAATTTCCCGCTCCCGACTTGCCAGGAGTTTTTCGCTCGCGTCTCTCTCAACCAAACAAAGATTAGAAAAATGCTGAGCAAAATTATTTCGTACAAAAAGAGCGGGTGGTAATAAGAAGCAGTCTCAAAACCAGCTAATCTATTCTCTGGAGCCACAAACAATTTCCATGGCAAGTTTGTTGGCAAACCGTACAGTTCGCCATTCACCCAGTTTCCTAAACGCCCCACTATCTGCCCAAGAGGTAAACCAAAAATGAGCAAATCACTCATTTTCCAAAATTTAACTCTTGATCTTCGGCTATAAATAACCAAGGCAACCAGGCCACCAGCCACTGCCCCAAAAATACTCATGCCTCCTCTCCAGATAGCGAAAATTTCAATCAGGTTGTTTGCGTATAAATGCCAATCAGTAGCTAAATGCCACATTCTAGCCCCAAGAAAACCGCCTATAACTGCATAGACTGACATCTTATTTAACTGAGAAGTTGATAATTGATATTTTTTTGACTGTTTTTCGATAATGTTAAAAGCCAAGACTCCGCCAGATGCGATGAAAATCCCGTACCAGCGAATGGTTAATCCAAAGAATGAAAATGAAGGCTCGACCATGGGCTTAAAACCTGAACATCAGAGCAGTGATAACAAAAAGGAATATCCAACCAATAGCAACCATGTTGCCAATCGCTTGTTGTGAGAAAGGTCTAGTTAGGTGTTTTAAAAAGCGCTGATTAAAGCCCTCGGTATCTAAGCGAAGATGAGTCATTTCCACCAAGAGCGAACTGCCAATTCCTACTGCCATGGCGCTTCCAACTAGGCTAGCTGAAGAAGTCACCATCCAAAATGCGACCGCCGCATAAGAAAGAATAAATGGTAGAGAGCGAGTGATTAGAGTGACCTCGCCGTTTTCTTGATACTGCCGGCACATGAGAGCGCTATCAAACCAAAGAAAAAGGACGCCTAGATACGCACCGATGGAAATAGTGAGCAAAGCTTTCCACTCCGCTATGTCTGCGTTTAATTTGAAAAAAAAGAAAGCTCCGACCAAAAGTGTTGGTAATAAAAGTTTTGCGAGAAGTTGTCTAAACATTAGCACAATTCTATTGTAGCAAATTAAGGGCTTACTGTAATCATAAGTAGAAAAATAATATTGATAGCAAAAACGGAAACACTTTATGCCAGTTCTTCGTCAGTGAACATTTTATCTATATCTAATTTAGAAAATTCTAAAACCCATTGACGAATTTCTTCTTTCTGAAGATATGGAAGCGCGATGGGCCAGATATTTGAGCGATACGAGCTTGTTTCCTGATCAAGAATAATTCCAACTGAAAGAAGATCTGTATCATCGAATTCTTTTTTTCCGGTTGGGATTCCAAAAACAAGATCGTCATACGTTCTGATGAAACCAATAAAATTACTTTGAATTCTTTTAATTGATGAGAGCAATCTTTTGGCAAAATCATTTCCATAAGAATTTGCCAGAGTTAAGTCAACACCGTCATGCTTCATTTCTGCAATAATCTTTTCACAATCTTTCAAATATCCCTGAACAAATTCTAGCGTGGCCTTCTTCAATTCATAAACATAATCTAGATTTCCTAGAAATTCAAAATTCCCACGTTCGATCTCCATCAAAATGTAATCGGCCCAATTACACATCTCAATTCCCTCTTGAACTTCTCTCAATACCCCAGCTGCGACTTCTTTTTTCTTATGAAAAATTGCTCCATTACGATTCATTCCATGAAGCTCATTACTATCTGGATAGAAGCTAGTCATTACGTATTGAGGATGTCTTTTAGTAATCTCTATTTGATCAATGCCAGCAATTTCCAACAGGCTCGCTGAAACGAGTCCTCTTTCAGAAACAATTGGCATTTCGTTAATTACTAAAAAACCGCCAACATTTATCCTTGTAATGTTGACAGCATCAAGAGTTGGATTAATTCTCCATGTGTTTTCTCCAGGCTTAGAAAAATAATTTTCTAATTCTCGATCTGCTCCAGTTGGGAAGTATATATGCAGGATATCTGTCCTCTCAGGTATCAGTGGAGTCAGTATTCTTGCATCATCAATGACTAATAATATTTTTCTATTTTTTCCCCACATTTCAAATACTAGCTCTTTGGCGTTATCACCAACTGTATTTACCACCGGATTAACACCCAGCTTATCAAGCGTAGACAAAACTGATTTTAAGACTTCTTCATTATTATCGACAGCTATAATGCTGTCTAAGTTATATGCGAGCAATGGTCTGATAAGATCTGTTCCACAAGCTGGATAGTACATAGTCTGATGTTCACCATCCGCAGTAGCTTTTAAAATTGTTGTTATATTTTGAGCTATCCAATCCTTGTCAAAAACACTTGCTTCTGGATACATTGACCCAACCAGTTCGTCGATTATCATTGGTTGATCAAAAGCTTGCTCTTTGGGCTCATTCATAGGTAATGTTCATATGGCAATTATTATTCGATCATGTGCGCACTCGTAAATGATATCTTGTATTTATTAGTAGATCAACTTTTTGTTAAAAAGAAACATTTTTTGAGCATATGCCGACGATGGAATTAAGGATTAAGTTCGTTGAGCACTGCGTCAATCTCTTCATAAGATACTGGACTGCCGTACAAAAGAAGATCAACGCCAGCACTCATGGCCATTTCTGTCGCCTCACTCAGGCTCCGCTCTGATCCGTCTGGCAATTCTAAGGCGCCCTTCATTTCTAAAGCATCGCTGATGATATAGGTATCTGGATAAAGTGTTTTTAATGAATTAATACAAGAGGAACTCAAAGAACATGGCAAGTCAGATTCCTGATTAGCGATACCAACATGAGCAATCATCACCGATAGATCTGGATAGAGATCAAGTAAGTCTGAAAAAACCTGAAGATCAGCTTCTGTCGGCTGAATGACTTCAAAAGACTTATGAGAATCAAATTTTGCAGTCCCAAGGCCTGGATAATGTTTTAGAACTGGTTGGATATTATATTTTTTAGCCTGGGCAATAAAACGTTTGGTAGCTGCGACGACTACTTTTGGGTCAGAAGAACAGGCACGACTTTTTAAAACTGGACTTGGCCCAAGATCAACTACGGGGGCAAGGACCATATTGATCCCGACCTCTTTTAATTCAGAAAAAGAAGCATCGAGCAAACTCACCTGCTCTTCCTCTGGTAAAGTACAAAGCTCCTGCCAACTTGGTAATTTTGTAAAACCTTCCCCGCTCAAGCGCTGAACTGTTCCTCCTTCGTGATCCACGATCAATAATGGATTCCAATCTGGATATAAGGCCAGCTGGTTACTCACTGAGTTCATTTGATCTTTTGAAATGTTTGTGCCAAAAATTGTAATTGCTCCAAACTTTCTCTCTGCCATCCAAGCAAGGTCAGAAGTAAGATTGTGGTCGGAGTCAATTAAGAGAGGCACGGCCATTTTTTGGGATAACGGCAACTCTGTGGATGACGAGGCAACTACTTCTTCGACTTCTTCGCTTTCTTGAATCATTGGCTCTGCCAAAGCAGAAGGAAGTGGGTATTTTTCTTGATAGTATCTAGTTGCAAATCCAACAATAACGGCTGTTAAGGCTAACAAACCAATAAAAATCCAAGTTCTTAAGTAAGGTGAATTATTTTTTCTTAGCATCGCGAAGCTGTTTCACTTTCCACATAAACAAGCGACCCTTGCTCTTGGCATTATTTGCGTCAGATACGAAAGAAAGCGCTTGGTCTAGGAGAACGCGATCATACTGCTTCGCCATCTTGATATATAGACTTTTATGCGGAAGATCATCAAGAGCGACTGCTAATCTATAGCCATAATCTTGAAACTCGCGGGTAATGTGTCCGCCTTTGTCTTCAAGTCCGTAGCGAGCAAGCACAGAAGAAATAGCTGTAAATGCAGGTTTTTTCTTTACTGAATCGGTCATACTTTACCTGGATGCGATTTATCGGTAATAAGCAAACTAAACAAAACGGCCATGGCGGCAAGTATGAAAAGTGCTGTCCAGCTTGAGGTGAATAAGAATAAGACAAAAACCGCTAGCCAAAATATTAATGCCATGGCGGAGCGAATAATTTCCCGATAAACAAAGTAGGAGAACGCTTGATTACCCTTGCTCCTTCTCAAGACAGTTGACTCAAAGAAAAGCCAGTGAAAGTTACTAGTTAGTTTTTCGACCATGTCTACCACGGCAATCCCCCAAATGGTGGCTATCTGTGTACGTGCCAACCACAGAAGCGAGAGCATTCCTCCAGAAGCCACGAAGGGTTTTTTACTTTTATGTCCATCAACATAAACTCCAATCAAAAATGAAAAAATGAGAGCCATTGAAAGCGATGCTGTGTACAAATATCCCACCTTATCAACAGCTCCCAAAACTAAAAATACATAAAGTGGCCACAAGAAGAGAGTGGCATCATTTATATACTGGCCAACAAAAGAAAAAGCCAGGCGTTCGAATCTTGGTTCTTTTAACCATGTGAAAAACTCCTTATAACTAACTGCATCATGAATAACTTTAACCGAGAGCTTGAAGACAATGATGATACTGAAGATCGAAGCAGCCAGGGCGAAAAGAAATAAAGTGTTAAACCCAAATACAGCTGCCAAGATTCCTCCTAGTGCTGGAGCTAAAGCGGAGGCAATCTGCAAAATTGTTTGGAGTAAACCTAAATCTTTACCAACATTGTGTTTGTGGGCATGTCGACTGAGAACGGTGTAATAGTTATTCCAAAACAAATTCGCCTGTAATCCATCAACAACCGCCGCTACCAGAAGAATCCAGGGCTGAAAGGATACAAAAAAGAAAAGAGCAAACATTAAAGAGCGCAATAAATCAGAAAAAATAAAAGCTCGCTGGAGTCCAACCTGACGCGACCAAGAACCCAGGGGGATGCCTGTTAGCATCATCACTAGTCTTGCGATCAAATAATAACCAGCAATCACTAAAAAACCCGCCTCCAAAGGCGTTGAGACAAAACTGAGGCCTTCTAAAAGTTGTTGACCAGTCATATAAAGAAAAATCGGCATGAAGAAGAAAGTAGTTTGATTTACAAAATCTCTGGCTACTCTTATGAAATAAAGCACTAGAAGATCTTTTTGGCGATCGACTTGAAGGTGGGGAAGATGAAGGTGATAGGATCTAAATCTCGGCATGCTCCCCTATGGTAACAAACCCGCTGGCATCGTGCGAGCTACAAGTTCTTTAGTGACTTCGGAAATTGTTTTATCTATCAGTGGTCGTTCAGCTGCAGCGAATGGTTGCAGCACATAATTCTTGCTCGGAATCAATCGATCACCAGCGCGTCCATCAATGCCAATGCGCACATGCCAAAAACTTTCAGTACCTAGATGCTCATAGATAGAACTTAGACCATTGTGGATCTTTGGGCCGGTGCCCAACTGGATTTTTTTTGTTCCCACAACGAGATCAAGATCGTCATGAATAACATAAATATTTTCAAAATTGCTCACTCCATAATAGGCAGCCACAGCCTGGACAGCCCGACCCGAAGCGTTCATAAATGTTTCGGGCTTTACCAGAAAAACATCTGTATTTAAGCGACAAAGTTGTGAGTGGAGTTTTTTTGATAAAACAAACTTTTTGTTTGCTTTAGCAGCTATGATATCAACAACAGTAAAGCCTATATTATGTCTAGTCTCTTCGTATTCTTTTCCCGGATTTCCAAGCCCAATTATCAATTGCATACCGTCATTGTATCAGTCAGGCTATAATACATCCTGTTGCATATGCCAAAAACAAAACCTACCTTCACAATCGTCATCCCTGCTCTTAACGAAGAAAAATACCTACCCAACCTTTTGGAGGACCTCTCCAAACAATCAGCTAATGACTTTGAGGTAATTGTTGTGGATGGCAGCTCCGAAGATAAAACAGTTCTTAAAGCAAAAAAGTTTTCCAAAAAAATAAATCTTAGAGTCAGAGTTGTCAAAAAGCGAAACGTTTCTCATCAAAGAAACGTCGGCGGGAAAATGGCTAAAGCTGACTGGATCATTTTCATGGATGCTGATAATCGGCTGCCAGAATATTTGTTAGATGGAATAAGATATCGAATTGCCAAGTCTCCAACTACAGACATTTTCACACTTTGGGTTAGGGTAAAATCCAATGATAGGCTAGACAAAACCATTGAACAATTAATAAATATTGGCACAGAAATATTTTTAAAACTTGGGAAGGAAGCTGCGCTGGGAGCATTTATTGGCTGCAGAAAAACTGTGTTAAAAATAATTAGTTTTGATGAAAAAATCAAGTATGCTGAAGATGGAAAATTCACTAAAGAAGCCAGCGATTCTGGATATATTTTTTCTATTTTTAGAGATCCATATTATTTCTATTCACTTCGTCGGATGAAGGCTAGCGGCACGCTTAGTACGATGAGGACAGTTGCTCCACTTCTGCTCAAATTCCTCAGAGGGAAAGACATATTAGAAGTTGATAATTATCCAATGGAAGGTGGTTCTTATTATGATCAACTTTCAGAAAAAGAACGTTCTATTCTTCATAACGTTTCAACATTCATAAAAACAGCCACTATAAGACAGCGAAAAGAAATAACAAAGATAGTGAAAAAACTAACTGACTCATTAGACTAGAACACAATTACTAAGATAATAATGTTAACAAAAAGTCATTTCACTTCTGACGGTATCAATGCCGTTTATCACTGCACCAACAATCAATTCACTCGGGCGATCATTTTCGTTGGCGGCATTGGCTCTGGAGCAAGAGCTTGGGAAGAAGTTATTGAGCAAATTTTGGAGAAGTTACCCGACACTTTGTGTGTGAGCTTTGATCTCAGGTGTCATGGAGCATCTGAGTGCAGTTTACCAAAAGATGGAATTGACTTAGTTAGAGTCCTGAGCAACGACTTGCTTTTAGTTTCATCTCATCTTGACCAAAATCTCTCACTTACCCTAGTGGGACACAGCCTCGGAGGTTCTATCATTCAAGAAGCAGTTGCCTTGCACCCAACTTTAAGAAATGCAAAGAAAATTCTTATTTGTTCATCTATAAAAACACAATTAAGCTTTGTTGCAAAACCTTCTAGACTCTACGGCATTGTCAGATGGTTAACAAAAAACAAAAAACCTGGATTTGAAGTTAGTACTGAATCATTTCTTCGCTTCAAAAACACAGGAGATTTTTACTTGCCTAGAATCCTAACAGAGATTTTCCGTCTTACGCCCCCAGTATTTTTTGCATTTTGGCTTGGTTGCTTTAGTTATAAAAACACTCAGACAGAGTTGATTGATAATAAGAGAACGTTAATTTTGTACGGAAAATACGATCACATACTTCCAAAGGGATATCAAGAAAAGACTTTTAGGGAACTTCGTAAGACTAAGACAGTTGCCATTAACTCAAATCACATAGCGCCACTTAATGCAGTTGACAAACTTTCTGAGCAAATAATTCAATTTTTAAAAATCCCCTAATTCCGAAACGCTCGTCGCATCCCTCCACTTTTTATCATCGCGAAACCGAACCAGGCGTGGGAAGCGCAAGGCCAGTCCAGCCGTGTGCATGGGAGAGCGGGTCAGCTCGTCGGCAGCGATCTCGGTCACAAGCCCGGGCAAACACCAAACTCCTGGAAACAAATCTTTCGGCACGTCGTAGGCCTCTGGCTTCACGGAAGTTTTTAGTTCATCACAGCGTTTTTTTAACTCTCTAAACTGATCATCAGTAAGTCCTGTGCCAATTTTCGCAATAGTTCTAACTTTGTCTCCATCTAGAACACCGACTAGAAACGCGCCAACACCAAATTGAGTTCTTTTGCCTCGGCCTGGATAATAGCCCAAAACAAGGCAGTCCAAAGTATCTGCTAATTTGCCACGAGTACCCGCCGCCTCTTTTATCTTCACCCAATACCAACCTTTTCGGCCGCTTTGATAAGGAGACATTACTTGCTTAACGACCGCGCCCTCTAAGCCAAGACGTAATTGCTCTTCATGGAAGCGCTGTAGTTCAGCCGCGTTCTTGGTTCTTAAGACTGGAGAATGAGTCAGGGTTTTCGAGTTCGAAAAAAGTGAAAGCAAGCGTTTTTTGCGCTCCTCAAGAGGTTTATCAATAAGTGACTCACCATCAATGAGCATGACGTCATAAACATAAAATCTGATCGGCACCGAGTCTGCTTTCGAAGCCACGTCGTGTTTTCTTTTGCGGGTGATTGTGTCCTGAAATGGCAAAAGCACACCTGTGTCTGGATCATAGCCAATCGCCTCAGCATCAAGAATGACGGTGTGTGCTGAGATAGCTTTCGGAAGCACAGCTAATTCTGGAAACATGTGAGTAGCGTCTTCTAGACTTCGCGTATAAGCATGGACTTCATTAGTGTCAGTGGAGATGTGGAGCTGGATGCGCAGGCCATCGTATTTTGGTTCGGCAAAAACCTCGCCTAATTTTTCGATAATTTCTTCCGCAGAGTGAAGACGCTGACAAAGCTGCGGGATGACTGGTACCGCAAAACTGACAGAGTAATTTGCCAAGGCCCGATCTCGCTCTTCTTTTGTTTTGGCAACTAAGTAAACTTGGGCCAGGGCGCCAACATCGGCTTTTTTTTGGTAAGCATTTTCAAGAACTTTACTTTCCTCTTTTGATTTATTTTTTGCCCACGACAAAGCGTCTAGCAAAGTCATGGTGCTAAAACCCAATCTCATTTTGCCAATGACAATCCGGGCAATGTAGCGATTTGAGATTGGCTCTAGATCTGAAAACAAAGCCACCAACTGATTGACTTTCTGGGCTTGTGAACCATCACCGGAGGCTTCAGCAATTAGCCGCAGCCGACTGAAAACCTCAAGCAGAGTCAGTTTTTTATCAATTTTAACTTTTTCTGAAACTTTCTCTGCCACAGTGCCAATATCGCCAGTCTTTATGAAAAGCTCGCTGACTTGCAACTCTGAGCCTGTCGCATCTGACTCTCCAAATAAATTGGTCGCAGTACTTTCCTGCTTTGCCTGAAGTTGTGCTAAAGAGCGAATAACAAGCTTATTGGAAATTTGAAATTCTAGAGATTGATATGGAGGGACTAGCGAACCCTGGAGAAGGTAGCTTGCTTCTTTAAGTTCTTCTTGACTAAGTTTCGTGTACAACTCGGCAAGGACTTCCGTCATAGCCAACCGACTCGAAAGTGCTTCTAGGCAAGACAGAAAAAAAGCGAATTCAGAAAACAACATGCGCTACTCGTCCAAAGTGTAGTGGACACCCTTGGTCACACCTTCTTTTTTGATAATCCCCTTGCTAATCAGGTCTTTCATGTCACGCAAGATTGTGTCGACCGAGATTTGGGGCAAAACTTTCTGGACGTCATCGGAAGTAACTCTTTCTTGTCGCTGGAAGAGTTCGAGTAAAATAATCTGGCGCTCTGATAAAGCTACCTGACGACCGAGTTGTTTTTTAAGTTTCAGATCGCGCGAGAGACTCATGACTTGACTTTGAATTTTGTCGATCTCCAGAGCCACACCATAACAAAAATACTCAAGCCAATAAGTTAGATCAATTTCTGGGTTTTGTTGGACTGAGAGCAAAGCATTGTAATAAGCATCAACATCGCTGTCAAAGTACTGCTCCAGCGAGAAAAAGCGCTTGAAGTTATAACCAAGTGAAGTCAGGACTAGTGTGGCTAAGGCGCGCGCCGTACGACCATTCCCCTCTATAAAAGGATGAATGTAGACAAGCTGGTAGTGAGTGATAGCGGCTCTTAAGATTGGATGAATGGCACTCTGGGTCTTGGTATTCTGAGCCCATTTGAAAAAATCTTCGATCAGGAAAGGAATTTCCATCGAGACTGGTGGGCGAAAAACAATTCCACCTCCTCTGGCGCTCTCAACTATGACTTGCTTGTCACGATAAGATCCCGTGTATTTTTCGTCGATGAGTTTGTAAATTGTCAATCTGTGCAAGGTTTTCAGCGTCTTTTCCGTGATCAGTTGCTCATATTTTGGCGATTGTTGCTTGTCGATCCAGTCGATGACGTTGCGATAATTAATTACTTCCTGAATATCTCGGTCTCTGGCGATGATGCCAGTTTTTTTGGCCACATCCTCTGAATCAACAAAATCTCCCAGACGAACTACTTGCTGGGCTTGCTCTTCGGTCAGATCGTTTCCTTCAATTTTTGTCCCGTAGTGAACGGTGCGAGAAAAGGCGTCGTCGCGAAACTTAGCTTCCCAACTCGGTACCAGAGGAGCATGATCGATCATCGCCCGCGCAGACTCGATTTTCGAGATGTAAGTCAGGATATTATTAGAGATGGTAAATTTTGGTTCGTACATTTGCGGCGTTATTCTCGCCCATTATCGCAAATTTTGCAAGAAAATGTTGAGAGAAAGGAAGATCAATACTATTTCAAACAGAGATTTTGCTATTTTTAGCCTGGAAAAAGGCTCGAGCGCGTTACAGTTATAGTTGACTATTATAGTAATATATGTTACTATCATTTTTAAACACGATAGAGAACTATGAATAATAATCAAATCCACCAATATCTTCAAAATCAAATAAGTAGATCTCCCTCCCTTCTGCGGTCATATACCGAAGATGCTCGGGGCAACAAATACCTGACCAGAGATTTGTATGATCGAGTAAAACAATTGATTGATAATTTTGTGGCCGGAGAACAAGAAGTGAGAATTGTTGGTATCCCTGGACTTAGAGGCGTAGGAAAAACAACCTTGCTAGCCCAACTTTACTTGGCGAATTATTTGCAAAATGGGAAAAATATTCTATATATTTCTACTGATCAAATTGTAAATGAGCTCGGATCTGACCTCCTCACAGTGCTAGAAGAGTATCAAAAAATTCTAGATATCTCATTTGAAAAGAGCAAAGAGGATATATTCCTATTTATCGATGAAATCCATTTTGACAAAAAATGGACTAGTGTTCTTAAAACCCTATACGATCATTCAAAAAGAGTATTTGTCGTCTGCACTGGTTCTTCTGCTTTGTCACTCCGATCAACAGCTGATCTAGCTCGTCGAGTAGTTTTTGAAAAACTTTACCCCATGAACTTCGTAGAGTATATGTTGTTGAAAACGAAATACGAGTCATTTAGAGATGAGGTCGCAAGCGTTAAGGTGCCTGTAAAAGACCTACCTGAAAAAATAAAACAAGCAATTATGTACAGCGCAAATGCCGATGAATGTTATACCAAGCTTGCCGAACTGGATTCAGAAATAAAAAAGTATTGGCTAGGTATTGAGTCACTTGAAATTGATAGATACTTGAGATTTTCCAGCATGCCATTTTCTCTTACTATTAAAAGTGACCAGCATATATATGCTTTGACTAATCAGTTAATTGATCGAGTAATAGAGCGGGATTTATCGGAGCTTGGAAGTTTTGACACAAGCACGCTATCGTCAGTTAAAAATATATTGCTTTTAGTGGCTGGAAGTAGTGAAGTTAGTTTAACCAGTGTGACAAAGAGTCTAAGAGGAATTTCACTAATTACTCTGGCAAACATACTTGAATGTCTGGAAAAGGCCGAGGTGTTAATTCGTGTTTATCCTTACGGTTCAACATACAAAAAAGTCCGCAAGCCTTCAAAATATCATTTTATGACTCCGGCAATAAGATATGCTCTGCTTTCAATAGTTGAGGGTGATAATGCGTTTTTAAATCACAAAGGAAAATACATGGAAGATGTCGTGGCTTTAACTCTATACCGCAATTTTTCTGACAAAAACACCTCTCCAATTTTTTATGACAGCTCCAAAGGTGGAGCCGATTTTCTGTTAAGTTTATCGAATCAAAAAATTCCTATAGAAGTTGGTTATGGCAAAAAGTTAACTAATCAAGCTGAAGCCACTTTGAAAAAACTTGGTGGCAAATACGGATTAGTTGTCTGTGATTCAGAGTTAATCCTAAAAAATAACGTTGTCAAAGTGCCCTTAAAATACTTTTTGTTAATGTAAAATTAATTTTTAAAAGACTTAAAAGAATCCCACAATGCTTTCGGAACGGCATGAACCAAATCGGAAGCATTAAAGAGCGGTCCAAACTTGGAATGGAGCTCTTCTCCAGCCTGCTTATTGGCAAAGCTGCCAATCACCGCCGCCGTCATAGCGTCATGGTTACAGAAAAGTGCGGCCACAACTCCAGCCAGAACGTCACCGGTACCACCCTTGGTCATCCCTGGACTGCCACCCTCAACAGTTACTAACTCATTTCTGTGATAAATATAGTCGGTGGGACCTTTAAGAAGAACCGTTGTGCCTTTAGCCAAAAGCGGCTCGAGCTCGTTAAGCTTTGGACCTGCTGGCGAATCTAAAGACTGGCGGGCGACAACACCAAGTAGGCGCTCCAGTTCTCCGGCGTGGGGCGTAATGATGCTATTTTTAGGGATTAGTTCTGGACTCATCATCTGCAAGGCTCCAGCATCAATCACCCACTTTTTTTCTGGATACTTTGCCAATAATTTGTTGGTAACTTTGGTTGTTTCTTCGCTTCTCTCCATGCCTGGACCAATTAAAATGCAGTCGGCTTCATCTATATAATCAGCCAAATTTTCTCTTTCGACAACCAAACCATTCCAAAATTCCTGTTTGGCGGCCTGAACCAAAACGTTATTGCTCGGCACTGAAGAATAAAAAACCATATCGACAAACTTACTGGCCACGTCAAGACTCCACTTGCTAGCCGCGTGAAAAAGCTCACTACCACCAATGATCAAGAGCTTGCCATTTTGACCTTTGTGAGAATATTTCTCTGGAAGTTTTAGGCGCTGAAGATATGCGGCAATGGTTGGAGAAATAGAAGTATTCATTTTGGTTATTCTACACCGAGAGTCACGTGAGCTGCGGTCAATTTTTCTGCCAGTTCTTCGTTGGTGGTGGTGACAATAGTCTGTTGCTTACGAAAAAGTGGCTCTATAATCGCCTGGCTTTCATCGTCAAGCTCCGACCAAATATCATCGAGGAGGAGGATTTGTTCACTATCGGAGTTTTCTTGAACATAAGCGTGCTCACAAAGCTTCAGCCACAAAACCGCTAGGCGCTGCTGACCGCGCGAGCCATAGGCGGAAAGCTCAAATTGGTTAATTTGCGTTTGCAGATGGATGGCAAAGTCATCTTTGTGGGGACCAATGAGCGAGTGCCCCACCGCAATGGCTTTGGCACGATACTCGTCTTGGCGCTCTTCGGAAATAATCGATGGCAAGTACTCAATCGTAAATTGTTTGGGGAATGCCACCCCGGCGCAAGCGGCGGCAAAGTCTGTCCGGGCTTTTTGTAAAACTATGCCGTGCTTTAGCATATTTACATCCCAGTAACTCAAAACATTGGCTGACTGCTCTCCAGCTCTGACTTGTTCTAGAAGCTTATTCCGTCTTCTGAGGGTTTGGTCGTAAACTCGTAAGCTTCTCTCGTAATCCGGGTGAACTGACGATAAAACTGTGTCTAAAAATCCGCGTCGTCTTGATGGTGAGCCTTCAATCAAGCGCAAGTCCTCTGGTCTGAAAGCAGTGGTGAAGAATCGATGCGTGGCAATGCGTTTTTGACGAGCTACTTCATTGACCCGAAAAAGGCGATGCGGAGTTCGTTTTCCCTGAATGACTCCGTGGGTGAGCATAATTTCAAGATCCAGGGTTTCGCCCTCGTTTTCTGAGACTCTGCCCCTGACCCGGGCGAGATCAGAGCCGAATGAGATCATTTCTGCTATTTTTTTAGCTCTAAAACTCTCACCTGTGGCGAGTAAGTTAATTGCTTCTAAAATTGAAGTTTTGCCACTGGCGTTGGGACCGCTGATAACCGTGATTTGATTTTTAAAAGCAAGCGATAGCTGGCTATGTGTCCGAAAATGCTGAAGGGAAAGTTGTTTAAGTGGTGTCACTATTTATGCTCGATATTAAAGAATGAAAAACTTTTTTGGGGAATTGATAAACGTCCTGGAGCACGGACATTAAAGGCAGTTTTAAAGTCAGAGCCGCTGAGGCGAATCTCACCAATATTGGTTTGGAAAATAACTTCGTTGGTGGTGCCATTGCCCTGACTAACTGAGACCGATGACACACTCGAAGGTCCGTTGGCTTTTTGTCGCAATTCCTCATGTGAGTAAGGATTGCCTCCCCAGCAAGAAGTGCTAACTGGCGTAACTCGGTCGTCTCTGAATCTGGCTGCATTGATAATGTCTGCCATCTCTTCGGGAGAGAGCCAAGGATTGCTTCTGCCACACTTATCACTACTAGAGCTATAACCTTGGGTGTACCAAGCTTTGTATAGCCAAGGAGAACCGCCTAATTTCTCAAATGACTTGTCGATGAAGTTGCCGCCGCCATTTCCATCTGTCGTGTCCCAGCCAGCAGTGGTAGTGAAGGCACCATGCGTCGAAGCATAAAAAGTGACTACATCCTCAAGCACTTGGCCTCTTGTATCCCTCACTGCTTGTTTCCAGGCTTCTGGAGCATTATCAGATTTTGATTTTGAAAAAACTTGGCACGCCTCTGTTGTGCAAATTTCTTTTCCCTGTTCGATATAGCGGTAAGCATAAGTTCTGGCGGCCACTGCCTGGGCCTTTAAGGCTTCTGCATGCCAGCTCGACGGCATCTCAGCTATACCCCAGAGATACTGCTCCTCAAAATTCATTTCTCCGTAGCCGCTAACCCTGATGTTGCCATCGGTATTTTTGCCAACGGGTTCTTTGCCATAATAAGCCTGCAGAATTTGTTTATAGTTCTGGCCATTCTGGGCTCTACCTCTGGCTCCATACTGACTCATGCCTTTTCTGTGGGTATAAGCACCGAAGGAAAAAACTGCGAAGTAGCCGCTCGGGGCTGAATCGCGAAAACCTTTAATCGAAGCATTAAAATCATCAGCTAGCTCGCTATCGCCAATACTGGCAGTGAAGCTTCCTGATCTGGCCGCTAAGATTTCTTGCTGCTTGGCTGAAAGAGAAGCAATTTTGCCTGTTAGATCTTTTTGATAATCTTTCGCCTTACCGATTTCTCCGCGAAAAAACTGCGCTTGTTCATCAAGCTGAATTTCTAGAGCAGCAAGTTGTTTTTGTTTATTTTCAAGAGCGACGGTGTCGGCCTCCAGACCTGAGATGTCAGAACTGATATCGGTAATGAGCTTATCGTCTCTGACCTTGGCAGCCGACTGGTAGGCAAGATCCTTAGCGACAGCGCTAGCATCGCCACCGGCAAAGAAGATAAGGAGCGGATTTAGCTGGCGGCTTCTTTTGTACTGGACGTGAACGCGCTCTGAAAGGATCTGATACTGGAGAGCCAAGTCAAGCTCGCGACCATCGATGTTTTTAGCCAGAGCGGCAACCTCTGTTTTAGCTCTGATGATACCAGCGCGAGCGGTATTTATGCGATTTTCTAAACCCTTAAGTTCTTCTACTAAAGGCTTTGTCGCCGACTCTGACATGTTTTTCAGGTTCTCAAGTTCGTCAATTTGCTTCTGGAGATCAGCGACTTCGTCAGCCCAGACAGGCAGAATCTGAAAAATCCCCCCACTTAAGACTGTTGCCAGCACTGCCTCAAGAAATATGCTGACAAAAAAACGTCGCCACATGATGTAAACAGTGTACCACTGGTGGCTCGAGATGGGGTACAATAATGAAAGAAATCTATCGTTATTCCTATGAATTTACCTTCAATATCACGCTTTAAGAAAATTTTCATTGTTTTCCTGGCAGTGGGGTTGTTTTTTTCGGCGAGTTCAATGGTTTTGGCAGAAGATTGCTCTGGAGATCAGTACGAGGCACAGATAACAGGGGTGAATATAACAATAGATGAAGGAAATTTATCTTTGGATCAGGGGGCTGAAGACTATAAAATTTCTATTTATTCTCCTTATATTCCAATTGGAAGTTACCGACTCGTCGTCTGGGACAACGGCAGAGCAGATATCGCTGCGGAGTCTGCAAGCGAGCTTGTTCAAAAAACAAGCATTGACCAGACAATGGTCTTTTCGCTATCCACCAAAGACTTATCTTATGATGACTGGATCGGCTGGATAGACACCAAACAAATCTGGCTTTATGATGGCTCCGGAGGCTCACTTTCTGATGGCGTCTGTAGGGTTGGAAAAATTAATATTCGCAATGAAAATCTTACGTGTTCAGCATTTGACATTTATCAAGTCAAAACCTTTGACAAAGATGGTGATGGAATTCCAGAAGAAAATAAGTGTTACACCACTAATAATGGGTGTATTGATGATAAATCACCTATTATTATTGCCAATGGCGATCTAAAGTCGAATGGACAAATTATTGAAAACAAGAGAAACGTTACTTTAAAATGCGGACTTAGCGGCTTTTGGTGGTGCACAGATCGCCCTGTAAAAATCATTGATGGTCATTTAGAAGATCCAATTATTGGTGGAATACTCAGTCCAAGCCTTGGATCGGGAACCTACAGCATTGGACCTCCAAAGATAGGGGGGAACGAATTTGCTGGCAACTGCCAATCAACCTTTGTAGTAAGAGGCAAGGCTTGTGACCCTTCTTTGTGTAGTGAAACACCTCCTAGCAACCAGGGTGATTTTAATGGAAAAATAGAATCTTTCAAACTCTGTAGTCAAGTTTCATCACCAAAAGCACGAGCAGAGTGCGAAAGCTGCGCAGGCATCACAAAAGAAAACCCTAATGAAAGTGCTGGAGTCTGGACAGCTATCGGCTGCATCAAACGTGAACCGACCTCGATCGTTCAAAGCCTTGTCAAACTTGGACTCGGTATTGGTGGCGGGGTTTCACTAATCATGACACTCGCAGGAGGATTCTTGATCACCACATCCCAGGGTGATCCAAAGCGCGCAGAACAAGCCAAAGAAATGATTACATCCGCCATCGTCGGACTCCTAATTATCATCTTCTCTGTAACCATTCTTCAGTTTATCGGCTTTGATATTCTTCGTATTCCGGGCTTTGGAACGTCATGAAAATACTGAACAAAACTTTACTTACATTTTTTCTGTTTGCGTTCGTGCTTCTAATTAAACCCGATTTAGTATTTGCAGACGCTAGTACGACACCGCTCAGCTGTGGAAATAAAATGACAGTCCAAAACATCGAAGAAATCAAAAATGAAATAAACGGGGCGTCTAGCAAACAAATTAAACTAAGAATTCTTACAAAAGAAAATTTTAGAGGCTACTACTTAACAATTCAGCCACAAAATAACAATAATTTTGAATCAAGAGAAGTTGCGAGAGTTGATGGAGGACGCACGCCAAGTGGCGAGCAAATTTATGATCTGACCTTTGATATTGATCCCGAAAAAGGACTGAATTCTCTCGATGCGCAAAACAAGCTTGGATATGGAATAACTTTTAATGCGGACAGAGCCCTAGGCCTAAATTTTTCATTTGGAATTGACCCATCTTGTGGGATTGGTAGCTACTATGTTTTTTCCAGCCAAGCTGAAAAAGATTACTACGATGCATTAAACGAAGTGGCAAATGACCCCCTTCCCCCTGGATCGATTTCTTGCGCTGGTGGTGTTGCAATAACAAGCGCTGAGGGTCTAGATGATGTAATAGAAGGAACATCCAGCAAAAGAATTGTCCTGAATCTAAGAACCAGCGAATCCCATCCTGGCTATTATTTAAAAATTAAGTCAAGCGAAGGGAAAGAATTTGAAACAAACAAATTGACGGTCGCAGAAGATGCTGCTAGATACCAATTGACATTTTTACTCACAAACAGTGGCTTGCTCAGCAACGAAAGTCTGCAGGATTTAACATATAATGTTTCGCTGTTTTCTACAGATACAACAAGGTCATTATGTGAAGTTGGACAATATGCGGTAAAACCAAGAGATGTTGATACAAATAACCCAGATCACTACTGTGGAGTGACATATGTCGGGTCAAATCTTTGTATTGCTGTAGATGGAACAGAGTATGAATTTGGGGAAGCGCAAGATTGTCCAGGAACAGAAATTAATGCAAGTCAACGTCAGTGTTGCTCCGTAGGTTATTTGCAAGCTTCTGGAGGCACCTGTCCAACTAGCCAAGCTTTTGGTTGCGGAACTTGGAACGCAAGTATGGCTACTTGTCAAAATAGTGCAAATCAAAAAATTTCAGGAGCCCAATCTTGTGGTGTTGATCCAACTGTATGTTGCTCTCCTGATTCAATGGATCTTTGTCCTAAATCAGATCCAGACCCCCTTCCTGGCGGAGGTGGTGGTGGTGAAACAGAAGAAAATCCAGAAGAACCCCCAAGCGACAGCATAGTCGACAACCTTACCTCAGAAAAATTTAATGAACTTAATCCTCTTCTCATGGGAAACGCCGATGGATCAGCTAGCAAATATGCTAAAACACTAAAAAGTCCCGGAGGCTTTATTTCGCGCATCCTCCTCTTTGCCTTCCCCTTGGCTGGACTCATTCTCTTTGCCATGCTTAGTTGGGCAGGGTTTGAAATGCTGGCAGGAGCATCCAGTGAAAAATCTCTTGACGCCGGGAAACAGCGCGCCACTGCCGCGATAGTCGGTTTCTTACTGCTCTTCGTCTCTTATTGGATAATGCAAATTGTCGAGGTGATTTTCGGAATTACCATTCTTTAACCAGCTCCAAAACGACGCTTGCGGTCACCATATTCTTTTATTACACCCTCAAATTTTTCTGGGGTCAGCTCTGGAAAATGAAATTTCGGGAAACTAAACTCGGCATAATTATTCTGCCAAGACATGAAGCCTGAAAGTCTTTGTTCTCCACTGGTGCGAATAATCAGGTCAGGCTCTGGCATTCCAGCCGTATCGAGATGATCGGAAATAAGTTTCTCGTCGATATTTTCTGGCAGCACCTTGCGCGCCATAGCCTCAGCAGCAATCTTCTTAATAGCTCTTGTGAGTTCATCATGACCGCCATAATTCATGGCGAAGGTTAGAGTAAGGCCAGTATTATCTTTAGTTTTTTCTACTCCATCGCGAACTTTTTGTTGGATATCTCCCGGCAGACCATCAAGATCGCCGATATGATTGACGCGAATATTTTTTTCGTTAAAACGCGCCACTTGTTCGTCAAAAACCTTGCGAAACATATTCATCAGGGCTTCGACTTCCCTCTTGTCTCGATTCCAGTTCTCGGTACTAAAAACCCAAAAAGTAAGAAAGCCTATGCCCATCTCTGCAGCTTTGTCAGCCAGAGGCTCAAAAATAACATCTAGAGCATACTGATGACCCTTAATCACATCCCAGCCGTGGCTTTTCGCCCAACGCCTATTGCCATCACAAATAACGGCGACGTGAGCTGGAATAGGATTAGAGTTTTTTTTGGACATAATTAATTTTCAATTTTTGTGCCTATTACTGGTTCATTTCGAATCGCCTGCGAGAGAGTGCCGTGCTCTATGCCATCAATAATAATTCCTGGAATTCCTTGCTGGGCCAAAGAAAGCGTCTCCTCCACCTTATGCACCATGCCTCCAGTCACATCAACTCCACTAGATCCACCGATAGCCTGCTTATATGTCGAAAAATTCGAAGAATTAATCAAAGGAATAGTCTTACCTTCGAGATCATAAACGCCGTTTGTTTGACCGCAATGAATAACGCGTTCAATTTCGTATCCCTTAGCTCTAAGATCAAGAGCAAGATATCCAAGAACGCGCTCTGTAGAAAAAATGGTGCTGCCTTTCACTAAATCGACGATTGGATCACCATATACTACAGGCAGAAGACCAAGTTCTAAAAGTTTCTCGATGCTGTTTGTCCACATGCTTCCAAGCTCAAAATTATCGGCAGTCATCATGCTCAAAGGACTTACTGAAACAGCTAAGACTCCAGCGTCAATCAACGCCTTCATAACAATGCCATTTAGTTCGCGCGCGGCGGCGGCAACCTCAGCGAATCCTTTTAGGCTTTCCTCATTCTGCAAACCTTTGTGTGTCTGATATTTTTTCGCAGGAATATGGGCAAATGAACCAGCTCCGTGACCAAGAATTAGCCTCTGTCCGCTCTCAGTCGCTTTCTTTACCTCAGCGGCGATCGTGGCCAAGGCCTGTTTTCTCACTGTGTACGGTTTATTTTTATCGGTGATTAAGGAGCCGCCGATTTTGATGAGGGTGATGGAAGAGATCATAGACATAAATTTTAATTTTGTAATACTAATTTTATTGCTTCCCTGACGGATGGGCGGAAAGCAGATTTGTTGTTTTCTAAAGCAATCAAGGCTTCCTCTTTTGACATTGAGATAATTTCTGAACCATTTTGTGAGATTCTATCTAATTGTTCTTGGGTTACTCGTAGAATATGAACAGAGGTGTTAAAAGCTAGTACTTCATCACCTCTTTGCTGATGAGCTGAAATCCAGCCAATTCTTGATGAAATTTGATCTCTATTAATTTCTATACCTCTTTCTTCTTTTACCTCTCTTAGCAACGTTATAATTGCGTCGTCTTGAGCAAACAATGAATCATTATTTGCACCTGAAACCATTTCTAAATTGTCATTGACTGGTCTATATTTTTCTCCGTCCCAGTCCAACTTATTTCCATTTTCTGCATGAGAATCAAAAAAGACAAACTGACCATCAGGACCAATAACAACCGCTATTGCTCCGAATCTTATAGATGGCTCTTTTTCTTTATTCATAAATTTCTCTGGCAAACTCTAGCATTATCTCAAACCACGGCGCCCAATTATAATCGAGGTCTTTGTGGTTGCCATTTTGTAAAGACCGCCAGTTAACCCAATCGATTTTTTGAACTTCATCCGGATTTATATTTAGTTCCCCATCGAACCAACCTGTAAACACCTGATCAATTTCATTTTCACTAAATTCATCGTTACACTTCACCTGATATTGGAATTTTTTAGCTGGAGCAAGAATTAGCTGCGGATCAATAATTCCGAGCTCTTCCTCCAATCTTCTTCTCGCACACTCTTCATATGTTTCATTGGGGCGGACATTGCCACAAACAGTATTGGCCCACTGATGAGCACCGACTATTTTTTTGGCACTTCTCTGTTGAATAAGTAGCTGTGTTTCGTTAGCAATCTTTCTAAATAAAAAAACTGAAATGGCTCTGTGTAGCTTCCCTTTTCCACGATGAGCCTCGATTTTATCCATCTGACCAATAACTTCGTCCTGGTCGTTAACCAGAATAACTCGATCAATGTTCTTGATTTTTGTTCGTTCTGTGTTTTTCATGTTGTCTATTTCCAGCTTTTATCGCTCCCGGAGGAACCATCTCGTTCAATTTTTGTAACACTGCAATTGGACCACATCCATTTCCCCAATGCATTCTCAAGAACCCCGCTCTTTCTCTACTTTGTCTGGCGCTTTCAATGTTTGGCACACTAACTTAGTCGATTTTTTCATCTGAAACACGCAATTCCAGAAACTCTGCAGTGAAGCTGATATATATTAGTCGCAACTTCCCCATCAAATCACGCTAGACTGCTTGACAAAATCTCAAATAATGAGTGTATCTGAACCAGAGGTTAGTCTAAAACTAACTTTTAGTTCTGATATGAAAAAAGGTAAGTACCAAAGTCGCGCTTTCTCTAGTCTCTAAAAGCCAAACTAAACCTCAAAAGCAAATACAAAAGCATCACTTGCCAATAAATACAAAATAAAACTAACCAGTTGGCGAAAAATGGAATTAGTTCGCAACCAAAGAAACTTGAAACTGAACAGGAAAAAGCGAAGCGGACCATAGGAACTAGAACGAAAAACCAAATTATTTTTGCTCCCACAAAAACCGCACTTGGCAGTAACGCCATCCAGATAAAAGCTCTTTCACGAATCAGCGACTGCATGGTTTGATAAGGATGTAGAAGTAAACCCAGGGTAATTTTTCCGAGCGCATAGAGAAATGAGAAAAGCTGATCTTTCTTCACTTGGGCCCAGTTCTTACTAGAAAACCTAGAAGCTCTATTAACAAAGCAGTTAATCCTGATAAAACCAAAACAAATTGCCATGAATTTCTACCAATAAATGAGGTAAGAGCGTCGAGTTCTCTCGGGAATATTCTCGTGGTCGATAGCTTGGCCTGCAAAGCAGCTTCTTCTTCAAGTTTTTTAAGAAAATTATTCGTTTTCATAAGCTAGATAAAGAGCGCGAAATTCATTCCGAGCTCTAAAGAGTTCTGACTCAATTGATTTGACACTCCGATCAAGATCTTCGGCTATATCAAAGATTTTTTTGCGATCTATATATTTGAGCTTCAGAAGTTCAACAGATTCAGCTTTCATATCGCCCAAACAACGCATCACAATCTCTGAAACTTCAGATGAATCATAAATTTTTGTAGCAATGACCAAATCACCAAGCGGTACGGTGCGAAGTGCCCGCTTGGCATATTTTTTTCGATAGAAATCTGCTATTTCATGACGAGCTATTGATACCATCCAAGTCCAAAGACTTGAGTCTCCCCTAAACAGAGGAATTTGTTTTAGAGCATTAAGAAATGTTTCCTGGACTAGTTCTTCAGCGTCTTTTTCTTGAGATATGCGTTGCAAAACCAATCGCAACAATCGATCATGATATGTTTTGAACCACTTGCGGACCGCCTTTGGCTTGCCTTGTTTAAGTTCGCTGATGAGTCGCTTCTCGTCTGTCATGTAATTGTCGTATAATACCACTTATGATCTCTTCGTTCTCATTGATCAAACAAGTTCGCGCTGCCTGCGATGCGGGTGAAGAAGCCAGTATTGATCTGGGAGAATGCTTAACACTTTCCAACAATACAACCATTAAAAGCGTCTATAGTGAACCAGCTTTTCTTGTTAATCTAATCGTCAGAAATTTGTTTGTGCTCGCAGGGGTTTTGCTTTTCCTTTATGCATTTTATGCAGGATTTTTATTTGTTTCTCAGGGCAAAAAAGGTATGGAACAAGCACAAAAAATGGCGACTACCGCAGTCATTGGCTTCGTCCTGCTTTTTAGTGCATACTGGATCGTACAAATTGTTCAGCTCCTCACTGGAGTAAACATGGGGTTATAAATATGGGTATTTTTAATTTGTTAGCGGCAGCAACTACCTCCGATCCTTTAGGAATTGGCACTATAGATAAGCCCGCTCCAGTAGATAATTTCAATGCCACAGGTGGAGATATAGGCATTTTAGTTTTTGTTTCTACGATCATAAAGTTGTTGATGGTGGTCGGCTCCCTTTGGGTGGTGATCAACATTTTCTTAGCTGCTTATATTTATATCTCTGGAAACGGTGACGCCAGCGCTAATGAAAAAGTCAGCAAGATGATGACAAACAGCGTCATTGGCCTAATTCTATTGGTGACTGCATACACAATCACTGCCATCTTTGGTTTAATCTTTTTTGGCAGTGCTACTTTTATTTTGAATCCGACGATAGGCAGTTTATGAAAAAGAAAATAGGTGGAAAATTCTCAATCTTGCTCTTCGTTACTTTATTAAGTTGTTTAGCTTTATTACTACCAACTAACTCATCTGCAGAAACTGGTCCAATAAAAATCGACGGCTGTGAAAGTGATGGTCAATGCGTTAATGGGAAATTGTGTGAGTTTACAAGCTATCCTCCCCCCTATGGGATGATTTCTGCAAGGCGAGTATCGTGCGGTGGAGGTGAGGGTGTGGCTGTTCTTGGTGCTGTAAAGCCACCCAACTCAATATTAAAGCTCAACCTTTTTGCTTTAATTGCTAGTTCGGATAACTCAGGAATGGGTATCGGCCTCATCCTCTTCCTCTCCCGCGTTCTCCAATTTGGCTCCATCATCGCCGGTCTTTGGGTGATGTTTAATGTTATTTCCGCAGCCTTCATTTATATTACCAAACCAGATAGCGATGACGGCCTCACCGCTGTAAAAGAAAAACTTACTATGTCTGCCGTCGGCCTCAGTCTCATTGTCGGCGCCTTTGCCATCGCTGGCATCATTGGCCTGATTTTCTTTGGCAACGCTGCATATATTTTGAATCCACAACTCATCACCGCCCTTGATAGCGCAGTGGTCGCGCCGTAGCAGGCAATGTATACTATTAGAAACTTATGCAACTTCCTTCACAATTAGCGCAATTTGGTAGTTTCAAAGCACCAGTTGATAACGTCTACACAAAGGACGCAGCTACTTCTACAAATGCCTTCACAATCCTTGAAAAGTTTTTCTCGAATCTGCTCGGTATTCTCACAGTTCTTGGATCAATTTTCTTCATAGTCAACTTTATCCTTGGCGCTTTCAGCTGGATTACTGCTGGCGGAGAGAGTGGCAAAATTGAGACAGCTCGAAATCGCATGATGCAGTCAGCGATTGGCTTAGTCATTATTGTTGCAGCGTATGGGATTGTTGGTATTATTGGTACAATAGTTGGTATTGATATCCTAAATCCTGCGAAAATGTTAATAGAGCTGGTTCCAACATCATGAAAAAAATTCTCTCTTTCCTAGTGCCTTTTTTTCTCTCAATTACAACTGTATTTGCAGAAATTCAAAACAAAACCATTGGTATTCTTGGTGATGATTCAGCAAAGGCGGCCAGCGGTGTCACCTTCACTTACTATTTTATCGTTCTCTGGCGCTCCGCAATAACTATTGGAGGCCTAGCTGTAATTATCCTCTTTCTTCAAGGTGGCATTGAGTGGATAACCGCCGGTGGTGATAGTGGCAAAATTGAAAGTGCCCGGAATCGCTTAACACAGTCAGCCATTGGCTTGTTCATTCTTGTCAGTTCTTTTACAATCATCGCATACGTCAGCCAGTTATTTTTTGGGACCAACTTTACGATTTTAAACCTGACGTTTCCATCTGCGACGGAACTTTATAGACCATCAGCAGACCAACCTCCACCAGAATACGATTATGATTAATAATTTTACCCAGCTAGCACAAGCAAATTTAAACCTCTTTGGAGAAGCAACTTTGCAAAAACTTCCAGGCAGAAATTCCATTGCAGACATAAATAGTAGCCAAGTTGGTCTCGGCGTTATGGTTAGTCGAGTTCTGACTATCGCCATGACCATCGCCGCCCTTATGGTCCTCATCAATCTCATTTGGGGTGCAATGGAGTGGGTTACCTCTGGTGGAGACACAGGAAAGCTAGAATCTTCCCGTGGCAGAATCACTCAGTCGGTGATTGGCATTATTGTTTTGGCATCTGTGGTAGCCATCTTCTCACTCTTACAAGTATTTTTAGGAATTGAGGTCTTAACTTTTAATTTTAGATGATGGCTTGCTTTGGGCTAAATATGCTACAATAATTTTCAATATGAAAAATACCCTCACAAATATGGTTGCCAAAACATCCTTGATAAGTACATCGTTATTTATCGCTGGCACCGCCTTTGCAGGAACTGCTGAGTTATCAAAGCTTGGTGGCACAGTACAAACAGGCAAGGGTTTTGCTGAAAACATTGGTGGACTCATCAGCTCTGTTCTCACCTTTGTCATGCTCATTGCTGCCCTAATGATTCTCATCTACATGATCTGGGGTGGTATTCAGTGGGTTACCTCTGGTGGAGATTCTGGTAAGACTGAAGAAGCCAGAAATAAAATTACTGCGGCTGTAGTTGGACTTATTATTCTCGCGGCTGCATGGGCTGTGTTCTTGATTGTAATTAATTTCTTAGGCTTCAGTAAATATACAGACTTGTTCAGTAATCTGAAGCAGATTAATGCAGGAACAAGTGCTCCTATTCCTGGTTTACCAGGAGGTATGGAGTAAATAAAAATTAACTCGAAAGGAAAATATCGTATGAAAAATACCCTCACATCTCTAGCCGCCAAGGCTTCATTAGTTAGCACTTCACTCTTTGTTGCTGGTACTGCTTTTGCAGAGGGCGAGCTATCAACATTGGGTGGCGATGTAGTAATGACAGACCAGAAAGGTTATGCAGCAAATATTGGAACCCTAATTAGCTCTATTCTAAGCTTTGTCATGCTAATTGCTGCCCTAATGATTCTCATCTACATGATCTGGGGTGGTATTCAATGGGTTACCTCTGGTGGTGACTCTGGCAAGACTGAAGAAGCCAGAAATAAGATTACAGCCGCTGTAGTTGGGCTTATTATTCTTGCTGCTGCTTGGGCGGTGTTCTTGATCGTAGTTAACTTCTTAGGTTTTAGTGGCTACACTGACTTGTTTAGTAATTTGAAGCAGATTAACGCAGGAGGCTGATCTAGCTAACTAGCGTTGACTTTCAAACCCCTCCATCCGGAGGGGTTTTTTGTTATAGGTCCGTATTGCCTCACCAATAATAGTACTCGAACGTCGTATCGTTGCCTCAGCTTAAA
>PFLP01000043.1:337-10884 GCA_002784625.1 Candidatus Pacebacteria bacterium CG_4_10_14_0_8_um_filter_42_14 | reverse complement strand
ACTACAAAACGTCCCACAAGACATCTGGATCAAGATCACCCAGATTGAGGCAATTAAGGGCAAATGGGAGGGAAGCACCAAACTAAGCCCTCAAATACTAGGGCGACTTAAAAAATCAGTACTGGTTACATCTACCGGTGCTTCAACCCGAATTGAGGGATCTAAACTGTCTGATGAAGATATTGAAAAAATGCTTCGGGGTATTTCTATCCAAAAATTTAGCGATCGAGATGAGCAGGAGGCTCAAGGATATTACGAACTCTTGCAAAATGTCTTCAATTCATGGGAAATACTTATCTTTAACGAAAATTCGGTAAAGCATTTTCATAAAGAATTACTCAAGTATGTTGAAAAGGATATTTTTCATCGCGGGGAGTACAAAAAGAAAGAAAATGCTGCAGAGATGATTAATGAAGTTGGAGAATCAGTGGGTATCCTTTTTGAGACAACCAGAGCTTGGTTAACACCCAAAAAAATGTTTGAGCTTATCGACTGGACGAAAATTGCTTTACAAAAAAATACCTACCATCCACTCTTAATAATCGCGAATTTTCTTGTAGAGTTTTTAAACATCCATCCTTTTGAAGATGGCAATGGTCGGTTGTCCAGAATTATAACCAATTTACTACTTCTAAAGCAGAACTACGCTTACATGCCTTACGTTTCTCATGAGAAACTTATTGAGGATAATAAGCCAGATTACTATTTAGCACTTAGGAAAAGCCAAAAAACATTACGTACAAAGCAGCCTGACATTTCATCTTGGCTCAATTTCTTTTTGGACATCTTGCTAAAACAGTCTCAAATGGCGATACAACTTCTCACAGCAACGAATGTTGAAACAATTCTCTCGCCTCAACAGTTGCGCGTGTGGCAATACCTTGAGAAGGTGACAGAAACAACACCCAAAGAAATTTCAAAGAAAACCAGCGTCCCTAGGCCAACGATCAATCAGGTGATTAATAAACTAATGGCTTTAAAAATGATCGAGCGGATTGGTCAAGGTGCTACAACTAGATATAGAAAAGTATAATCGTCTAATAATCGCCTATTATTAGTGATGGCTCTCGAGCAGAATTGGTTTGAATCTGAGTTATATTTTAAAAGTCATCTTTTCCGAATAAAAACCCCACAACAAATTTCTCAATATTCTTATTCTAGATCAGCTAGATATTTTTACTAACAAATGCGTTTCACTGAGTTAAAATACGTAAAATCAGCAAAAATGCATAGATTAAATGGGATTTCCATATTGCATAGATAGGTAGAATTTGCATAGATTTTCAAACAGGAAATGCCTTTTTACATTTAAAGCAAGGAGATCAAGATATATTAACTCAGGAAGCAGGTACCTCAATGAGTGGATGCTTTGCTACAATAAGAATTGAGAAATAATTATGTTAGTCCAATTAAAAAAATTTGGTACTACTCTAGTATCTAGGCCATCCGGAAAAGAAGCTTTATTAGCTTTTAGACCTACTTTAAGTGACTTAAAAAAGGGAGAAGATCTTATTATAGACTTTGACGGGGTACTTGTTCTAACCCCTTCATGGATAGATGAGTTTTTGACTCCTTTGGTAAATTCTCTAAAGAAACAAGTAAAACTAGTTAATAAAAATAATCCGTCTGTCAAAGTTAGTTTACAAATCCTGAGTCAACAACACCAAATCGATCTTAATAGCTACGAGGAAAGTTGGGACAATTAGTTAAAGCAGTTCCTCGTTTCAGCTACCCAGGATAAATTAGTGCCATTCATCGTAAAAAAAAAGATGTTAAAACTTCTTTAGTCCGTATAAGTGGCCCCATGATCCCTCAGTTGGAACACTTTTTCAAGAGCATTCTAAAGACTTATTAGAGATTAAAGACCAAGGCTCATCTATCTAAATGACGTTGCATTTATTTTCACTGCTTGGTATACTTTCACTGTTTAGTGAAAATGCCCATATGAGTGAAAATACACTACAAAACCAACTTCCTAATAATTTACCCCAAGGAGTAACCCTGGAGGGAATTGACGTTTCCTCAGTAGGTGCCATAGGACCTGATTTACAGGGAACCCTAAAGGTTGAAGGGAAGAAATTTCCTATAGGGATTGAGGTTAAGAATACAGGTGGAACAGCTACTTTTAGAGAAACTGTCCGCAAAGTCAAAGAGTATGCTTCACAAGCTGGATTAGTTCCCTTCGTGGCAGGTCAGTTTATTGGTGAAATAGCACGACAGATTGCTAAAGAAGAGGGTGTGGGAATTATGGATTTGGCTGGTAATTTCTATTTTAAGCAAGACAATGTGTATATTGAGAAAATTGTCAATAAAAATCCCTTTGCACAAACAGCACCCTTGAAAAACCTATTTGCACCTGTCTCTAGTCGCATTACCCGAGTTTTCCTCGTGCAACCTAAAAAAAGTTGGCAAATGGGTGAATTATCTCAAGAAGCCAATGTGAGTTTAGGACAGACACATAAGACTATTGACCGCATGATTGAAGAAGAGTTAGTTGAGTGGAATCAGGAAAACAGACTCATTTTAAAAAATCCTGCTCGACTTTTGGAGACATGGAAAAATACCTATCTCTCTTATGAATCGAAGAAGTTTGGTTTGTTCAGCTTCGAGCAGGATCTAGACACTTTGCTAGCAGCTATCCTGGAAAAGTTTGGGAACTCTTCTTTCGCTCTCTCGTTTTTTAGTGGAGCAAATCTAGTCGCTCCGTTTATCAGGGGCGTGAGTAAACTGCAACTTTATATCAAAAAGTCTGAAGAGCTCGAAAAATGGAAACGACTCCTCGACCTTCAAGAAGTAGGTAGTGGAGCAAATGTTGAGATATATCTTCCCTATGACGAAGGAGTATTTTATAAAACTCAGCAAGTCAAAGCTAATTATGAAAAAGATGTCCCAGTTGTTTCAGATATCCAACTGTATATGGACTTATTTAATAACCCTGCTCGTGGTGCTGAACAGGCAGAACACTTGCGAGGACTCAAAATTGATTTCTGAAGTTAAAAACTATGGCACAGACTCAAGGAAATCGAACAAAAACCACTTTTACTTCCAATGTAGCGGACATATCGCTATCGCATCTGCTTGAACTTATGATTGCCTTGGGTTCATATAGAGAAGGTTTGGTGTTGGTAGGAGGTTGGGTTCCTTTCCTATTACTGAGGCAATACCAACCTACCAATGTTGATTTTCGACACGTCGGCTCTAAGGATATAGATATTGCAGTCAATCCTAAGCTCATTGATGAAAAAGGGTACGCCTCCATTCTGGAGTTGCTCAAACAGCGTGGCTATGAACAGAAATTAAACTCGCAAAAACAAGCAATACCGCACTCTTTTGTCAAAAATGTCGTTACTAGCAAGGGTGAGGAGCAGATTCAGATTGATTTTCTCGGACCAGAGTACGGTGGTACCAAAAAAGGTAAGCGCCACCAACGTATTCAAGATGACTTTCTGGTACATAAAGCTAGGGGTACAGATGTAATGTTCGACCATGCAATAGGTATCACACTAGAAGGAAAACTTCCTAATGGTGCCGAGGGTAGAACAAACATAAAGATGGCTAATATTGTTGGAATTATGACGATGAAAGGCATCGTGGTTGGATCGAGATATAAGCAAAAAGATGCTTATGATATTCACAGCCTAGTCTTGTACTACAAGACTGGCCCGCTCTCCGTTGCTGAGGAAATTAGGCCTTTTATTAGTCATGGCTTGATCAAAGAGGCGATCGAGTCAATCAGTGAGAAGTTTCGCTCCAGAGACGCAGAAGGACCAAGTTGGGTAGCTGAATTTTTTGAAGCAGCTGGTGAAGTTTCGGAACAGATTAAAACTCAGTCATATCTTCAGGTACATAGATTTCTGACTGCTTTGTATGAGGTGCCACAGCTTCCAGCCGAGAAATAGCCAGAATTGCCTGACTGACACCTGCGGAGGGATTGCTCAAACTGCGCTCGAACGGTGTCTAACTGTGAAACGCGCCCATTTTGGAACGATGTCATAGGTGACCCCACGACCCCTCAGCTGGAACAATCTCTCAAGAGCATTCTCAAGACATATCAGAGACTAGTAGAGCCCGACTTCATCCTGATTTAGAGCACTGCATTGGGAAGTTATCATTGAAGGTTCTTCATTTCGAAGCCAAAGCCCGATTTAGTGATAGAAT
This sequence comes from Candidatus Pacebacteria bacterium CG_4_10_14_0_8_um_filter_42_14, assembly GCA_002784625.1. Classification (GTDB taxonomy): domain Bacteria; phylum Patescibacteriota; class Microgenomatia; order UBA1400; family PJMF01; genus UM-FILTER-42-14. The sequence goes on along the minus strand of PFLP01000043.1, from coordinate 6,726 downwards.
AAAAATTAACATGTATTCTCAATTTTGAATATGATCTTCATGTTAAATAAAAAATACGTATTACTTTATAAAACCCTATCTCATCCAATAAGAGTAGAGATAATATGCGAACTCTTATCGAACGAACTAGGCGTAGGAGATCTGAGCAGAATTTTGGGCAAGCGGCAATCAAATGTTAGCCAACATTTGCAGATACTGAGGAGAAATGACATCGTGACTTCTAACAAACTAGGGAAACATAGAATTTATAAGTTAAATGATGAGCCGAGAAGATTGTTCCAGAGCTTAAGTAATCTCGAGTTATGAAAATACTTGCAATTGAAGATGATCGAGAGTTGGCTACAAATTTAAAGCTATCTCTCCAAAAAGAGGGTTTTGTTGTCGATACTTCTCGATCCAAAGAAGATGGTTTGACTAACATTGAAGTCAATGAGTACGACTGTGTAGTTCTCGATATAAACTTGCCCGATGGGAATGGTTTTGAAATATTGAAAGAGCTGAGAAATAGCAAAAATAAAACTCCGATAATTATTGTTACTGCTCGCGGCCTAACAGAGGATAAAATTAAAGGTCTAAATCTTGGCGCAGATGATTATCTTCCTAAGCCAATTGATTCGAATGAATTAATTGCCAGAATTCGGGCAATCATACGAAGAGCGACAAATAGTGCATTGCCAATCATCGCCATTGGTGAACTGCTAGTGAAGTCAGCTGGACACTTCGCTTCTATAGGTGATCACAAATTAGATCTGACGGCTAAAGAGTTTTCAGTCCTTGAATATCTCGCGCTTCATAGTGGGCAGGTGGTAACTAGAACAATGCTGATGGAGCATATATGGGGGAGTGACTTTGAGACATTTTCAAATGTAGTCGATGTATATATTAGGACACTAAGAAGAAAATTAGGAGTACACTCTGAAACAAAATTGATCAAGACGATACGAGGCAAAGGCTATATTTTAGAAAGCAATGAGAAATAAACTGTTCCTTAAAATTACCAGAACTCTTCGCGGGCGCCTCTCTCTTTGGTATCTAGCTACGGTTGGATTTATTGTATTCGTTCTGCTATTCGCCATGAGTGGATTATTTTGGTTTACTATTCAGGAACAAATCGATCACCACGTTCACATAGCAGCTAATGAGGCTCATCAAATTGTCCAGAACTACAGAGGCGAAGAGCGAAATAATTTGATAAAAAATCTAGTAAGTGCGAAGGGTATGACTGTGATTGTTCTTTCCCCAGATGGTTCTCCTCTGTTGGAGACTAACAGCCCCGATGTTGCGTTGGTTACGGAGCATCAACTACAGAAACTTCTAGTATCTAGAGCTCTTTTTGAAACTTCCCCGATGCATTTTACTGAAAGTAATATACGTTTCGCAGCACTTCCTGTCCAAGTAAACGCTGGCAAAGGTCTTGTGGCAGTTGGCTATTCAACGCAAGTTCTCTACTCTACTTTTTACAAAGTATTGGGGATTGTATCTGGTGTAATAATTTTTTTAGTCATACCAATAACCTTTCTTTTTCACCGACTTTTAAAAAAGCAGCTCTTGCCTCTAGAGAATATATCAAAGCAGGCAAAGCTGGTGACGAACACACTCGAGCTTTCAAAAAGAATCAGGATTGCAGCAGAAACTGAAGAACTGGATAGCATCCAAAATGCATTTAATTTCATGTTAATGCGCTTAGAAAATATTTTTAAAAGAGAGCGGGAATTTTTCTCTGACTCTGCACACACGCTAAAAACGCCACTAGCTGTGCTCAGAGCTCAAATCGAGAATATATCAATCGCAAAAACCACTCGAGAAGGAATGCTATCAACAATCGACTCAGTTAATGACACCATCCAAGACCTCCTTTTTTTGTCGAGTATAGGTGGAAAAAATAAAAATATTTCGACTTTTTCTTTGTCTGATCTAATGACTGACTTGGTAGAGTTAGCGACAACCTTAGGGGAAAATAATCAACTAAGCGTCACTTCCAACATTGCCCGCTCAATTAACTTCAAGGGAGATAAGAACCTCTTTCAACGTGCGTTAAGTAATATCATTTACAACGCCGTAATTTACAACAGACCAAACGGAACAATTGATATTGATCTAAAAAAACGCTTAGGCAAGATTGCTATTGTGGTTCGCGACAGCGGCCTTGGCATCAGTAAAAAAGATCAGCAGAACTTGTTTAAACGATTTTTTAGAGCTTCAAACACGACTGGGAAGGGATCTGGCCTGGGCTTAGCAATCGCAAAATCAGTAATTGAGAACACTGGTGGTGAGATTTTGATCTCATCCATTCTTAGTAAAGAAACAACAATTACCATAAAGTTGTAAATAACAATTTCATCTTCACTTCATCTTGGACTTGCTAAGCTTCGGGCAAGTAAATATATGTTAGCTGCAGACTGACATGGAAAAATATGAATTTAAAAACAAACATCGGTAATGAAATGAGTAGCAAGGTCGCGAAACTGCAATCGCTCGTCGATAAAACAAGTTTCTGGAAAGGGGCGGCTCTAATTTTGTTTGGGATAATTATTCTCACTCAACTTTTTGAAGTTTCGATTGCACCAAAAATACCGTTTCTCAATCAAAGTAAAACGCTGTCAAACAATCAAGTAAAGAGTGCTCAGCAGTCAGAGGAAGGAGCCACTGTCGCAATCGATACCTTGGCTTTGACTAAGTCTGTGCTACCCGCAGAAGGTGTTGCTCTGCCAATAAAGTGGGGAGATTTAGGAAAACGCATGGTTGCAGATGGCGTTATCGACGAGGGGAAATTTAGAGCCTTATTTGAAGGTGGGCTTGGACAAACTGAAGAGCAAATGATGTCGGGAAATAGTGATCAGCCGGTCGTGATGAACGAACAAAATAGCAGGTATCTATTAGATATGCTTTGGGCTTTTGGTTTAGCGAATAAAAACGATATCCTAGATAAGGGCGAAATGGTTGATGAAAAATATGGTGGGGCTGAGAATTTTGCTTCGACCGGTGGCTGGTCTCTTGCCAAAGGAGCCGGGTTTGATCATTACAGCATGCATGAGTATGTATCCTTATCTCCAGAAGAGCAAAAATTAGTTGATACAGTTTCAAGAGGAATCTATAGGCCATGCTGCGGTAATTCAACTCACTTCCCAGACTGCAACCACGGAATGGCAATGCTTGGACTATTGGAGCTAATGGCAAAAAATGGGGTTAGTGAAAAGGAAATGTACGATGTGGCACTTAAGGTAAACTCCTTCTGGTTCCCACAGACCTACATAGATCTAGCAACCTACTTCGAGGAGCAGGGTCAAGATTGGGATCAAGTGGACGCAAAGACAGCCTTAAGTGCTCAGTACTCAAGTTCACAAGGTTATCAACAAACTCGTCAGAACATTAAAAGTCTTCCAAAGCCAGCATCAGGCAACGGTGGTTGTGGAGCGTAATATCATGAACAGAAGTTCTAAGCTATATTTAAACAAATTCTTTTGGCAATCAGCAACTTTAATAGGACTATTAGTTGTATTTGCGAGTCCCCTAAGCTCAACTTTACAGTCGCTAGGGCTACAACATGGTGTAGCAGTTCCGAGTGCTGTTTTTATGGTGGAAGCTAAAGATATATATCCAATGTTTACCTGCCCATGTTGTGGGAAACCACTAGATAAAAATGCTCCATGCTGCGGGTCAGCTACGCAAATGATTGACTTTATTGATCAAAAAGTAAGCACTGGAGCTCGTGAGGATGAAGTCATTCTCGCCACAGCCCAGGAATTTGGTCTAAAAAGATTGGCTGACGCGACAAGTCGCACCGCACTCAGAGAAAAGCTTTTAGCAAACGCTCCAAAAAATGCTCCAAGAATTACGACTGCGGTGGTCAAAAAAGATTTAGGCACAGTGAAGCAGAGTCAAGGAATCAAAACAACTAACTTTACTATTAAAAATGAGGGAAAATCGGACCTCGTGATAGACAAATTATCCTCTTCCTGCGGTTGTACCTCTGCAAGCTTGGTGTACGCAGGCACAGAAGGCCCTCGATTTTATATGGCGGGTCATGGCCACGAAGCACCCGATGCGAGCTGGAAGGTAACAATTGCTCCAGGAGATGAAGCGCAGGTGAACGTGTACTACGATCCCTCCGTACATCCTGATCTGATTGGACCAGTAACAAGGGAAGTTTCTATCCATTCCAACGATCCAGTGGATTTTGAAACGAAATTAACAATAAGCCTGGATCAGGAGAAATAAATTATGAGTCACGATTGTTGTAAAAAACCAGAACAAAAGAAAAATCGCAAAGGCGGGGTAGATATGTTTATTGTCTGGATTGTCATCGCCACAGTCTTAATTCTTGGAATTGCGGTGTATTTTGGTACAAAAACAGGGGTAAAAACATCTGAAGTCACTGCAAGCTCAGAGGTTTCAATGTCTGTTGATTCAAGATCGTACGACTGGGGAACCATAAACTATGGCGGCGGAATCGTTTCAAAAAGTTTTTCAATTACCAATACCAGCGATACCGTTTTGAAGTTTTATGATGTAAAAACTTCTTGTATGTGCACCACAGCGCAACTTTTATCAGCTGGTCAATCCTCTAAAAAGTTTGGAATGCATGAAAAAACTCGCAGTGTTTTTGAGGTTGAGCCAGGAGAGACAGTAGAAGTATTGGTTGAATTTGATCCGGCTTTTCATGGTCCTAGTGGCGTTGGTCCAATAAGCAGAACTGTTACTATGAATACTAATGATTCCAACAACCCAACGCTATCTTTTCAGTTAGCAGCCAATGTCATTAAAGAATAAGGGGAAATATATGGACAAAACAAAGTTAATATTGAGCATTTTAGCAGCCACCATCCTGGCTGGATGGGGAGTTCGTTGGGTAATGAATCGAAGTGGAAATTCATTAACCAAATTAACTTCGCTAACGAGTCAAAACAAGCAAGATTCACGCGTAAACTTAGTTAGTCCGCAAGAGTTTGCAAGTCTTGCAAAAGAGAAAAATGCATTTATTGTGGATGTTCATACACCCGAGCAAACCCATATTCCAGGCACAAATGCCGTTATTCCTTACGATAAAATTGCGACTAACATTTATCAGTTGCCAGCTGATAAATCAACACCAATATTGGTGTACTGCAGATCTGGAAGTATGAGTGGGAAAGCATCAGCTGAAATTGCCGCACTTGGATATAGCAATGTGTACGATCTCGATGGTGGAGCCAATGCCTATAAAGAGAGTAACGTTTCGGTCTCGCTATCTCCGGCGACTCATCCTCTTGGAACTGTTGTCTATGGCGATGTCGCTACAACCACGTTTACTCTAACAAACTACTCGCCATTACCTCTAAAAATTACCCGAGTTTCTACTTCTTGCGGATGTACAAAAGCTGAGGTCGAAAAAGACGAGCTTGCGGGTTATGAGAGTACGACAGTAAATGTTTCTTTTGATCCAGCGGTGCATAAGGACGATACGGATTTGGGAGACTTAAGCAGAACCATTTATATTGAAACTGATAACCCAAATTTTCCCAACCTAGAAAGTACTATTACAGCCACAGTTATCAAGAAATAGACAATGGAGACACTATTTCAACTATCACTTCTAGCGGCCTTCATAGCAGGAATGGTGGCGCTGTTTGCACCCTGCTGCATCACATTTCTCTTACCAGCCTACTTTGCTAATGTGTTCAAAGAAAAAAAGCGCGTAGTCTTAATGACTTTTATATATTCGTTGGGAATATTCACCATCATGCTGCCAGTAGTATTGGGGGCTCGGGCTTTAACAGAACTGTTTTTCCAGCTTCATGATCGAACATACATTATTGGTGGTCTATTCTTAATATTTGTTGGATTTGCGACTCTTCTTGGTTTTAAATTGCCAATGCCTAATTTTAAGTTCACCAAGCAGGCAGATGATCCGCTTTCCACATACACTCTTGGAATTATTTCAGGAATTACCAGCGCTTGTTGCGCACCCGTTTTAATTGGGGTTATGGCATTGTCATCACTGAGTCCCACTATGGGTCAATCTCTTTTAGTAGGCTTCTTTTATGTGCTTGGAATGGTAACTCCTCTTTACCTCACTAGTTTATTTATCGATAAAAGAAATTTACTTGAAAAACCCATATTTAGAAAGTCTTTCCGAGAAGTTACATTTATGGGAGAAATTCACATGATAACGGTTTCTAATTTAGTTTCATTTATTCTATTTGCTGGAATAGGAATATTGACAATCTATTTATCCCTGTCAGGAAAACTTGCGATGGAGCGTAGTGAAGAGAGTGTTACGCAAACAATTCAGAACGTTGCGATTTCAGTCACCAGCTTCGTTCAAAAAATACCTGGATTAGACATCATGTTTGTACTGCTAGCATTCTGGCTGCTTTACAAGTTCTTTAAACACATGGGGAAAGAAAAGC
>PFLP01000043.1:0-246 GCA_002784625.1 Candidatus Pacebacteria bacterium CG_4_10_14_0_8_um_filter_42_14 | reverse complement strand
GCATATAGCATTCCACCAATCTCTCCGGCACTCTTATTTGTCAATTTTGCATAATACTTGCTTGCCAGGGGAAATACGAGTCCAATAAAGAAACCATCGAACAAAGTGAGCAACGGAAATAAAATCTGTATATTAACGTGCACCATTGTCCCCCCGGAATAAAAAGAAAGAAAATATAGAAGCCCGGCAAGAAAAAGTGAATAAATTCCCAATCCTGTCTGCCATTTTGCAATCATTCCTGCCTCA
>PFLP01000044.1 GCA_002784625.1 Candidatus Pacebacteria bacterium CG_4_10_14_0_8_um_filter_42_14 | reverse complement strand
GGTACTCCTTATCTTTTTGGAGTACATTTTCCTACTGAGGCAACGATTATGCTTGGAGTACTTTTTTAGTGAGTCAATTCGAGGTCTTTTCTTTTCTCAAGTTAGATATATAATGTATTACATGATCAAAAGAATACAAATAGTATCATTAGCTATATTGAGTTTTTTCGTGATAATATCCACAGCTCAAGCTAGTGGGAGCACGACCGGACTAAGCTCAGGAACAGTGGGCGTTGTGCAAGACGGCAATACGCTGTATCTTTCTACTACTGCCACTAATTCAGGAACAACCACTATGAGTTCAAACGCTTTCGGACAAGTTATCATCTATAAGGGCTATGCCCTCACTCTTGGCGGGCTAATCACTTCTGTGCTCACCATCGTCATGCTGGTTGCCGCTTTGATTACACTATTACAACTAATAACCGCAGCTTTTTCCTGGCTTAGCTCTGGCGGAGACCAAGGAAAAATTACTGATGCTAGAGGAAAAATAATGCATGCCATCATTGGTCTTGTCATCATTGCAGCCAGTTGGGCGATTTTCCTTTTAGTTATTCGCTTCCTCGGTTTTGAATCATTTGATGATTTACTTCAAAACGTCAAACCAATTAGCGGCGTCTAATTCCGCATTCAGTCAGCTTCGGGTATACTAATACTCTATGTCGCAATCCAGAGTTGTTTTCTTCTTATCTGCTCTCGCAATGAGCGCAACCCCTGCTATGGCACAAACTCAGGAATGGACTCCCGTTTGTGTTTATGGAGGAGTCGATGGCGTAGCAACCCTACAAGGCCTGGAGTGCCTGATCGCCAACGCTTTTACCGTGATCATCTCGATCATTGGCTTGGCGGCTTTCGTGATGTTCATCGTCGCTTCCTTCAAGTGGATGCTAGCTGGTAGTAATAGCAAAAATGTCGAAGATGCCAGAAAAACAATTACTTACGCTGTAGTGGGCATCGTGGTTTCTCTCTCTGCCTTCATCATTCTAAATCTGATCTCCAATTTCACAGGCATAACTTCTGTGACCGAATTCAAGATTCCAAGATCTGAGCCAACACCAACTCCCGTTGCTCCAACAGCACCCTAACTTCCACTGGGTTTCACAGGTATAATAAGTTTGTGAAATTTCGAATTCTTTCATTGGTTGTTGTAGTTCTTTTTGCTGGAGTATTCTCTTTTTCAGCTCCTTCTCTTGTACAAGCGCAGAATAAATGCGGAATCAATGTTGGACCGTATTACGAAGAAGCCCCTCGCGTCCACGATCTGACCCAAGAGGGTGGCTGGCTTGTGGCGCTTGGCACCAATGGTGACTGCGGAAAAATCGAAAATAACGTTTTTGGCCAAGGTCTCAACGTAGTACTTCGTGGTTATAACAATGGTCGTCCATTTACCAAAGATGAGGCATTTGCTTGGGTAGCAACTCTCGGAAAACTTGATACCAAGGGTCAAAAAGTTTTCTTTATGCCTTGGAACGAGCCAAATCATGATAACGAGGGTGGAGGTGACAATGCTGCACGAGAGTCATACATGTACGTTAACACTCTCAAAGAACAACTTGAGGCCTCAGGCCTGCTCAATACAAAGGTTGTACTGTTATCCCCGATGGTTAATAAATTGCACCCAAACTATGAGCAGTTCTTTTCCAATGGCGGACTAACAAGGGATGAATACTATGGACTAGCTAGTGGTAGTTCCATCAATGAGTATGACCAAGCACTGAGTTTAGATTATAAGGCTTGTGTCGCCAACAGTTCCTACGACAACAACTGTCGCTACGGCGAACTAAATCTCCCAAATCAAATCTACGCTCTAGAATCCGGCGTCACAGGCACCAACCCGGGTGGAAATTTACATTATCGAGATAACGAACTCATAGAAATGCTTAATAAATCGTGGGGTGACTGGGCTGGAGATTCTAAGTTTGAGATGTTTGCGATTTTCTCGTATGACCCGCATGTTCCAGGAGACTGGAATCTCTATACCGCTCCTCAAGTGACTAACTTTTATCGAAACAAATGTGAAGGTGGATCTGTTCAAAGAACAACCATTTCGCAAGACCAAATCATGGAAGATGGAAGTAAGTTTCAGAAGTGGATGTCAGCGAATGAAAACAAATTGGTTGAATGTTCTGAAAGTTGCGGATATGCCCCCAAGAGCAAACAAGACTTATGTGGTGGAGTTGGTAGAGGAAGCAAAGAAGCGGTTAGCACATTTCACGTCTCACCTATTTCAAATCTTGTCGAAGGTCGCTCGGTAGACAAAATTCGTGAAGACCTAATCCGCCAAGGCTACCAAGCCTACTGTGCATCTCCTGAGCGCGCTGTTTCTGCTGAGTTTTCTGGAGAAGTTGAGAAATACTTCGAGCAAAGCAACAATGATGAATTTAAATTAAGTCCTATCTTCAGCCTCAACTTAGGATCTTCCGAGTACCCCATGTTTCGAGATACCCAAAGAAAATATGAGCTCAAAAGCGACTATGAAGGCTATTGGACATTTCAAGAAGATAGCGGCCAAACGTACTCTCATAGCGAGCTTGGTTCTGCTCCAATTGAGTCACTCCTAACTGAAGACCAGCGCTGTGCACAAGGAATAAATAACTTGCTAGCTCAAGACGAGATGTGTAAAAAGCTCGTAAATCCTGATACTTGCGCCCTCTACGAGCAAAAAATACCCAATACCTCATACGCCTTGAAGGAGCTCTTAGAAGCGTACTCCTCTTCTAATCCTTTTGATAAAACTCCTAGAGAAATATGTAGTGGCCTTCAGCAATCCAAAGTAGAAATAAAAAAACAACTTTTTCGTGATTTTACCCAGGTTCCACTCACAATTGAAAAAGGATATCGACTCGGATTTGTAGTCATCTCAATTGAAGAGATCAAGGATATAAATCCCTTGTTTAGTTTCTTTGCAAATAAATCAGACCCTCGTGACGAGGTTTTGGTTGTCGCGTTTCGGATTCCAGACGTTATTACTAATAAACCTCTTGAAGGCTCTTATGAGTCTGGAGCATATCCAGTTTTTTCTGACGGCGCGATGCTGACGCGTGACTCACTTCTTTCAACAGAACAACAAACATCTTGGAACTTAACCAAAAATGATACAAGACAAGTTCTACTAGATAAGAGCGCAGAAATGAGTGTCCAAAAAAATGAGTTAGAAATATTTTGTGCCGAAGGCGAAAACAAAAGCGAAGGATGTCGAGATGATCTAGTAAAAGCATTGACAGATATCATTAACGCAGAAGCAGGTAAAGAAGACTTCTCGTGTGTTCTTGATAGTGAAATTGATAACTGGAACACCATTGCTGATAGCGCAGCTGCCCTCACCCAATCTCCGCGCTCTCAATTTCAAACTCAATTTGGAAATGAGCTGCTTTCTAGCATATTTTCGACAATATCTGAAAGTACTGAAGTAGACAGCGCTCAAAGATCCTTTGAAAGCTTGTTTGTGGTAAATGGTCAGACTCGCTCCGGAAAGGACTCACAATCTGCAAGTGTAAAAATGTATTTGGTGTATCCCGTTGGATATGAGCTCGAGAGCGTGACAAATGTTCTTAAGGCGAGCTTTCTTACTAAGGATCAAATTGCTGAGCTTGAGAAAGATGAAGATAATAATAAAAGATTTGAACTGTATAACGGGGTCTCAAGTCTTAGCAAAGACTCTCATGAGTCCAGATTCCCGTGGTTTTCAGATGATGGGTCAATATGTGGAAGAGAAAATGGGAGCTTCACTAAATGTATGACCACCTCTCTGGAGTATGCAGCCAAACCTGTTCAAGTTCTTGGAGCGAAGTTTGGTTATTACTTGAGAGCTATTCAACGAACTCTCGCCAAAAAATCCAGCAATGTCCAAAACTACTTGGCCTCTTGCGAAACAGTTGAAGAATTTTTACTTGACAGGTGTGCGGGTGTCGGCGAAGTAGAGCCACAGCAATCACTTACATATTGTCGCACCCCCGAGCTCAGTGTTACCAACAGCACTCTTTCAAACATAAGAATTTGCATGGCAAGGGATGGCGAATGCAAAGAACTGCCGACTGGAGCTGAGGGCTATTTCCTGGATAGAAAATCTCCATATCGTATTCAATTTGCGTCTAGATTTATCGATGGCGCTACTTTGCTGACAACCAACGAGGTGGTAGCCGTCAATCCAGGTCAAGGAAAAAATGAGTATAACGAAATGGGTCGTTGTACAGGTCCTTTCCTAGAGAAAGCAGCGTCAGTTGAGCTGTGGCATTTACCAGCAAATACACCAAAAGATATGATTAAAAACGAAGGATATTGGTCTAACCACGGCACTCGATTGGTTATCATCACTGCCCCCGAATCCAACTGGACTAATGTAGTGGCGAGCTTGCAAGTAAAGCCTGGATACTACGTTCTTAAAAACCCAGGCAATGCCTGCTTGATGAACTTAACTGAATATATTAATTATAAACAAGAAACATCCAAAGAAAGCTCTTCTGGAACCCCAAGTGGCAAGGTTGGTGTATCCCTGATTCCAATCGGCATGGGTAGCACTGATCGCACTGAGTACTGTGCAATAAATACTAAAAACTCACGAATGCCTGGTGGCAGCGAGGGCTTAAATGAACAACTTGTAGTAGAAGGGGCTGCGTGGTGCAAACTCGAGAAGCCTGGATACAACCTAGCACTTAACAATAGCTGTGGAGGAAACAACGGATCTGGCTCATTCTCGATGTGGAGTGAACAGAAAGATTCAGATAAACTAAATTTAAAACTGTATGAAAAACTTTTTGGCAAGCCATTTACAATACCACCAGGAATACCATCAGATGATCAAACCTGCGAAAACTTGTTTCCCAATGTTATTAAAGAAGTGCCGTGCGATGAAGTAAATAACACTTCTGTCGGCAGCGTTGCTAATTTTGGCAAAGATGTTTCATTTGATATTGAATACTGGAACGAAGAGATGACAACATTTTCATTGCCCTCTCAGGAACTCTGGAGCACAATTAAAGATGCTGAGGCAAGGCATAGCTGCGATCCCCTACTTGTGCTTGCAGTAGCACATTCAGAAAGTCGTACATACACAAATCATAAAATTGCAAACGGCGCTGGCGCACTCGGAGTTTTCCAATTTACACCAGGGAGTTGGAACGTATGGAAGACCTATCAACCCGCAGCTGTAACTACGATCACCCCCCAACAAAAATGTGCCCAAGGCTTGAGCCAACCACCAACATTCACTGAATCTGTGAAGAATAGTCTCGACTTTTCATCCCCCACCAATATCAAGGCTGCAGCAGACTCCGCCTGCCGGCTTATTATGTGGACTGGTATGCAAAATCATCCGAACGACAATTCTGCTTTTGTAAACGCCTTCGCAGTAAAAGGTGAAAATAGCTATGGTCAGATTTGGAACGGTCATAAACCCCAAGCTGATTATGTGTGGAGACTCTGGCAGAGACTACGCGAAGAAACTGAGAAAGATGCCGTAGCTCCGCCGATCAACTACCCGTATCCATGTGATACGCCTGCTTAAATAGCAAATATGACTTACACAAAAAAATGGTCTATACCATATTAAGAATTCCTGTAAATTAGGAATTGGATTACTAATTTGCAGGTTTTTGTGATAGTATGTAGTTATGAAAATCAAGAGAGATCTGCAGAATAAGATTACTGAGGCCTCAAAAAAAATTGGGGTTATCACAATAATGGGACCTAGGCAATCGGGTAAGACAACTCTTGTAAAAGAAATTTTCCCCAAACACAAATATTACAATTTAGAAGATATCCAACTCAGAAATAGAATAGCCCAAGACCCTAAACAGTTTATAGATGGGCATAATTCCGGCATTATTCTAGATGAAGTCCAGAAGTATCCAGATTTATTATCATATATTCAGATTAAAATTGATGAGGATTTTCAACCAGCTCGCTTTGTGCTAACTGGCTCCGAGAACTTACTCCTCTCGGAAAAGGTATCTCAAACGTTAGCTGGAAGAGTAGCAATTTTTAGCCTTTTGCCTCTAAGTATTAGTGAATTAGTCAAATCTAAAAATCTAAAAGAAAATTACCTAGAACAACTCAGATATGGTTTTTATCCGCGTATTTATGACCAATCCTTAGATCCAAAAGATCTGTATCCTGATTATATTGCCACATACACAGAGAGAGACGTCAGGCAAGTGAAAAATATAGGTGATCTTACTAATTTTCAGAGATTTCTGCAGCTATTAGCAGGCCGCACTGGGCAAATTTTAAATCTTTCAAACCTAGCCAATGACGTTGGAGTTAACCATAAAACGATTGATTCTTGGATTTCTTTATTAGAGTCCACTTATATTGCTTTTAGACTTCAGCCTTTTTATAAAAATTTTGGTAAACGTGTAATCAAATCCCCCAAGGTTTACTTTTATGATACTGGCTTGGTTTGCAGCCTATTGGGTATAGATAGTGAAAAAGAACTAAGTACTCACTCCGCAATCGGCAGTATTTTTGAGAACATGATTGTTTCAGATCTGAAAAAGCAAATTTTCAACTCGAGATCCAGCTCAAAATTGTATTTCTGGAGAGATAGTGAAAAAAATGAGATAGATGTTCTGGTTAAAGATGCAGATAAAATTTTCCCAATTGAGATTAAGGCTGGAAGTACCTTCAGTTCAGATTATCTAAAAGGAATTAAGGTTTGGGACGAACTGCAAGAAAACATAACTGAGAGTGCAATTATTTATACAGGAGAAACCGACAAAATAAAGAAAACTAAATTGATTAATTGGAAATCAGCGTCAAATCTTATCCCTTAGCCACTTTTTTCTTGGAAACAGCCTTCTTTTCCTGAACCTTAATTTCTCCTGATGGAGCGATTGTAGCTGGAGTTTTAATTCCTGGAATATTCGCTTGAGGAGGATTTGGTTGAGAAATTCTTCTGGCCCCACTTCTCATAAGTCTGCCAACTGTTTCAAAAGTCTCGGCATTGGCAGTTCGTGAAGAGAAATTTTTGGTGGCCGACTCGATACCAAATAACAGCTTCGTGGCTGAATCAGAAGATATATCCAGGCCAAGATCAGAAATTAGCCGCGCCACTTCCTGACTAACACTGGGACTGCTGCCCGTGTTCACTGATGCAGCGGCAAACTCTGGATCAAAAGAATTAATGCTAATAATCGGTAGCTTGTTGAAAAAATCTTCATACTCTAAATATAGCTGTTCTAATTCCGTTAGATCTTTCACCCCAACTGTAAAAATCAGATCTGCTTCGGCACCTGTATAGGAATATTCCACTGTCTTAGGATCTAGGGGCTTCTGCCCTTTCTGTGGACGGATGGTCAGATAAAATCGACCAGTTTTTTCCCCAATGTGGTAGCTAACATTATCAACTTGTTCGGGAAGATACTCGAAACTGACGCAAAGATTTTGGTTGCCAAGCTCGTGAAGCGGAATAACATCCTCCGACTCAGGAAACGACTCGTGGTGAATTTCTTCTGGTGAAAAAAACTGGACTTCCTTGCCCGCGCCAACAAAGCTAGAAACCAAGGCTTCTGCTCCCGCACGCTGGTCTGCAGAAATTTGGCTAGGAACCATTACAAAAATTGTTTTAGCTTGGGCAAAAAGCTCTGAAACCTGAGTAATCTTGGCTGCATCAATCATATAGACAACTTCGCGGGAGGCAGAGAAATAGTATCATTGGTATAGCATGTATAGCAAAAGTGATCAATAGCTGCGTGGCTGCTGCAGGCTGAAATCCTGTTATAATAATCGCATATGTGGAAACGGCTCCTCACTACCGTCTTGTTTTTGTTGGTTGCTCTGATTGTTTCGGTGGCGCCAGTGCAAGCTGCAGAAGGCGATGGAGGAAATCCCATTGATCCAACTGGAAATAGCTACGGCATCTTCAGCGAAGAGCTAGATGCTTACAGAGCTGCTACTGAGTTCTGCGAATCACCTTCTCTAGAATGTCTCGTCAAAAACACCACTCGTTTCGTCGCCATGGAGTGGGTGTATGACATCATGGGGGAAGCGGCTCCTCCAAAAAAATCTGATAGTTTCCCATCAACTCTAGATTCACTTCCATCAAGCTCAACCGTATCCTTCTCAACAGGCAGTGGCGCAGTTAACGGCCTAACCAGAGCCATCGTCGGCATGTATGCTTATCCACCCGCCCAGACGAGTCGCTATGTAGCTGACGTTATGAAAACCGCCGGAGTTCAGCCTGCTTACGCCCAAGGACTTGGTTTCGCTTCCTTAGACCCAATCCTCGATCTCTGGAAAAAATTCCGTAACATCTCTTATTATTTCTTCATCATCATTTTCATCGTCATTGGCTTTATGATTATGTTTCGCCAAAAAATCGGCGGTCAAGCAGCTATTACAGCCCAACAGGCCATTCCTTCTATCATCATTAGTCTTATCCTTGTGACTTTCTCCTATGCTATCGCGGGCTTTCTTATCGATCTCATGTATCTAAGTATGTTTATGATCGTTGGACTTTTTTCTGATCTGACAAAATCTGGGGCTATAGGTGCTGATATTATTAGTATGAATATTTTTCAGTTGGGCGGCAACCTGCTCGGCTCCATCATAGGCTTATACAAAGATGGTCAAGTGACAAATCTAATTAATGTGCTGATTGATTCCTTGGCCAACGTAAATGACTCTGTTCAAGGAATTATTTCTTTTATTGGCGGTCTTACTCTGGCTGTCGTTCTAGGTATTGCCGTAGTCATTGGAATTTTTCGCCTCTTTTTTGAACTGCTGAAATCATATGCTTCCATAATCATTGGCGTCGTCACTGCGCCAATATTTCTTATGCTTGGAGCCATCCCTGGAAAAAATGCCTTTATGCCCTGGTTTAAAAACTTGGTTGGAAATCTTGCAGCTTTCCCCGCCGTTCTCCTCGTCGTTGTGCTTTTTTACGAATTCACTGAGGCTGGTAAAAAAACTGGTTCATCAGTTCAGACTGGTGGTTTTATGCCTCCTTTCTTAGTTGGCAATGGTGCTTCGGGAGTAGCTGGACCACTTCTTGGGTTTGCGCTTCTTTTAGCCCTGCCAGAACTAGTGAAAAAGATCAAAACATCTCTTGGAGCTAACGATGGGATTGGTGGAGAGATAGCTGGGTGGGCTGGGGGGAGAATGAAAAATGCATGGAGTGGTAAGATGCCGTTGGGGATGAATGCTAAGAATATCGTGAACACAGGGGCGAGAATAGCGGCCGCTCCAGTTGCAATCGGACTTGGAGGGGCATTAGGAGCTGGCGTTGGCGCGATACGTGCACGCAGAAAAGGAGAAGATGTGTCCGAGGGTGCGAAGAGTGGCATGGCCTGGGGAACTGGCTTATCCGCTGGAGCAATGGCATCACCACTTATTCTTAAGGGAGTAAGTGCAGTCGAAAAATTGGGTGCTAAAGGAGAGAATGTCCTTAGGGGTACGGCAGCAGTTTCTGCAGCGCTTAATAGGCTTGGGCTAATGAATACTCAGAAGCGAGGCACATCAAAAGACGCAATCAAGGAAGACTCAACAAAGATTAAGGGAGAGCAACCACCCGAATCAGCTGCTCAAAGAGACGGAACCGTTCCAGACGATTTGGGAGCCGAGTAGCATTCTATTATTTATGAGTAAATTATATATACAAATTATCTCTACGATAAAGAAAATAATGGTTCCAAGAAAAAAGGATCCATCGAATAAAAAAATAAATAATTCAATTCTAAACACCTCGATCTCTGGATCCGAGTTTCAACCTCCGGAAAAAGCGACTTCGAATCTTTATCCGCATAAATTGGACTAAGTTCGCATGCTTTTTGCCACCTCTTGAAATGCATTCACTGTTTGCATAAGTCCCATTGGGATACCAGCTGCCTTAAGCATCTCGGTAACTTCCTCAACGCTAAAATATCCCAATCCATTATATATCGGGTCAGCAGCCTTAGACTCAATAAAGTCCCTAAGCTGAATAAGCATCTTCTTGTATATTTTTGGAACTTTAAGGTGAGTAAATTCTTCGCTCTCCTTCCAAAATCTAAATGAAAACAATGCGTAGAATGCCAGAATATCTTGATCTGACATTTGCTTTGTATTTTGTTCTCTGTATACATCTCCAATAAAGAAATAAGCAATGAACAATTTTTGTAACTTCATAATCTCATTATTCATTGGACTCTCTAATATCAACCTCTGTAGCGGGGTCATGCGAGCCACGTCATCTGGAACATACATAAATTCATCAATGTTGGTGGCAATTCTAGTCACTGACTGAGGCCTTGTTGGTCCTGGTTTCCTTCCATCTACGTGTCTATGATACTTTGTTGGTTTTTTGGTAAACTCAACTGCTTGCTCCCAAAGTAAATCCGTAACGGGCAAATCATAAATCTCGCCACCAGTGGTCTTCGCGGGCACAGATTTTGGTTTTGGAGGGACGTACAATTTTTTTCTTCTAGAAATATCATTATCAGGGCCACTTTTCCACCACTTTTCTAGCCAAATTCTAACGGCATTAAATTTCTGGTATTCTTCATCGTTTGTCCAAGTAAATGTTTCTCTTCCTCTGTCTCTTGTGAGAACATAGTTTGCGTTCCTTGAAAACATTTTTTTTACATAATCAGCAAGAGATGGATCAAACTCGTTTCCGCTTGCACCATGTTTAGCTTGTCGAATTATTGTGTGCCAATTTTTGCCAGAACCATACCAGAATAACTTGTATAGATTGTATGAGAGTTCGATTTGTTCTTGCCACGGCAGAATATTTTCTTCAGCGCTTATTGCATCTTTAAATTGAGTTTTTAAAAAGTTTTTGACGTCGGGTGACAACAATAGCCTCTCCCTAAGCGTAATTCCCTCTCTTTCTCCATCTGGAATATACCAATATCTGTCCAACATAGTTTGAAAGAAGGCAAAAAATAGATCCCAGGTATTTCTCGGAGCAACGCTACCATCGCTGCCTTGAAAACCCTCCAGAGTGTTCTCTGACAACTTTCCACTATAACAAGTTGCTGACGTAAACCCTTTTGGAATCCCACCAGTTGTTGCCGAAGTTGGTCCGCTGGCCCTATCAACCATAGGGAACCACGCATCTAGTTCGGTTTTCCCAGTTCTTTTAACTAGTTTTTGTCCCTCTGCTTTGTAATGCAAGCCCCAATAAGTTGCCAACAACTCAGAGTGGTGCTGAGCATAGATGACGTCATAATTATCAAAATGCCTAGAATCCGCTCCGAATATTTCCGTAGTGCTGTGTCCTCCACCAACGACATCGGTCATCAAAAATTTCTCGTAAAAACTTCCAGGTTCACCAACTATTTCTCCAATGTTATTTTTTCCTGGCTTTTCTGTTCCGTATAATTCCCGAGTAAACCATTTTGTGCCAATTTTCAACTTTCTAGCTGCTTGCTCTGATAAAGTTTCAGTTGGTCTTCCCTGAGCATCTCTCTTTCTCGCTATTTCGGCTGCAAATTCGACTTCCCAAGGAATGCTCTCCCCATCATTAATTTTTCCAAGAATTAATCTCTGCAGATATCGCTTAGCAAAAATTCTTACAGACCTTCCGCGGGCGCCAACTCTTCCCTCGACCACGGCCGGATGATCGGTAAGAGGATTCTTTTCTAAAACGTGGCGCAAAACAGTGGGCTTCTCTCCTGGCCGCGTTCCAGCAAAAATTCCAGCGTCGTACCGCGTTGGTTCATTAATAAACTCCCACATTTTTAAGCCGCTTAATATTAATGAACCATGAGTCACTCCCGATCCTTCAACATCTAAATAACCACTACCAATCTCAAAAATTCTCTGAAACTCTTGCGCAGTCATTCTTCCCGCATCACTTAAAAGAAAATTTATTAAAGTCGCGCTATCATTAGATGAATCTGCCGACGAGACGCCGCAGCCGAAAGCATGAATTTTTTCCATGCGAGAAAAATCTACGGCGAGTTTTCCAGCGAGGGGCGCAAATTTTGCAGCTCTATCGGGATCATCTGGGAAAACAACTCCAAGATTTCCAAACCCTTTGATTAAAACATCTATATTCGGTTTGTCATTAATTGGAATTGTTTTGTCAAAAAGTGATAAGGGCACAAATACATTTTGTCCGTTAGCATTAACGTCAATGAGATGCATTGCATAATCCCAAACTGCACAAGCAAGTCTTTCCGGAGTGTAATTCATCCACGCCATATCCCTATATTCAGGAATTCTTCTTTTTGTTGCGGCCTGGCCACTATTAAAAAAATCTATAGCAAATGCCGCCGATGATTTCATTAAAGATTCTCGATGCAGTCTAAAATCAACATTTTTAGTAAGGTCAAGTCTTGATGCGATTGCCTCCAATCTTAGTTGGATAGCTATCAATTCGCTGTTAACCAATTTAAGAATTCTATTCTCACCACTTGCAAATTCAGTTCTACTAAAAGTGTCGTCAACCTCTTGTTGAAGCTGGTTCCATTTTTCAGACAAGTCTTTATATATCACCAAGAACTCTTGTGGGCTTATAGAACTCTGTTTTAGGTTTATCTCCAGTTCTTGCAAAATCTTCTTTGCCTGATCAAGTTCTTCTGCCGTAGCTAACCCGCCTTCTTCTAGTTCTAATGCCAAACGATTAACTTCTCCCACCTGCCTTGCAACAGCCATTCTCAAGTCGACACTTTCTAATAATTTCTGAACCTCATCCAATCTCTTCTGAGCAATTAAGATTTCGCTATCTGTCACTGAGGCTCCGTTACTTTTGGCTTCAGCTAATCTTGATAATTCTCGCGTCGCGGCGCTAACAGCTTGTTTTGCTGAATTTATTTCTTCTATTCTCAACCCCTTTTCAATGTTATTAATTGTCGAGAGCAACGATTCTGGAGATGATGGATTTAATTGTTCATAAAGATCTGCCGCATGCTGTTTCCAGAAAGATGCCACTACATCCTCTGCTTCCTCAATTTTTGCCTCTATTTCAACAAGATATTTTTCTTCAATAAAGGCTGCTCTATCCTGACCCTGGCCATCGGAGCCTCGCATCTGCTCTATCTTACCAATAAGACTACTTCGTGCAGCCTGCAATTCTTCTAAAAAGTTAATAATTGCGTTAATTGAATCCTTTGGACTAAGCCCTACAACATCTGGAGTTTTGCGACTGATTATTTCCATTCCCGCAGACTCGCCGATATCATTCGCTGCTGATATTTTCCACACCTCTGTTTCGAGCAGTTCAAATTGTGAAATAACATCACTAGCAGCGTTAATCACACTATTTAGCTTGGATATCTCAGCTGCTTTATCTCTTGCCGAATCAACACTAGACGGAGAAACAGAATCAATTAACGTTATTTCACTTTCAATTTCTTCCCTGAGCTCTCTTAGCTTGGAAACCGAATCTCGTAATTCGGTGTCTACAGGAAATTGCTCTTGAATCTCGGCTTCTATTTTTTTCCTCTCGTCTTGAGCCAAGCTTCCGGAAATAGTACTTAGTAACGAATTATAGTGACTAATTCTTTGTAAAATGAATGCCTGAGGACCTTTGATGTCGAAAATTCTTCTATTTGGTGGCGCATCTTGATCAGCTCTATTATTATCAGCGACTTGCAAAACAGATGGAGTCGGAGCTACAACAACTTCTGACACCATCGAGTTCAATGACGGACTTGTCAATATTCTTTCTACCATATCTGAGAATTCTGTATAATCAGTGGTGGAAAGCTTACCGTGGGTTAATTTGATAATTCTATTGATTTTTAGTTGAACTTTTTTTCTGGTGTCATACCCGGCGGCGCCGGCTGTTACCTTAAGCAATATTGTTCCAAGCTCAGCTCTAAAATCCACAACAGCCTCATGATCCTTCTTTGGATCTTGAATTGCTGTGTCATTTTGACTATTAGCTACTTCTTCTGGACTAACCATATCTCCAAATTATACCTCACTCACCAGACAAGTTCATGTTTGCTTCCTTCTACTCATAAAGTATTCAAAATAGATCAAAAACACAATTAATCAGCGCGTCCGCATGTAGACGTCAAAAAAATGTTGTGATACCTTTATCTCATAATGCCTGAAGTAGATTTACAGAATAATCCCGCCAACACAAAACTCGACGATTGGCAAGTTACTAACCCTGACAAGGGTCCTGCTGGCTTAACTCAAGATAACCCGCTCCAACAACCATGGGTTCTTGGCCCAGATCAAGATAGTTCCACCGCAAACCCCGACGAGTTAGCTTTAAAAATAGATCAAGAAATGACTGCGCAGGACATTGGAGTTGGGGTCGTAAGAATTGCAGAATTAATAAAAACAGGTAACTTGATAACTGGAGAGCAACTGAGACTAATTCGAGACTTGGTTGAAAAAAAACGCGAAGAGCTTGCCACCATGAGCGAGATGGATGCGGGGTTGAGTGATTCCCTGCTTGCGATGGAAAACGAGTGGCTGAAAAGACAAGAAGCGGTCAAAAATATTGCTATTTCTCTTGACTCTGAAAATGAAAAATTGGTCATGCCCGATAACCCAACAATATTAGATGTCAAAAATGAGGGAGACGTTGTCACAACCACGGTTGCTGCAGAAGACGGTTCAAAGACGGAGATAAAGTTAAAAGAACAAAACATCTGGTCACTTTTAGTAACAATGTCAATTTCTGACGCAATTTTAGGAACAAACCAAATTCATGCGTTTACTCAAGAATGGATTTATAACAACGCCTTGGCGCCCTTTCTCAAAAAGTTGGGAATTGATCCTAATCTCTTAAAAGAACAGTTTGCTAGCCGTAATTACGAAGCTTTTAACGGTTTTATGAGTACAGCAAACTCTAGACAAATGGAAAAAATATTTGCTGATTCCTTGATGCGCAGAACAACTTCCAAAATCTTAGAGCAAATGGACCCCTTACATTTACAAAAAATGTTTGATCCGACCGGAACTAAATCTTTTGGCAAGGTAGGAGGTTTATTTAGCGGGACTTATGATCATCTGCAACTTTCACAAGACTTAGTCGACGAGCTATACAACAATCTTTCTGAATCAGAAAGACGAAGACTTAGAATTCCAACTAAGGCTGTTTAAGCTGTATAATTCCATCTACTCACAAATGACTCAAACTGACTCAAAAAATTCCAATTGGATCTCTGCCACCGTTCTAAGCGGCGATAAGACCGGCAGAACCATAAATTCTCCGACTATAAATCTAAATCCCAAACTCATGCCCCCTCCAGAACAAGAAATGCCTGGAGTTTACGGCTGTTTGGTGAAAGTTGACAAAAATATTTATAAAGGCGCTCTCTACTTCGGCCCGCGCCTGGTGAAAAACGAAACGGAGAATGTTTTAGAGATTTTTATTTTGGACTTTAGTGAAAATATTTATGACCAAACTGTTCTATTTAGAGTCGGGTTATTTATCAGATCGCCAAAGAATTTTGACAGTCTGGAGAAAATGAGGGACACTATTGCTGCCGACGTGGCGCGAATAGAGAAAGAAATTAGGCTTCCATGACAACTAAAAAACCATTTCCCAAGCTCCCCGCCGGAGCTATTCTAATTATTATCGCGGCTTCACTCTGGGCGATCGATGGCGTTCTTCGCCGCAGTGTTTATTCACTGTCTCCCCTCACTATCGTTTTTTATGAGCATCTAATTGGGGCTATTATTTTGCTTCCCCTGTTTTTAAAACAACTAAAAACAGAATCGATCTCCAAACAATCCTGGCTAAACGCAGGATTTGTAGCTCTAGTTAGCGGCCTTCTTGGCACCATGTGGTTCACAACCGCCCTTCTTAAGACCCAATTCATCTCGTTTAGCGTCGTTTATCTTCTTCAAAAACTTCAGCCACTCTTTGCAGCTGGCAGTGCGGCTATTATTCTTAAGGAGCGGTTAACGCCAAAATATCTAGCCTGGGCTTCCTTGGCGCTTGTCGCAGCTTACTTTGTGACTTTTCCTGGAGGAATCGTGCGCTTTGACACTGGATCTGGCACGACCATTACCGCTCTTTATGCCTTGGGTGCTGCTGCTGCCTGGGGAGTGAGTACGACCGTTTCTAAACGTTTGGTGAGTACGCAGTCGACGGTGGTAAGTACTGGATTACGCTTTATCCTAACCAGTATTTTTGGCCTGATGGCAGTTGTTCTCATTGGACAAATGAATACTCTCTCGAGTATTTCATTACCACAGATCGGCACCCTTGGCATCATTGCGCTTTCGACTGGTATGGTAGCGATTATGTTTTATTATCGTGGCCTTAAAACAACTCAGGCTAAAGTTTCGACTATTTTAGAGCTTACTTTCCCGGTTCTCGCCATCGCCATCGATGCCGTGGTTTATAAATCGATGCTTCAGCCCACACAACTTCTGGCGGGAATGGTTCTTCTCTACGCCATGTATCAGGTAGGGAGTCTGAAGACGAGCAATAAGAAGTTAGAGTAAGAAGCTCCAATAATTTGATTTATCTATTTTTTCAACACTACTGTTTGGATAAGTTTCTAAAAATTCTTTGGGTACCTTCATAGTTCGCTTTGGACTCCACTTGAACTCAAAACCACTCAAAATGCCATCTCGTTCTTCAATATAATCAATTTCTTTCTGATCATATGTGCGCCAAAAATATTTGTTACTAAAAATT
This sequence comes from Candidatus Pacebacteria bacterium CG_4_10_14_0_8_um_filter_42_14, assembly GCA_002784625.1. Classification (GTDB taxonomy): domain Bacteria; phylum Patescibacteriota; class Microgenomatia; order UBA1400; family PJMF01; genus UM-FILTER-42-14. The sequence goes on along the minus strand of PFLP01000044.1, from coordinate 22,688 downwards.
GCTAGGTGATTGTTTCTTTTAATCCTTTCAACAACGCAGAAATTTTCCCACAGTGCGCCCACATCGTTTCTTAGGGCGATTGGTGCGTGCGCCTGCAACAGGGCGTTTCTAATTCCGACATCATAAAAATAAATCTTTTGGGTTTTCCCAACTTCCTTTCTAAGATTTCTACTAAAACCACGTAGGGTAAAGATAACAAAAGATTTTTCCAAAATATCGATATAAGAAGCCACTGTTCTCCTATCAATTCCCAAGATACCACCCAGCTCTTGAAATGACACTTCGTTACCTATCTGCAAAGCTAGAAGGCGCAACAAGTCTTTAACCATTTTTGACTGTTTTGAACCGAGGTAAGCGAGAACGTCCTGATACAAATAACTAGAAACAAGCTCCTGAAGTTCAAACTGAGCATTTTTCTCTGACAAATCGATGATGCTGGGATAAAGACCAAACCTAAGTAAGTTTTCAAGCCTCGGCTCAATTAAGTTAAAGCCATCTTCTCCCGCCAATTCCCTCAGCGATATTGGGTATAATCGCAAAGGATACACTCTCCCAGTCAATGGCTCTCCAGTGCGATTGGCCAAATCAAATGAAGACGACCCCGTGGCAATAATTTGCATTTCTGGATAGGTGTCAACTAAAATCTTGAGAACTTTGCCAATTTCTGGAACATTCTGGGCCTCATCTAAAACAACTAGATCTCTTTCTCCTAAAAATGACTTGAGCATTGTCGCTTCTTGTACAGCTAAACTTTCCTGAACAGATTGTAGGTCGCAGTTAAGATATAAAGTACGCTTTTCAGGGTGATTTGCCAATACTTTCTTAACCAAAGTAGTCTTACCAACCCTTCGAGGTCCATAGATGATAACAACTCGTCCCCGGAAGAGATACGGCTCAATGCGCTTTTCTAGAATTCTATCAAACATCTTTGACCTTTTATTTTCTGAAATTGTATCACTTTTATTAAATTGAGACAACTCAATGTCGCAATTTAGTCAAATTGAGACATTTGTCACACTAATCCCTTTAGAGTTAGTAACTTTGCAATACCTTCAAGTTGGCGATATCATCAGTTTTGGTTGGCGATAGGTTGGTGATAAGTTGGCGATTGGGCTCCAAATGTGGCGATTATATGGCTATTAGCTCTTAAAAAGTCAAAATAAACACGCCTGGCTTCGCATGCCCGATTAACAGTATAATTGGTCAGTATGGCTGATTTACGGCAAAGCAATCCTAGAGAACCAAAAAAAGTTGATATTCAAGAAGGGCAAGAACTTGAATTTGTTGTAGGCGAGCCGCCACAAACAGCACCTCCTCCTGCTCCAACCTTTTTAGCTTCCGACCACATAGATCTTAAAGATATAAAACAGCTTGGCGTTTTTACCCACGAAGAGATGGGTCTTGTCGTCCAGACATACAAGAATCTAAGAAAGCTTCTGCGCTACAACAGAGGATACGAGATAATTGATAACCAAAATATTATCCTGCGCCTCAGGGGCAGCTCGGGCAACACTCAGCTCACCACTTTTTCTCCATCCAACATTAATGAATACGCGAATCTCGATCATTCTAAGTTGAGTAAATATCTTACGGCTGCCGACATGATTCGGATATTTGTAGATATCCTCACATTTTTTGCAAATGATAAAAATGATTATCCATCAGCAACAATGGACAAAAATGATGATCTACTAAAAAGAGCGGGAGGTTGGGCTGGAGGGAAAATATCAATAGTTTCTACCATAACAGCTTTTAATAACGCTACAGAAGATATAAGAAACCTACTTAAAAACTTAGATCAAGCCGCCGATCAGTACGAAAAATATGCAGCCGCAGAACAAGAAAAACCAGGTGATGGCAAAATTTCTGGAGGAAAATCACCTGGAGACAAACTCGACACTCTCGTTGAAGAAGCAAAGGCAAGTGGTTTTGGACAAGGTCGCCTTGATTCTGATGCTGGCGATGGGGAAGGAGATAATCATGCTGATGCCGAGGCAATTAGAGAGCAATTCACCACAGACCTCAGAGCTCATACCACAGACCTACAACTAATAAATCAACTTGTCGTCGAACGACTAATTACAGACATTCTTCAGGGCACCAATCTTGAAAGAGAAATGCAGAACCTCCTGCCCGAGATCAGAGAGTCGATAAACAGTGATTTTATAACCTGGCTTCAGCAGTATGAACACAGAGATAGATTCTTCGGCACAGCATCCCAGCAAGACTTAAACAGAGTTGTCGAGGATTTTCTTAGAAGCAATATTGCTCACAAAGGATCTCTTCTCAGAATTGAATCATTTCTTGAGCAGGCGGTTGAGAAAGCCATTGGGGATGGCGATATCGCAGAAGCAAATACCATCGTTGAAAGGATTAAAAAACTTTCAGAAGAAACTGGTTTATCAGATATTTTCCCTAAAGATGAAATCAAAGAACTTGCACAAAAAGTATCAATTGCATCGCTTCCCAAAGCCGAACCAGCTGTCGCAACAACAGAAACGCAAAAAGCAGAAGCTCTTAAAATCGAGAAGCTAGGTGAAATAAAAGACAAAGCCACAGAGCTTTTAGTCGCCAAACTATCCCTTCACCTAGATCCCGCTGAAGCATTTCATCTTAGAGGACAAATCGAGGCAGAGGCCAGAAAGTTGGTTGATGGTCTCGATGAAAATAAACTTAATTTTCTGACACAAGATCCGAAATATGCGGAGCAGCTCATCGGTGGAATTACAAGCGTTGGAGGAGTTGCCCTTGTAAATCCAAGCTTGACGCAAGAACAACTCCTAGCAAGCCAAGTCAAAAAGATACTTGGAACCGACTCAATAATTCAAAATAAAAATATTGAAGAAACACTCAAAACGATAGGCTTAACCATTGGTGGAGACGTCTCTGTAGCAGAACAACGAAACAAACTCACCGATTTTATCAGCTCGCTCTCTGATGGAAATCTGGAATTGATGTTTGGTATTAGTCTAAAGGGACTTTCCGCGGAAAAGAAAGGCGAGCTGAGGGCTCTTCTGGGAGAGCACCTTGTTTCTTATCAAGCATCCCTAGCTCTTGCGGACGAGACCGGAATTACCAAAACTGGACTAGCTGGCCAGGACGCCTCGCCAGAGCATGTTGTGGGGCTAGCAAGCATGGCCGGAGCGTGGGGATCAGCACCAAATGTTGTTGGAGCTTTTCAAACAAACGGATCTCAAGAATCTGGAAAAGAACTGATTGAGTCAGTCAGACAAGCAAATAGCGCTATGGCTGCTTTGAGAGAAAGAATAGCGGCAGCCATGCTTCTTCATGCACAGCAACTTAATGAACTCAATGAAGTGCAAGCCCAGCAAATTCGAGCATTGGTCGCAAATCAAGGCTCTCCAATGGGGCCATTGGCTGTTTCTTACCTAATTAGACAAACAGAGGCTGGAATAAAAGTTCCTGAGCAAATAACAGATGTCGATGCTGCAAATTATGAAATAAATGGCAGAACAATGCGCGATCAAGAAGTGCCGCTCTTCAGTTCAGGTGAGAGCGGTGGTCAAGCAAGAAGTGGTCTTGCCTCTCGGGCCATGTCCGCTGGCAAAGCCATAAAAGGAGCTGTGTCCCTAGCAAAGGCAGCTGCTTCTGGAGGAACTACACTTTTACTAGATCTTGCAAAAACTAAAACTGGCCGCAAGATCCTATTGGGAGCGGGAGCAATTGGAGGTGCGGGCGCTGCCTACGCGATCGGCAAAACCCTTTATGCATTGAGCACGCCCGCCGGAGCTATTGGCGGAGCACTGGGAGGTTTTGCAGGAACTGCTTTAATACCACTTTTTGGCCCTTTGAGTCCCATTTTGGGAACTGCTATCGGAGCAAACTTTGCCGCTGGAATAACTGGTGGTGGTGGCAGCAACTTTCTTGGTTTATCTAATCCAATTCCTCCCTGGGAATCCAGCTCTGGCGGTCTATCTTCCTCAGGAGCTAGTTCTGGTTCCTTCGCTCAAATGCGTGCTGCCGAACAAGCGGGGTCAACGGCAAGTAGTACTAGCGCGACTGGTAGTGTTCATGGCTCTAGCGTGACTCCGTCTAGCGCCACCCCCTCCAGCGCCTCTCAGGCTCTTTCCGCTTCGCAACCAATTCAAGTCAGCTACTCTGCTCCCGCCGCCACATCGGGCGGAGCGGCTGCCGCTGCCTCATCTGGCCCCCTGGCCGAACTCATTGCGGGCGGAACTGTTGCTATGGCCGCCGTTGCAGGACCAATCATTGCCATTGGCGCTGCCGTACTTCTCACCCTTCATATTTTATTCACCATTTATAGTGCTTTCTTGGTTTCAGTCCCAAGTGATGGGATTGGCCCAAAAACAATTTATGAACAGTCAAAATATGCTAGTGTTGAAAAAACTGCTTCAGAAAGTCAATTTGACAACAACACGGCGAGCATTAACCCCACCTATACTCTAAAGGTCACCCCCAAGCAAAACTACAAAATTAAAGTCACTAAAGTTGCGGACTCGATTGTGATTTTCTCTGGTAGTTCTGAGGGTGGAGTTAACATTAGCAATCCTCGGGCAATCTCTCAAACATCTCAAAATTTGATTGATGCAATGATTTCTGAGCCCAATCAAGATCTGGTGTCTGCACAGTACGAAGAAGTAATTAACGGCTCTAAACTTGAAGACAGCCTGATAATTAATAGCGCCATAGTTACTTTTGATGTTTTTGATGAATACGACAACCCCATCTCGAATGACCAGGTCTTGCAAGCGTCAAGTCCTATCAGAATTGGTGATCCCAAAATTGGTTGTTGGCCAACGACTGGATTTATTAGGCAACTACCATATGGTGAAGGGAAAAGCTCCCACGCCGAATATCACAGCGATGCATACGACATCGGAGGAAATCTTGGTACGCCGATCTATGCCCCATTCTCGGGAACTTTAACCGGCGCAACAGATCCTGCCTCAAACGGAGGCTATGGAAATTATGGACGCCTGGTGGCAGATGACAAACTAGGAACCCTTATCTTCGGCCACATGAAAGAATCGCCGAGTGGTACTCCGACTCACATAAACGCCGGCGACCCAATTGGTCTTATGGCCAGTACGGGAAACTCAACGGGGCCCCATCTTCACTATGAACTTAAACAGGGCTCAGACTTTTCTCTGGATCAGTTAATCGCCAAAACTGGCACCACTAAAATTGGTGACTTCGTATCAAGTTGTGGCAGTGGGGAATAATATGAAAATTTTAAGATTTTTGAAATCAAAAACCTGGTACCAACAACTCGCCATCGTTTCTTTCTTACTGCTCTCTGGCGCAGCCCTACTCAATGTCTTAACACCAAAGCCCAGCCCCGCCACGCCATTCATGCAAAACAGCGATGGCACCACCACTACCTACACCGACCTAACCTTTTCCAGCACTTCGCCCAAGCTACCCGAAGAACTGCCTCTTGGAAAAGTTGTCACCACCACCAACCTTGACGTTGAAATCATTAAACCCCTGGAAGAACTCTACAGGCTCGATCAAACAAGCGCTGACTCTGGAATCTGGCTCGGCCCACGCTTCTCGATGAGCCAAAACAGCAAAAATAAGCAGCTAACTTTATCTCTAAATGCGCCGTTGGAAACCAAAGCAACTGTTACCAAAGAAGGGGCCATTTCTCAAGCTGAAAGTTATCTAGCAGAACTCTATCCAACTCTCTCCCTTAAAGCACAAACAGAAAACGTTATGCTGCTAGATCGCGGCCCCGAACTACAAGAATCGAAAAGAACAGAAGCGCCCTTGGCCCGAATCTTTCTCTCGCCAAGCTTGGCCGACTACCCCATCGTTTTTGGCTACAACTTTTTTCCAGCATTTGAAGTCTATGTTGGCGCTGAAGGCATTGAAAAAATTACCATCACTCCGCCGATTGTCTCGGTCGAGCAGACAACCACTGTAAAAACAATCACGGCCGGAGCAGCCTTAGAAAATCTGAAACAAACCGGCGGCGGCATTCTCTCGGCTAGACATCCCGACCTAAATATTGTCGACAAAACCCTTCTACAAACAGGAGAATTCTCCTCGGTCACTGTCGAATATCGCGTTGGCGCTCAGTCAGCTGCCATTCCGATGTATAGATTTAAGGGAGAATTTACTACTTCTGCAGGGGAAAAAATTAGTGGCGAGGTTTTGACTCCCGCGGTTGAACTTGGCTTCTGACAAAGTTCTCTCTACAATAGAGTAGCCTGCCATGCGAGAACATCCAATACCACAAGATATCACCGGCTACCGCTTCCACATTGTAGGAAGTATGACGCTAAAGCAGTTTGGCGAGCTGGCGCTCGGGGCAATCCTAGCATTTTTTATCTACTCAACCAATCTTTTTGCCATTATTAAGTGGCCTCTTATGGTTTTGGCTTTCGGAGGCGGAGCTCTGGCTGCCTTCGTACCCATTCAAGAAAGGCCAATCGATCATTGGTTAGTCACTTTTTACAAAGTTTTATACAAACCAACTAAGTTTTTTTGGCGCCGAGTACCAAAAATTCCCGATCCATTCCTATTTAAACAAGGAAAAAACGTTCAGCCGCAGGAAGCAGAGGTCGATCTCTCCCCCATTCGTCGCGAGAGAATCAAGGAATATCTCGTCTCTACCCAATATAGCGAGGGAATAAGTGATCGAACTCCAGCTGAAGAGTCGCAGCTAAACAATATTTCGGCCCTCTTTGCCTCTAGCAAGACAAGACCTCTTGAAACTCCACACATAAACGTGGTGCAAAAACCCAATCTATCGACCAGAGTTCGCGGAATTCGACAGGATCCATCCTTGAGACAAGTTTTTACAGTCTTCTCAAATAGCGGAGCGGCGGTACCGCAACAAGAGTCTCTTGATATAAAATCTCTAAAACACAGCAACACCTATTCCCAGAAGAAAAGTCATCTCACCACCGAGCAAGTCGCTCAAAATATTGAAATTCCTGAAACAGAAGCTATTGTCGTGCACAAGGATGATGAAGACGACGACGCAGCTGTTGTTGGACAACAAAGTTTAGGAGAACACGTCTTTATTTCCGACCAAAATCAGTATGTTGCCCAATCTTCGACCACTTCTGCCGCCACCCTAAACCCCGACCTACCTTTTCCAGAAAAACCAACCACACCAAATAAACTCGTGGGCATGGTGTTATCGAAAGACAACGAGTTAATTCCCGATGCCATTGTTGAGATTAGAACGCCTGAGGGAAAAATCGAAAGAGCCGTTAAAACCAACGCCCTTGGTCAATTTTTTGTCACCACCCCCATGAAAGACGGCAGCTATGTTATTCAGGCCGAGAAGGATGGTCAAGAGTTTCCTAGTCAGACAATTACTCTCGGAGGCTCACTCGTTGATCCAATCGAAATAAGGAACACCACCTAACTTCTTGCCTCTAGAGGCTAAACAAGATACGATGATTCTGTAAGTATGGCTGCCCAACCCTCTCAACCAACCACTCAAGTTTTTCTCGATATACACGATATAACGAACGATCTTTTGATTATGAAGGACGGCACAACGTCGCTGATTATTTCTGTCGACGCCATGAATTTTGGTCTCCTCGCCGAGCAAGAACAAGATGCCATCATGTATGCCTATGCTGGTCTTTTAAATTCACTCAATTATCCAATTCAAATTGTCATTAATTCGCAGACAAAAGATGTGACGGCTTATTTGCGTCTTCTTGAGGAAAAAGAAGCCGAAACTCTTTCTCCCGTGATGCAAGGGCGCATTCATGAGTATCGAACATTTGTCGCCAACCTCATTCATGAACGTAATGTGTTAGACAAGAAATTTTATGTCGTGATACCCGCCTCAGCCCTGGAGCTAGGATTGGTGTCAGCCGCCAGCGTCATGCCCGGAGCCAAGCCAGCGGCGGTTGAAAACATTGAAAGATCAGTAATTATTGAAAAAGCTACCAACATGCTTCATCCCAAAAGGGATCACATTATTGGACAGTTTGCGCGAATTGGGTTATTCTCAAGGCAGCTTACAACCCAAGAAATCATTCAGCTCTTCTATGTTAAATACAACCCAGAAGCAGCTGAGGGTCAGCACATAGCAGAAAGTAATAGTTACAGCACGCCATTAGTGCGCGCACAAATGCAGGGAGATACCATGGATACCACCCAACAACCTATGCCAGTAGCACCAGCTGCTCCAGACCCAGTTGTCAGCGATCAAGTTGCTCAACCAGTGCCTCAACCAACTCAGCCTCCGGTTGAATCACCCACCGAGGCCCCCGTTGAAATTCCCGAGATTGAACCAGCGCCAGCTCAACCAGCAGTCGATGCCCCAATTGTTCCAGTTCCACCAACCCCAGACGTTCCAACAGTACCTGTCGCAGAAGACATCGATGGCATGCAAGCAGATTTGAACAACACTCTTCAAGAACTTGGACAAACTCCTGCTCAACCAGTGGTTGCAGCTTCTATCGAGACACCAGTCGCAGCGGCTCCAGCACCCACAATGCCACCGTTGCCTGAAATCTAGTGCTTGCGTACAATGGGGGTAATGCCCAGTCTTAGTTCTCTCTTACCATTTGGCAAAAAGAAGCCAGTCAAAGCTCTTAAAGAGTCTCAGTCTTCTGCCGAGCAAAGGACACTTGAAAAAATTCAAGAGTTCTCTCGTGGTCTAGTGACGATACAAGACATCATTGCTCCAGAAGCTATTGAGATCGACTTTGGCTATCAAAAAATAAACTCCACCTATACCAGAACCATGTTTGTGGCTGGCTATCCGAGAACCGTTCCAGCCAACTGGTTGTCGCCCCTCATTAACTACCCACATCAGATGCAGATCGCCATGTTCATCTTTCCTGTGGACTCTGGGGAAGTTCTCGATAATCTCAAGCGCAAAATCACCGAGATGGAGGCAGAAATTCAATCCGACCTTCGATCTGGGAAAATAAGCAACATCAACACCGAAGTTAAACTCGAAGACGCCCGCTTTATTCGGGAAGAACTGGCTAAAGGATCAGAGCGCTTTTATCAGTTCGGCCTTTATGTGACTGTTTCTGGCAAAACCCTTGAAGAGCTCGACAAAGTCACCAAAAATATTCAATCTACTCTCGGCTCTCTCCTTATTGTCTCAAAGCGCACCACTCTCCAGATGGACGAGGGTTTTAAAACCACCCTCCCTATGGGCGTCGACAAGTTGCTTGTGACTAGAAACATGGATACTACCTCTTTAGCGACCACCTTTCCCTTTACTTCCTCCGAGCTCACCATGGAAACTGGCATTATGTATGGAATCAACGAGCACAATGATTCCTTAGTTATTTTTGACCGCTTTAAAATGGAAAATGCCAACATGATGGTTTTGGCCAAGTCCGGAGCTGGTAAGTCATATACCGTCAAGCTAGAAATTCTGCGACAACTAATGTTTGGAGCCGAAGTTATTGTTCTTGATCCAGAGCACGAGTACGAAGATCTCACCACCGCCGTTGGTGGAGAGTATATAAACTTCACTTTTGGCTCAGAGGCAAAAATCAATCCTTTTGATCTTTCGAATGTTTACGAAGAGGGCGAGAATGAACTAGGTCAAAAAATTATTTCCCTACATGGTCTTCTTAAAGTCATGCTTGGAGAAATGAGCGCTCAACAAGACGCGCTTCTAGACAGAGCTCTGGTCGCCGCCTACAAGGCGAAGGGCATTACTCCTGACCCAGCCACCCAAACCCTAGAGCCACCCCTGATGGAAGATGTTTACAAAGCCTTGATTGGTATGGAAAATCAGGACGCCGATGACGTAGCTGCCCGCCTGGAAAAATTTATTACTGGTTCATTCCGAGGTATTTTTGATCAAGCTTCCAATATTGATATTACCAACCAACTCACAGTTTTTTCCGTCAAAGAGATGGAAGAGGAAATGAGACCAATCGCTATGTATATTATTCTTGATTTCATCTGGACGAGAGTGAAAAAAACTCTTAAACGACGTATTCTCGTTATCGACGAAGCTTGGTACTTCATGAAGAGCAAAGACTCTGCTTCATTTATTCACTCGATGGTGAAAAGAGCACGAAAGTATTATCTTGGCATTACTACCATCACTCAAGACGTGGAAGATTTTATTTCTAGCGATTACGGTAAAGCCATTATCTCCAATGCTTCTATTCAGTTTTTGATGAAACAATCCACGGCCTCGATTCCGATTCTAGCCCAAACTTTTTACCTATCTCAAGGAGAGAGACAACTACTTGTTACCGCTGACGTCGGAGAGGGCATCTTCTTTGCCGGACAAAATCACGTGGCCCTAAGAGTGGTGGCTAGCGACGAAGAACACAATCTCATTACTACCGACCCAGAAGAATTACTTCAAAAACAGCAGATCCTAGCCAATCGACAAGCGGCCTCCTCTCAAGGAGAAGTTGCTAATCCAGGCCTAAACTCCTACGAACCCCCAGAACCTGAATAATATTTTGCTGCTTGCGCCCTGTGGATAACGGTGTGTATAACTATGCCACTGCTGCCCCAGTCGCGTTTCAGAATTGGAATACTTGCATGGTCACACAACAACCTACGAGCGATGAAGTTCGTGCCACCTGGCATGAATGCTGCGCAAAATTGCGCGGCCAGCTCAGCAGCGCTGTCTACAATACCTGGATTGTTGCCAATCCTCTCACCAATCTTGAACATTCGAGTGACACAGCGCTTCTAGCCACGATAATGAGTCCAACTGCTTTTCACTCGACCAATGTCAAAAAGAATTTTGATGAAACCCTCAGGCAGACCCTGTCAGAAATCACCAGAAAACAGGTTGAGATCATGTATGTAATTGGAACTCAATCGATTCAGAATGGGGAAATACCAAAATACAACGGAATCATCCATGACATAATTCCAAAAAACAGCATCTCTAAATCCCCTCGGGTCGAAGATTTATTTTCTCCAAAGAATTTAGAATCGGCAGCTTTTGATCGTTCTCAGTTACACGCCAAAAAAGTTGGCCTCAGAACCGACTACACCTTTGAAACATTTGCAGTCTCCACTAGTAATGAAATGGCTCATGCAGCAGCTGTAGCGGTGTCAAATCAGCCCGGATCGTCATATAACCCTCTCTTCCTTTATGGTGGGGTTGGAGTCGGCAAAACTCACCTTATGCACGCGATTGGCAACAACATTATCGAACAAAATCCACAAATAGAGATGATTTACTCCACTGGCGAAGAGTTCACTAATCAAATTGTCCAAGCCATCCAAACAAAAAAAGTCTCGCACTTTAAAGATAAATATCGATCTACCCAGGTTCTCTTTATAGATGACATACAGTTTATTGCCGGGAAAACTGCGGTACAAGAAGAATTCTTTCACACTTTTAATGCCTTAACCAAAAACTTGAAACAGGTAGTTTTAACTTCAGACAGACCTCCTCACGAAATTAGACTCCTTGAAGATCGCTTGCGCTCTCGCTTCGAAGCCGGTCTCATGATCGATATTCAAGAACCATCTTTTGAGCTAAGAACAGCAATCTTGTTACTAAAAAGCAAGGCTCAGGGAATCCCAATCTCAATTGATCTAGCAAAAACCATTGCTGAATCAGTCGATTCTGCTAGAAAAATTGAGGGCATAATCACTAGTATCAGGTCTGAGGTTGAGTTAAAAAAACGCTCATTAACCCCTGAACTAATTGCGGAAATAATCTCCCATACTACTCAACAAGAAAAACGAATTTTAAATGCTTCTCCTACTGATATTATTAAACTAGTAGCCAATCATTTTCAGCTAACTCAAGCAGTTTTGAAAGGAAAAAGTCGCGTCAAACAATTAGTAACCGCGCGTCACATCGCCATGTTCCTCCTCAAGAATGAGTTATCTTTGCCTTTAACAGAAATTGGTCGCTGGTTTTCTGGTCGCGATCACACCAGCGTTTTACACGCAACTCGCAAGGTTGAAGCCCTCCTCTTGTCAGATGAACAACTACAAAGAGACGTTCTTTCGATTAGGCGCACTCTTCAGAGGCAGGGGAAAAACTAATTATATCCTGTGGACAGTATGTGAAAAGATGTGAGAAAGAATGATACTTGTTCACCCCCAAATTTTAATGTTGTCCACCCTTTTCAACTTCTATCCTCAGACAATCCACAGGTTTTTTCAGTGGTTATATACAGAGTTATTCACAGGATTCTACCAGAGTAAAAACGCTCTCTTATCACCGAGTCTAGCCCTACCTACTACTATTACAACTACTAATTAATAATAAAAAAGTTACACTAACCCCTATGAAGATCGTTGTTACTACTTCTGAGTTAAGACAAGCATTGAAAACTCTTCAAAAGGCTATTCCCAATAAGCCTTCTCTTCCAATTCTTCAGTCAATTAGATTTAAAGTCACTAAGACAAAAGTTACTCTCGCGGCTACAGATTTATATTTTGGAGTTATCGCTCCCCTGTCCGCAGAGGTCATTGTCGAAGGCGAAGCGGCAATTCCTGGAAAATTATTTAATACAGTTATCCAGTCTCTTCCTGACGAATCATTAACCTTAGAAGTTGATAAAGAACAATTAGTTGTCAGTTCAAGAGCGACTAAGTCAACAATTCAATGTATGGCTGTTGATGATTTTCCAGAGTTTCCAGAGGCAAGCGGCGAGGTTAGACCACTAAAAACTGAGACTTTAATGAAAATTAACGATCTGGTTCTACCAAGTATTTCTAAAGATGTGACGCGTCCAGTTTTAACAAGTGTTCTCCTAGAATTCTCCAAGACAGGTTATAGAGCCGTCGGCACAGATGGCTTTAGATTATCTCTACTTGAGGAAAATATAACTGGTGAAGTAGAATCAACACTTCTCTTTCCTGCTAAGGCTTTGAGCGAGGTTTCCAGATTAGCAGTTCTATTACAGGAAGATGAAGTATTTTTATCAATTGCACAGAAAGATAAGCAAGTTTGTGTCCAAATTGGGGCTACTTGGATTTTTAGCAGATTAATAGAAGGCGAATTTCCTCCATACTCACAAATAGTGCCGAGTAGCTCTTTGACAAACTTAACTTGTGATGGCACTCAGCTTTTTGATCAATTACAGAGAGCTTCTGTGTTTGCGAGAGAAAGTTCAAATATTGTCCAGTTTTCTTGTCTTATTTCTCAAGTATTAATCACCACTCCCACAACCTCATCAGGCCATTTCGAGGGAGTACTTGATGATATTCAGATTAAGGGAGAAGAAATAACTGTGAATTTTAACGCTCAGTATCTTTTAGATATCTTTAAACAATTTATTGATTCCTCAGTCAAATTTTCTTTTACAGAGCCGCTAAAACCAGTTCTATGTACCGCAACAAATTTGCCAAATTTTAAGTATGTAGTCATGCCATTTAGAGTTGCCACATAGCTTAAAAATTCTTCTGGTATAATATTCTCCTCATGACAAAACGAACCTGGAATCCAAAACGAAAAAAACGCGTGCGAAAGCATGGTTTTTTGAAAAGAATGAGAACGTTTGCTGGTCGAAAATTGCTGAAAAGACGTCGAAACAAGGGGCGAACAAGACTCTCTGTTTCTGCCTAGTATGTTGGCTCGACTAAACCAATTTAAGCTCAGAGCTGATCGAACCTTTTTCTCTACCGCTTCTCTGGTAAAATCGAGACAGTCTCGAATGTATTACCGATTAGATAAGACAGATCTAGTCAAAGGTATGGTAAGAGTAGTTTCTAAAAATATTCCCCTTTCCTCCCAAAGAAATTCTCTCCGCCGTAAGTACGAAGAAGTCTGGCAAAAACAAATAGATTTAGGGATATGGCCTGGTGGAGATTATGCACTTATCATCTCCAGAGGGAGCAATGATCAAGAGCAGATACTCGCCGATCTTGATACAATGCTGCAGCGCCTTAATGAAAACGAATAACTATGTTAAGAAGTTTATATATTTTTACGAGAACTTTGAGAATTTCAATTTTAACCAGTGTCTTTGGATATGTTTCACCCTGCATACACTCCCCCAGTTGTGGAGAACTCTTATTTGAGTCAGTTAAGTCAAGAAAAATCAGTAGTTTTTCAGGAGCACTAAAACAGTTTGCTCATTGTCGAATTTAGAAAGAATTTATGGCTTGGTTAACAGATATTTTTACTTTTGTGATGATTCAGCTTCACGGTTTAACCGGAAGCTTGGGTTTATCAATCATCGTTTTTACAGTTGTCTTAAGGGGAATTTTATATCCTTTAACAAAATCTTCTCAAGTGGCCATGAACAAGATGAGACTTTTACAACCAGAATTAGAAAAGTTAAAAACCAAACATAAAAAAGACCCCAAGGCCCTTCAGGCTGCTCAGTTGGCTCTTTATCAACAGCATAAAGTCAATCCCATTGCTGGTTGTATTCCTCAAATTGTCCAGCTGGTTATTTTAATTTTCCTCTATCGCTTTTTCATTGACTTTTTAAGTCACACCGACGCTCAATCAATCGTCATGAACACTAAATTCTTTTGGTTGGACGTGCGTTTTCCAGATACAACATACATTTTGCCAATTTTAGCTGGAGCCTCACAATTCTTGCTTTCATTAATGATGATGCCAAAAGAAGATTCTGTTCAAGTTAAAGCGAATAAACAGAAAAAAGAGCCACCAAAGTCCGGTATGGCCGACATGGGTCAAACCATGCAGAAGCAAATGCTGTTTATGATGCCGCTCTTGACGGTTTTTATTGCCTTAAAATTTCCATCAGGACTAGCTCTTTATTGGGTAATTACTACCCTCTTTAGTCTGGTACAACAGTATAGAATTGGTGGAATCGGTGGAGCTGAAAAGTATATTAATAAAGCCAAAGCATATTTTGGAGGAAAAACCACATGACAATAGATTCATTTTTAATACAACTCTGTGAACACTGTGGAATGGCGTCTGACGCGATTACAGCTGAGGTTACCGATACCGAGGACGGCAAAAAAATTCAACTTACAGTTCCTGAGGAAGATTCTGGTCTGTTTATTGGTTTCCATGGAGAAACCCTCGAATCACTTCAGCGCATAATTAGACTTATTTTCCAAGAAACCCCAGAAGAGCGTCTGTTGGTTAACGTTAACAATTATCGTGAACAACGTCAGGAAAAACTTGAGGACTTAGTAAAAGAGGCCGCCGAGCGAGTTGCTTCTAGTGGTAACCCCCATACTTTTCAGTCATATCTTCCTGCTTATGAGCGCTACATTGTTCACGCTAGCTTAGCTGAACTGCCAGATGCAGACAAACTTGAAAGCACTTCTGACGGCATGGGCCGCGATCGGAGATTAACTATTAAATTAAAAACAGCATGATAATAACGCTTTTTTCTGATGGAGGCGCGCGCGGCAATCCAGGGCCAGCGGGCATTGGTTTTGTCGCTTTAGTTGAAGACCAACTCGTCTATGAGCATGGAGAAAAAATCGGAGAAACAACCAACAACGTCGCGGAGTACACGGCGGTTATTAGGGGTCTGAATTGGTTGCAAACATACTTAACCGAGCACAAAGAAATTACCAGTATTGAGTGGAAACTTGATTCAAAGCTAGTTGTTGAGCAGCTGGGTAAGCGCTGGAAAATTAAAGAACCCCATCTTAGAGAATTAGCCCTTGAGTGCTGGAAGCATCTTTCTTTGTTCTCAATTCCTTGCTTATTTAGACACGTACCTCGAGAGCAAAATTCTGCAGCAGATGCTTTGGTTAACTCAGCTCTTGATTCCTAGCGCACCTATACTTACGTCGACTGGTTTTCTACAATACGAAAGATGCCCGCTGCCCTAACGACAACTACTGTTGCTGAAGTTCCCCACTTGGTTTTTATTGGCGACAATGAACTTCAAAGGGCTTTAATTGCCTCATTTAGTCGAGAAGAAGTCACCCACTCTGTTTTCGCACTGTCAGACGCCCTGTCTTTAGGAATAGACCAAGATCTTCAAAGTGCCTACAAAATTGTTTTTTATGTGGATTGGAAGGCCAAGAGCTATCAGCTGAAAGAATTGGCGCACTTATTGGCATTTTATAATCAGGCGGTTCTCTTAATCGAGGTTAATTCCACCAAAAAAAATCCAGTTCAAGATCTAGTTTCCCTTTTTCCCAATGCTCAATTTTTATTTATTAGAGATTTGGTTTCGAGCAGCTCTTCTCCACTTCGTCAATTTTCAAAATTAATTCCCACAGGAATCGTTCCACAGGTAGAGTGTAAAATTGCTCCCTTATCTCTTTCAGATCTAGTAACACCACTTCGCTCTGTTCTTTTTAGATCTTCAAAAGCGGGGGTAATTTTTGTCGGCACAGAAATAGCCGCCGCAGAGGCGGCATCTCTTATTGCTGCAACTTATAATCAGTATCATCAGACCAATTTAGTTCTTCAACTCCACTCATTCTCTCCTCTCGAGCTTTTGCCAATGAGCGTTAGCGAACAAAAAATTCACAGCAATCCCACAGAAATCATAACTGCCTTTGTTCGAAGCTTGCCCTCTTTGAGCAACTGGCCCGTTGCAACTTTGCCCGCTCCAGTAGAGGAAAAAGTCGCTATTAGTAAGCCAAAAAAAATGCCAGCAAGAGAAACAGAAAAACTTGTTTTAGAGCCCTTAAGGCCTGCGCCAAAAGAGTCGGTTTTTTCAGAGATTACTTCTTTGTTTGCCAACTCTCATCAGCAAGAAAAACAACAAAAAACCTCCGTGGTAACTAAGGTTTCTGCGGTAATAAGCAAGAAAAAGCGTAAGAACACAGCTCTCTTTTTTGCAGGATTAATCTCCACAGGCATAGCCTTGGGAGTTTTATGCTTGGTGGGAGTTTTTGTTGTTTCTGTTCGTCTCACCGAGCGGGCGGCTAGAAGTCTTGTCCTTCACGTAGTTGAATCTGAAGAACTAGCACAAGAAGAGTCGTCTGTTGGTTGGTTTGATTTTTTGA
Organism: Candidatus Pacebacteria bacterium CG_4_10_14_0_8_um_filter_42_14; assembly: GCA_002784625.1. Classification (GTDB taxonomy): domain Bacteria; phylum Patescibacteriota; class Microgenomatia; order UBA1400; family PJMF01; genus UM-FILTER-42-14. The sequence goes on along the minus strand of PFLP01000044.1, from coordinate 5,867 downwards.
CTTTGCAAGCAAATAGCTATGGATCTTTCATTGATATACCAATGATTACCAACGCGGAACATACTCTATCAATTATTCAATCGTTGCTCAATTACTCACAAGTGATGCCGCGGGCTCGTGAAAGCCAAAGAATGCTGTTCCAGCATGTGGTCGGACAAGTAGACAGCGATGTTGGAGTATTAGCCCAAAATGTCACGACTCAGGCTCAGAGAGCCTATGAGTTGTTGTCGACGCTGGACTCAGAGTTGACCACAGCTAGTTTTATGAATGAAGACGACGAATCTATTGTTTCAAAACTTCAAGCGAGATTGGTTTCAGAGCGAACAGCTTTAGTACTGCAACAACAACTACTACCTCTTCTCCCAGAAATGACTGGAGTTAGTTCTAAACAAACATATGCTCTTCTTTTTCAAAACAGTCAGGAGCTAAGACCAACTGGTGGCTTTATTCAAGCTGTGGTTTTTGTAACCTTTGCTCAGGGAACAATCATTGATTACTCGGTGATGAGTAGTTATGAGCTCGACGCCGCTCTCTCTGGAGCCGTGGCCCCGCCACTTGATATCACTCGACTTTTAGGCGAGGAACAGTGGTATGTCCACGACAGCAACTGGGATCCTGATTTCCCAACGACTGCAAAAACCATCAGCTGGTTTGTTGATCAAACACGCAACACGCAGCTGGCTGGGGTTGTGGCCATTGATACCCAGGCATTGGCAAATATTATCGAGGTTGTTGGCCCAGTTGATTTGCCCGAGTACAATGAGGTTGTCACCCACAAAAATTTGTCAGAGCGACTAGAGTTCCACTCGGAAGCAGTCTTAGTTCCAGATAGTGGGACAACTGATTACTCTAGAGTTTTACTCGAGAGAAGCATGAGTAAAATCATTGGTATATCACTAGATAAATATCCTGACTTTCTTACTGCCCTTCGCCAGGCTGCTGACCATCAACACCTTTTCTTAAGTGTTTTTAGTGAGGAAATTCAACCATCAATTCAAAATGTTGGTTGGACTGGAGCGATGTTGCAGCCAGCCTGCCCGACCCAGTTGGTTAGTGAGTCGTGCACCGTCGAGCCATTTTTCCAAGTGGAGGCGAACGTCGGGGTGAATAAAGCCAATTATTATATCGAGAGAGATTTATCTCACGCCATCGAAATTACCACCAATAGTGCCGAACACCTTCACAGAACCACTTACCTAAACACGGCTCAGTCAGGATCTTGGCCTAAGGGTCCTTACAAGGCATACGTGCGTTATTATCTTGATAAAAATTCACAGTACAAGGCGGCGAAAATCGATGGTCGGCCGATTTCTATTCAGAATCTGACTCTTAGTACAGAACACAATCGTACCGTTGCGGGCATAAGCATCGAGGTTCCAGTTGGTCAAACGGTGACAACGGAGCTGGTCTACTCTACTCCCCTGGTCACCGCCCAGACATATTCCTACGCTTTCTTTAATCAAAAACAAGCTGGCACCGGCGACGATCCAATTACTGTGACGATGACCTATCCCCAGGGAGATCAACCAGAAAAGATTGCTCCTCAGGCCGAAACTGGCGACTTTACCCTCACCTTTATGGGTAAATTAGATAAGCATGGTTTTTATGGGGCTCAATTTTCGAGATAAAATTTAGCAAAATTTCTCTGGATCCTACAGTTCTTGTAAGAAAGTGGTGCTATAATGCCAGGAGACATCCGTATCAATTTGTAACTATATATAACTCATGACAAAACAATCCAACTCATTTTTATTTCACGTTTCCCCCAGAGGTACCAGGGGTGGCAAGAATAAGGACATAAGGAAAAACGGCTATATACCAGGAAATATCTTTGGTTTATCTCTCGATTCCACCATGGTTGCCTGTCCGCTCAGAATGGTACAAAAGCATCGTTCCGACCTCGAAAGCGGTTTGTTCTATGTCCAAATAGACTCGGGAGAGAAAATCCCTGTTGTTCTTGAGGAAATTCAAGAACATCCAGTCACCCACACGCCTCTCCACATTGTTTTTAAGAGAGTTAATCTCTTAGAAAAGATTGAAATGGATGTTCCTCTCGAGATGATCGGGGAGTGTCTTGTTCCAGATTCGAATGTCTTGCTTGTTCGTGATGAGTTGCCAATCGAAGCATTGCCATCTGACATTCCAGAGAAATTTGAGATCGATATATCGAAACTTACTGTAGTCGGTCAATCACTGACTGTGGCTGATATCAGTTACAACAAGTCGCTCGTTACCTTCCAACTCAGTGAAGAAGAGCTTCAAGCTCCACTAGTTTTGCTTCAAGAGTTGAGAGCTGAGGAAGTTGAAGAGGCTCTGGTCGAGGTTGTTGAAGCAGTTGCGGGTGAGGAAGCTAGCTCTGAGTCGGAAGCTGGAGACAAAGAAGCTGAAAAAAGTCCCGACGAATCAGCCAAAAAATCCGATTAATTTACTTTGATAATTGCTGAAAATAAACTTCAGCTTGAGATTCATTTCCCTGAGCGCGGTAGAGCAGGGCCGCATTGTAGAGAAGATCTTGGTGTGTGGGTTGGAGTTTAATTTGCTCAAGCACATACTCAAGTTGTTCTTGTGTTTCATCAATAGAAAACTTTTTAATTTCAGAATTTTTAGCTAAGTAATGGCCACTCGTAGAAGTTGTTTTCGCTATCGCTTGGGTTCGAGAGAGTAGGGTGGTGGTTGCAAGTAACCCAAGGAGGAGAAAGGCTACGATTGATACTGTAGCCAGTTGTTTTTGGGCGGCCACAGCGAGAGAAAGTCTGGCTCCAAAAATACCAATTGACCAGAGAAGACGGAGGGAAAAAAATAGCTTTGCTAATAGACGCATGTGTCTAGTATACCAAGGAGATGGGGAATTTAGACAGTTGGCCAGGATTCGGCGATTAGAAGTGAGTCAGAGCTGTCTTTAAGATTATTCCAACAGGCTTCGGTCACAAAGGGCATGAAGGGGTGGAGAAGCTTTAGGAATGTTTTTAGAATTTCTTGAGCATTTTTTCTCGAGAGCTGGCCTGATTTTACCTGCTCAATGCAGTCGTCACAGTACCAGTGCCAGAAGTGATTATAGAGGGAGTCGGCGGCTAGGCCGATGTTTCTTGTGTCTAAATTTCCGGTTATTTCGGTGATAATCAAAGCCATCTTTTCTTGAGCTTCTTTATCTTTGCTTCCAGTTTCTTCTTCCCCCTCTTGGAGCAAAACGAACCTGGTAGCATTCCAAATTTTATTAGTCAGATTTCTCATGGCTTTAAAGTCAGGATCGCCAACTGATTTATCTTGTCCCGCGGTTGATCTAATCACCAAAGCCATGCGCACGGCGTCGGTGCCATATTTGGCGACCATGTCGAGGGGATTAGTCGTATTTCCCTTGCTCTTGCTCATTTTTCTGCCTTGAGCATCGCGAATTAGGCCATGTAAATAGACTTCTTTAAAGGGTGATTTTCCCGTGAGATATATTCCCATAAGCATCATCCGCATCACCCAGAATGGCAAAATATCGTAGCCAGTCTCCATCAGGGTGGTGGGGTAGAAGCGCTCGAAGTCTGTGGGCTCGGTGCTTTTCAGTGTTGAAATAGGCCACTGACCAGAAGAAAACCAGGTGTCGAAGGTGTCTGTTTCTGGGAGGTATTGGTGGTCATTGCCTGCTGGTTTTTCGCCAATGGAGTAGGGGACTGATAAATCGGCAGAGAGTTCTTGGAGTCCAGCTGTGATTTCTTCAAGAGGGTGTGATTTTAGAAGTTCTGCTAGTACTCCAGATTTATATTCTTTTTTGTCATCGAGAAATGAAGCGGTTATCTCTGATTCGTGCCCGTCAACTTGATACCAAACCGGTATCTGAATTCCCCAAGCGATTTGGCGAGAAATGTTCCAGTCGCGCAAGTTTTCTAACCAGTGACGGAGAATCTTTTCACGTCCGGCGCCGTAGACAACGGTTTCTCCAGAATCTAAAGCAGCCAAGGTTTTCTTGGTTAGGCTATTCCCTGGTTTATTAACAGCCATGAAGAACTGGGTGAGGGGCAATGGCTCTATAATTCGACCACAGCGGTAACAAGTCTTGATGACATTTTTGTATGATTCATCAATCTTTTCTATTAAGCCTTTTTCTTTTAGATCGGCAACAATTTGTTCGCGGGCGACCATAACTGAAAGGCCGGCATACTTGCCAGCTACAGCAGTTAGTTTGCCAGAGCGATCAATGGCTTCGACAATTGGCAAGTTGTGTTTGGTGGCGACAGCGAAGTCGTCGCGATCATGGGCGGGAGTGAGTTTCACCACCCCAGTCCCAAACTCCGGATCTACGAACTCATCGGCGATAATGGGCATGGGTTGATCGGTGAGGGGATTGAGGACTTTGGTGCCTACAAGGTTTTTATTCTTGGGATCATTAGGGTGAACGGCCAGATGTGTGTCTGCAAAGATGGGTTCTGGGCGAGTAGTAGCAACAACGACGAATTCATCGGGGTTGGCCACTTTTCTATAGCGAACATAGTAAAGCTTGGTGATTTGGTCTTTGTTTATTACTTCAAGCTCCGAGTAGCTGGTACCGCATTTTGTGCAGTAGTTTACAAGCTGAATATCGCGATATATCAATTTATCTTCATGCATTTTCCTAAAAGTTTCTTTGGCGATTTTTACGACCGAGTCATCTAACATGAAGCGGAAACGACTCCAGTCGGCACTTGCTCCCAAAACTTTTGTTTGACTATTTGCCATCTCTGAGTTTTCCTGAACGTAATCCCAAATCATTTTATAGAGTGTGGGGCGGTCAAAGTTAAAGCGCGATTGTTTATTTTTCTGAAGTTTTTTCTCGAAGACAAACTGGGTTTCGATGCCAGCGTGATCGGTGCCTGGGAAGAGCAGGGTGTCCATTCCTCTCATGCGACTAAAGCGCGCAAGGGTATCTTCGATGGCGATACCAACGGCGTGACCAACGTGAAGCGGGTCATTGGCATTTGGAGGCGGCATAATAATACAAAAAGGCTTGTTAGAGCGATTCTTTTCGTATATTTTAGCGTCAGGATTAAAGGCATCGACCGCTTCCCATTTGGCATAGATAGCTGCTTCGTGTTCCTCTGGAATATAGCGTGAGTCCATGGGGGTATTGTAGCAGAGGAGTAAAGTCAATGTGATCAATTACTATTTGATTAATGATCTCCAGCGACAAGAACAATTAGATCTGATTATCAACTTCTTTCCATCCTGAGTAAATTCCCCCAATGGTCTCAAGTGTTTCCCGCAAAGCTTCATCAATACCTTCTAATAATTCTGGGTAATCTTCGAATTGTTTTTTTACTTTTTCCACTAAATCCAGAAGTTCTTCCAAAGTACTATCTCCAATTCTGTGTGAAAAAAGTGCATCAACAAGCGACGCCACTATTTCTCTATTTTGTTCTGCAACAGCGGTTAGTTTTAAATCATGAGGGGCGTTTTCAGAAGTGTCTGGTTCTAGAAAGCAGGGGGGGCAAAATCCTCTAGCGGAAGCGTGATAAAGGCAAAACGATCAGCAAGACTGGCCGTATCTGAACTGGGTAGAATATCTCCAAATTTGGATGCTGCTTCTAATAGTGCTCGTGACATTTTTGACTTTCTGCTCGTACTTTCTAGATATATAATTGGAAATTGAGCTTGAAAAAGTTTTTAATATAATAAGTATATCATAGTATGTCAACTTTGACTTGATAAAGAGAAGTGTTTATGAAAAATAAAAAAAATAAATCAGTTCCGAAATTTGTTAATGAGGCGGAGGAGCAAAAATTTTGGAATAAATCAGATGCCTCAGAGTATTTTGGCATGAATAATCGGGTTAAGTAAAGTTTTGCGTTGGTTTTTACCTTTGTTTCGATGCCAAAAAGTAGGCTATCAAAATACGGCGTTTTGTT
>PFLP01000062.1 GCA_002784625.1 Candidatus Pacebacteria bacterium CG_4_10_14_0_8_um_filter_42_14 | reverse complement strand
CACAGAGGACTTAATCTAACAAAACGCCGCATTCTGATCGCTTACTTTTTGGCATCGAAACAAAGGTAAAAACCAACACAAAATTTTACTTAACCCTTTTTTTGAGAAAGTAGAAAACCTATCTCGTTAGCTGCCTTTTACGCAAACGCAAGCTCAACGGTGTAACCTCGAGCATCTCGTCCTACGCCCTCGCTTTCTCACCTCGTATTGTCTGACTTAAGCTCAGGTATTAATTCTGCTGCTGGTGTGCTTTTAGGTAACAGATAAACAGGCAAAACAGTGGGTTTTGGCATGGGAGTGAATGATTTAAATGGTGTCGGTGAGGGCATGCCCTTAGAGTCATCGGGAGTTGGTGCTGGAGTCGAGGTTGGTGCGGGGGTGAGAGTCGGCGTAGGATCAGGATCACTTTCCCTAACTGGTATCTCCAGATCTTGAATTGTTGCCAATACGTTGTTATTTACTGAGTCAATAACCTTGGATGAAGAAACTGACTCTAAATAAATTGTTCCCGTTGCCTTAGTTATAAAAGAAATAGTCGCCAATAATTCTCGATTAGAAGTACTTGGGAACGTCATTGTTGCCTGGCCACTGGGTGGAATACTAATTATTCCAAATGTTGCCTCATTTCCACGTAGAGCATAATCGGCATACTCTGTTTGGACCATGGTTGACTGGCTTGTTGTCTCTATGGAAAGTGTGGCAGTATCAATTAGTTCTGTATTCATAAGACCCACAAACTGAAAACCACTAACAGCAACATCATTTGTTAAACCCCAAATAGAAATAGTGACCTTGTCACCAACATTGGCACTACTTGGTTGAGCTGTCAGCATAATCTCTGCTTGTCCAATAGTAGAAGCCTGTTGTCTATTATCTTGAGACTCTTTAAACGGACCCGTGATAAAGAATAGAATCAATGTCGAGGTAACAACAACAAAAGAAATGGCAACAATACCGGAAAGCAAATGTTTTGGGCGAAGGAGCTGTTTGATTTTCATATTTTCACTTTGATCATCACTAATTTCATCCTTAGAATAATGCTGTACCAAAACTATTTTTTAGGATGACATAATCTTCCAAGTCCACAGTTTTGTCTTTATTAATATCTGCCTTAACCGCATTCTGATCGTCGGAATCATATCCAGTGAGGATGGAGTATTTACTCCTTAAACATAAATAATCTGAGTCGTCAACAATGCCGTCAGACAGCCAGTCATCAAGAGAGGTACAGATATCAGCGGGATTTACATATGGAGATGGGCTAGGAGTGGGGGAAAGAGACGGTGAAGGAAATGGGCTTGGCGAAGGTGAAGGACTCGGAGTGATAACGGGTTTTATAACTGGGAATGCTGTGAAGTTAACATTTGAATAATCTCCACCAATTGAGGAGCCAGCAATAAGGGTAATATACGAGTTTATCTCAGTAGTGATCTCTCCGACAGAAACGTCTATACCTACATATTGTGTGTCGTTCTCAGAAAGATCGCCCAACTGGCAAGAAACATAAGTCTGTGAGTTAGTAGTTTCATTCGTACAGCGAGGATCAACTGTAGAAAAGCTCAGATAATCTTGATCATTAGCAATCACATGCGCTACTGTTTCACTTCCCATCTCATTGGTCAGATTTTCAAGAGAAACTGAGAATGAAAAATTTGTTTCAGAATAAATAGTAGCTGGAAATGTATTTCTTAAAAAGATAATCCGATCTGGAGGTGGTTGCACTGTTGGGGAGGGAGAAGGGGTTGGACTTGGTGGAGGAGACAAAGATGGACTTGGCAAAGGACTAGGAGAAGGGGGCGGAGGTGAATCGGGATTAAACAACTCAGTCCACTGATTCAAAGAAGCAGATGCAAGACGAAAAGTTCTATACCACGTACCATCTTGGATGTATAAATTATCATTGTCATCAAACTGCATGCCAGCTGGTGTACCAATGGGTAATTTAATAAAACCATCAGCGGGCTGATTCTGGATAAATTCACCACTTGCATTTTTCGCTAGAGGATTGTAATACAACCAAAGTTGGTGAGTACTTCTCTCCATTCCACCCCCATTTGTACCAAGGAAGTAGCCATCATTGGCGACAATCATCTGATTACTACGGTTGAAAGTAATGCTTACGGGCGATTCGGCTCGATCATTATATTGCCTTGGTTCAGTTTGGGCAGCGGGGCTGTCTTGAACAAAAACTTTTTCTGTAGCAATGTTAGGAAAAAGAGCATGTGTTAGTATGCCTTGCTCAATTGCTTCTCTGGTCCAAACACTAATGCGAATATTGCCGTGACCTTCGTAGCTGTTCTCGACAACAAACATATTACCAAAGTTATCAAATTCTAAATCCGTTGGGTGACACAATCCGTTTGCTTTTGCTGGTCCAGGAGCAATCCATGCTTCTATCTGATCATGATTGCAGTCTATGTGCTGTTTGTCTGGCTGCCCAATAACCATATCCACTTTTAAAGGTGATCCAGAGGCAATAGCATCATAATTACCAATTTTTAGAATGCGATGATTTTGTCCATCGCTGATATATAGAGAATTGGTTACTGTGTCAAAGTCAATGCCACGATACCCTTGATAAGTTAGTTTCTGGTCAGTATCAGCCCAATATAAATCAATATTCTTAGCCAAGGGTTGAGAATTATTGGTGAGTGGTAACTGATATACTTCTAACTTGCCATGTTGATCAAATGTCCAAAGACGATTCCTAGGATCAATAGTAAAAAACGCGTCTCGAGCCAGATCGTTAGGTTTTCTTTCGATATCAGAGTCCTGACCAAAAATAAAGTCAGGATATTGGCCAGTGGCAACACTCTCGGCATTATTCCAAACCATCCAGCGAGATTTATCTCGAATTATCAGCTGGTCGTTATGTACAATCATGCCTCCTGATTCGGATATCCCAAGAGCAGAGATGGTATTAGGTTGGCCCTGAGGCATGAAGCCCGCATCGGGAGCTTGGACTTTTTCTTTGCCGTCTCTAGTACTTGTGTAAGTTGAAAAAGGCAAAGCATACCTCACAAATCTGTGATGTATTTCGTCAGTAAGGTAAATATTATCATCATCATCGAAACCTACCGATCCGCCAGGCCAAATGACACAGTACTCACTAAATTGAGCAGCTGTGTCGCGTTCACAATTGGGGTCATTTCCTCCTCGCTGATACAGCGCGCCTCTCTCATCATTAGTCACTGGAAGTACGGGAGCATTACCAATATGTAAAATATTGCCATCGCCATCAATAAGTAACACTCGTTTGGCCTCGTGTTCTACCAACCACAGCTCGCCGCTAGCAAATGCGGGAAGTGTTGACGTATTAGTGGTAATACTACTGTATTGCTGCATATAATCAATGTTCCAGCCAGGCCATTTATCAAATGGCATTGGTTGCTTAATTGTAATTACTTTTTCTGCTAACTGACCAGATGTAAAGTCTCCTGATGTCAAATCTTTCTTAAACACAAAAATATTGGTGTGGGCCCACATAATGTAACCATCGGGTCCTTTTTGTTCAGTTTGGTCAAGCACATAGAGAACAGTGCCGTCCTGACTAAAAGCAATATCTATTGGCTTAGTGAGCGAAGAAAGATCGAGAGGAGCGCTGAGCGGCAATTGAAAATTAAGTGTTTCTATTGTCGTAAAGTCTTTCTGGCCGATAACAAGATCGGCAATCTGACTGTATCCGCCATCGCTATTTTTACTAAAACGCAAAACGCGACCGCTGAAGGCGTCGGCCACCCAAATATTGCCAAAATTGTCAAAGCCCGAACTCCGTGTAGTTACCCCATTCATTCTTTTAGTAAGCAGTCCTATACGAAATAAGCTGTTATTTGGTTGCCAGTTAGGTGTAGTATCATCAAGTGTATTGCTGGTAAATGAATCTTGACCAATCACATAGTCAGCAGAAATATTGGTTGATTGATCTCTCTTAAGCGGCTGCCGATATATAAGCACTCTGTTATTGAATGGATCGGGAACAACGAGATTACCATCCGCATCAACATCAAGACTAATTCTTGCCCAGTACTCAGCAGTATTATTCGAATAGGGATAAGGCAATAAACATAAACTTTCGGCTGATGGTGGAGCATAGTAACCTTCGTTATTGTTTCTGTTGCATGCGGCTCCAGTAAAATCTTTTTGACCTATAACGATATCAGCTTGCTTGTATGGATCAGGAATACAGGCTTCATCCTGAGGGCAATCAGAATTATTAGTACAAGATAACGCTGAATTTTGGCTACAAGTTCCCAGTGATTTAAATCCAAGAATGCGATTATTACCTGTATCAACAAGATACACACCATTTGGTTTTATACTCGAATCGACCACTATTCCAGCAGCATGATAGATGCCACCACCAGTGACTGTGTCTCTTGAAGTTTCTTCGTATGCTACCTGGGTAAATACAGTAAGTCCACTATCCTCTGAATTCAAATTTAAACTCGCATCCCCATACTGATCAAATGCAGAGCGATTGATGAGATGAGAGACGCCAACCACGAAGACAATCGAGAAAATTGTCAGAAAAACTGACCAAAATCGTCTGGATTTTTTCCACATTTTGGTGACAGACGTGAGATCTTGATGCTTTTGTATAGGGAAATTCGGCATGTATGTAATGCATTTCACTCTATCAAAATTGGCATCGAGCGTCTACGCTCATATTGAAAAAAGCCTATCTCGCCAATTGCCTTTTGCGCAAACGCAAGCTCAGCGGAGTAACCTCGAGCATTTCATCCTCAGCGATGAGCGTCATGAATTGCTCCAAGGATGGCTTCCAGGCAGGAGCTAGTACCACCATCATGTCAGCGCTAGCGGCTCGCATGTTAGTAAGTTTTTTACCCTTGGTGACGTTCATGACGATGTCTTCGGCACGTTTATGAATTCCGGCCACTTGACCAGCATAAATCTCTTCACCGGGATCGACAATCATATTGGCTCGATCCTGCGCCTTCTCAAGAGCGTAGGCCGTTGCCGTACCAGTCTCGTGGGCGATCAAGGCTCCGCCTCTAACACTTTCAACGCGAGTCGAAAGCGGACGAAATTCAAGAAAAGAACTATTTAAGACAGCTTCTCCAGAGGTTGTGGTCATCAGTTCGTTACGAAGTCCAATGAGGTTAGCGGTAGAAATTTCATATGAGAAGCGATTACCTTGTTGGGTATTTTGCATGGCGATTAAAATGCCTCTGCGCTGTGCCAAACTACTGGTAATTACACCGGTGCGACCTTTTGGGGCATCAATAGTGACATATTCCCAAGGTTCACTCTGGACTCCGTCGATCGACTTAATCAGCACCTCAGGTCGTGAAAGTGAAAATTCGTAGCCTTCGCGTCGCATGGTTTCGACAAGAATTGACAAGTGAAGTTCGCCGCGTCCAATGAGAGTGACGCGATCTCCAGAATCACCTGGAAGAGTTTTTAGACCAACATTCGTTTCAAGTTCTTTTTTCAAACGCTCTCTAAGCTGCCTCGAAGTAGAAAATTCTCCCTCACGACCGGCGAATGGAGAAGTGTTGACTGAAAGTTGAATCTTAACCGTTGGTTCACTAATCTCTAAATCTGGCAAAGCATCTTGGTGTTCTGATTCTGTCAGGGTGTCACTAATATGGGGGTCATCAAGACCAGAAATGGCAATAATTTCGCCTACACTAGCCGACTCTGTTTCTGTATGCTCTAAACCTAGATAAACAAAAAGACTTTTTACCTTGGCAAATTTGACCGGAGTATCTTTGCGAAGCATGGCAATGTTTTGACCCTTTTTAACAGTTCCGCGAGCGATGCGACCAATGGCATATTTACCCTGGTAGTCATCATAGCCAAGTGTTGTCACCTGCATCTGGAAGGGACCCGTAGGATCTCCCTCTGGATGGGGGACGGTTTTTACAATCGCCTCAAAAACGGGAGTGAGATCGGTGCTATCTGGAATACTCAGGGAATGATCGGGATTCTCGAAAATTTCTTTGCCAGCGATGCCTTCAAACCCACGAGCATAAAGGAGTGGGAAAGTCAGCTGCGACTCTTTAGTGGCTAACTCTAAAAATAAATCATCAATTTCTGCAGCTACTGCCTGGACGCGCTGGTCTTTTCTGTCGACTTTATTAATGATGACAATGGGAATTAGACCGAGTTGGAGAGCAAGACTGAGGACAAAACGAGTTTGTGATAACACACCTTCAGCGGCATCGACAAGCAAAATACAGCCATCAGCCATATTGAGAACACGCTCAACCTCACCACTAAAGTCAGCGTGACCTGGAGTGTCAAGAATATTGATTTTATATTCATGCCAAAAAACTGCAGTATTCTTCGCAAGAATAGTCACTCCACGCTCTCTCTCGAGGTCATTAGAGTCCATAATCGTTGTTTGTTGATTCTCACGCTGGTGAGCCGCAAAAGTTCTCGTCTGCTTTAGCATCGAGTCCACGAGCGTGGTTTTCCCATGGTCAACGTGGGCGATGATAGCAATATTTCTTAATTTGTCTTGTGTTATATCTTTCATAGGCGAAGCAGTCCATTGTACAGCACTTCTTGAGAAAAGCCATGCTAAGAGGTCATAAATTGGAATTAATCAACTTTGCCCCATTGACAACCAACCTCTACATATTCTAATATACGAATATGTATTCAGAAATCTTCGAGCTCCAGGCCAATTTACTCAAAGCCTTAGCCCATCCTCGCCGACTGGAAATCATTCATTTACTCCGTGATCAAGAACTACCAGTTGGTGATATTCACAACATGCTTGACCTTCCTCAAGCGAACATCAGTCAACATCTAATGATCCTTCGAGACGAAAACGTAGTCTCTTGTCGCCGCGATGGCAAGCAGATGTACTACAAAGTTAGTAATCCCAACATTATTGTGGCAAGTGATTTGCTTCGCTCAGTCTTGATCGAACAAAACAAGGGAAGTGAAATCGCGGGTGAGCTAACCATGAAAATGCAAGACCTGCTACCCCTGACCCAAGATCCCGTTTGTCACATGAGACTTTCACCAAAAACCGCTGGTTTTCAAACTCAGCACTCTGGACAGGAGTACTACTTTTGTGCCAGCGGTTGTCTAAAAACTTTTAAGAAAGATCCGGATGCCTACTCCCAAAAATAACACTACTTCCTTCCACGTCTCCGGCATGCACTGTGCCAGCTGCGCTAGTAATATCCAGAGAAAGCTTAAAAAAACTCCAGGCGTCTCTAACGCTTCAGTCAATTATGCCAATGAACAGGCAACGGTCGATTTTGATCAGAAAAAAACTGGTGAAAAAGACTTCGAAAAGGCTATCAAATCCATCGGTTATACCGCCCATTTTGAGGGCGAAGAAAACTCTGATCTTGCAGAACAAGAACGTACCAAAGAACTGGATTCACTCAAGAAAACTCTGATTATTAGCGGAGGACTGATGTTAGTCCTGCTCACCAGCATGTTGCCAGGAATGCCAATGTTTATGAGTAGTCCCTGGCTTCTATGGCTACTCGCCACCCCGATTCAGTTCTGGGCAGGCAAGCGTTTCTATCAAGGCGCTTGGTCCGGACTAAAAAATGGTTCCTCCAATATGGACACTCTGGTCGCCCTCGGCACTTCTGTTGCTTATTTCTATTCTGTGGCGGTAACCGTTTTTGCTAGCTGGTTTAATCAATACGGGATCGAGCAGCACGTTTATTTTGAAGCCGGGGCCGCCATCATCACTTTTATTCTGCTCGGAAAATACCTCGAGATCAGAGCCAAAGCTCGCACTTCATCAGCGATTAAAGAACTCCTGAATCTCCAAGCCAAAACAGCCATGGTCCGCCAAGGAGACGACTGGGTCGAAGTCCCGATCGAGCAAGTCAAGCTTGGTGACTTTGTCTTGGTGAAACCTGGCCAAAAAATTCCCGTCGACGGCGTGGTGATCGAGGGCATGTCGGCCGTAGACGAAAGCATGGTAACGGGGGAGAGCATCCCTGTTGAGAAGACAAAGGGCGACAAAGTTGTTGGCGCCACCATGAATCAGTCGGGCAGTATTCAGATCAAGGCCGAAAAAATTGGCTCTGAAACCATGCTCGCCAACATCATTAGGCTGGTGAAAGCCGCCCAGGGCTCCAAGCCACCAATCCAGGCTCTCGTCGACACCATTGCTTCTTACTTTGTGCCTGTCGTGATCGTGACTGCACTCGTCACTTTTGCCGTCTGGATGATCTTCGGACCAGACCCACGTTTCCCGCTCGCCCTGGTCAGCATGATCAATGTTCTCATCATCGCCTGTCCCTGCGCCCTGGGTCTCGCCACCCCAACTTCTCTTATGGTCGGCATGGGTATAGGTGCTAAAAACGGCATTCTCATTAAGGATGCTCGCGCTCTAGAAATTGCTAACAAGGTCAAAGCTGTGGTTTTTGACAAAACTGGCACACTCACTGAGGGCAAACCAGCCGTCCAACAAGTCGAGATTTTCCATGAAGATAAAACCCGAACTCTGGCCATTCTTAAAGCCGTCGAAGAACTTTCTCATCATCCGTTGGCGCAAGCAATTGTTTCCTATGTTGATAGGCATCTTAAAGGTAAAGCTGTGAAAAAAATTGTCGTCAGCTCTTTCACCGATGTTCCAGGTCGGGGAGTAGAGGCCAAAGTTAGTGGTAAAAATATTCTCGTCGGCAACCAATCGCTTTTGACTCAAAAAAACCTCTCGCTGACGGCACAGCAGCAAAAAATGATCAGCTCTCTGGCAGAGCAGGGTCACACCGTTGTCAGTATGACTATCGACGCGAAACTCGCAGTCATTCTCAGCATTGCCGATGCGCTAAAATCAAGCTCCGCTGAAACCGTGGCGACTTTGAAAAAAATGGGCATCGAGAGCATTATGCTGACCGGCGATAATAAACAAGCCGCAACCACGATCGCCAAACAGGCGGGCATCACTGAGTTCGTCGCCGAAGTGCTGCCGGACCAAAAAGAACAGACAATTAGAGACTTACGCAAGCGCTTTCCGGTTCTGGCTATGGTTGGCGATGGCATCAATGACGCCCCCGCTCTGGCCGCCGCTGATGTCGGCATCGCCATGGGAGGTGGGACCGATGTCGCGATAGAGTCCGCTGGAATTACGCTTTTAAGAAGTGATATATCGCTAGTTCCAGCCGCGCTGCGACTTTCCCACGCCACCATGACCAATATTAGACAAAACTTGTTTTGGGCCTTCGGCTACAATGTTGTCCTTATCCCCGTCGCCATGGGTGCCCTCTATCCGTTTTTCGGTGTATTATTAAATCCGATGTTGGCTGGTGGAGCCATGGCTTTCTCAAGTGTTAGTGTCGTATTTAATGCACTCCGACTCAGGAACACTAAGCTACAATAAGGAACTCGAACCATGAACTTTCTCATTATCTTTTTTACTGGCCTGACTACTGGAGGACTCGCTTGCCTGGCAGTCCAAGGTGGCTTACTCGCCAGTGTCATCGCTAACCAAAAGGATCAAGAGCACTCAGAACTTTTGTCTGATAAAGAAATAAAGAAAGCACAAAAAAAGCAGAAGTATCTCAAAAACCTTCAAGGCAATAACTTCAGCCTAAAATCATTCGATTACTTAGACTGGATGCCAGTCCTGATGTTCCTCGCCGCCAAGCTTGTTGCCCACACCATCCTCGGCTTTCTTCTCGGTGTCTTGGGGTCTGCCATCACCCTCAGCCTAGGCGTGAAACTTGGTTTCCAGACATTCACGGCCCTTTTCATGTTCGCCACGGCCATGAACCTCCTCCGAGTTCATCCCATCTTTCGCTACGTCGCCTTTCAGCCACCGCGATTTCTCCAGCGATACATCAAAAATACTAGCAAAAGTCGCGCGCTTTTCGCTCCAGTGCTCCTAGGATCGATGACAATTTTCATCCCTTGCGGCGTCACTCAAGCCATGGAAGTTTTAGCCATCAATACCGGTAATCCAATCCAGGGTGCTCTAACCATGTTCTTCTTTGTTCTCGGCACAATTCCTCTATTTGCCATCATCGGCATCGCCACGGCTAAGCTCAGCGAGGGCTGGTATGAAAAATTCACTAAAGTCGCTGCCTACGCCCTGGTCGCCATGGCTGTCTTCAGTATTAACGGCGTTATGCTCGTCACTAATTCACCTTTAACACTTAACAGACTGGTGAGTCCCATCACTTACTTTTTCTCTGATGACAGATTTTCAAATGTGGCCACAACGCCAACAACAAATGGCGTTCAGGCTGTTTCTATAGAGGTTCTAGATAATGGCTACAATCCTAACTACCTCAGGGTTAAAAAAGGCATTCCTGTCGAGCTCACCCTCACGAGCAATGGCGTCTATTCCTGCGCCCTGTCTTTTATTCTCAAAGAGTTCGGAGTTAGAGCCTCGCTTAAAGCTACGGATTCGCAGACGCTAACATTTACACCCAATAAAGCTGGAAAATTCATCTTCACTTGCTCTATGGGTATGTACTCAGGGACACTAGAAGTTATCTAGGAAGGAAATTATGTTTAGTTTTTCAAAGAAAAAAACAACTGGCGAAACGGCTAACTTCAAAATCGACGGGATGCACTGCACCAGCTGCAGCATGAATATCGATGATACTCTGGAAGAGATCGATGGCGTCGTAAGCTCAAACACCAGCTATGCTAAAGCCACAACAACTGTCATTTTCGACCCCACTCTTGTCGATAAAGCCAAACTAAAATCAGCGATTGAAGAGCTAGAGTATGGGGTGGAGTAAAGTCTCGTACTCCCTCACACACTTCTCAATCTGATATTTTTCTAAAAATCTTTTTCTACCAGCCCTTCCCAAACTTTCAGCCAAATCTCGATCCTCAAGTACTCTGATGATTTTTTTCGCCAAGTCATGAACATCTCCAGACTTTGCCAACAAACCAGTTTTTCCATCAACAACAATCTCATTTCCAGGACCATGATCGAAGGCTACCACTGGTTTTCCCAAGGCCATAGCCTCAATGGTCACCAGGCCAAAACCCTCGT
>PFLP01000010.1:983-3012 GCA_002784625.1 Candidatus Pacebacteria bacterium CG_4_10_14_0_8_um_filter_42_14 | reverse complement strand
CACGCCCTCAAAAAACCACAGGCTGTAGAGAAATACGTGAAGATAGTAAAGCGTGACGTTTCTGTTTTGCTTGTCAGAAAGAGCGAATGACATGGGGCAGATTATAGCAATTAATATATACTTTACCCAATGCTAGACTCACTTATAAATAAGGCTTTGTGATAAAAGCCGTCCTTTTTGATATGAATGGAGTCATCATTGATGATGAATATGTCCATGAAATGGCATTTGGCGAAGTTCTTCAGCCTTTCGGAATCAGCATTTCTCATCAGGATTATTTAGAAAATTGTGCAGGAAGAACTGATAAAGCTGGTTTTGAGGCTATGGAGAAAAAATTCTCACGAGAGCTTCCGATAGATGATCTTTTGGATAGAAAAAGTGAGGCCTACTTAAGACTTTTTCCGATATACAAAAAGAGCTGCGATGATGTTATTGATCTCATCAAGAATTTATCAAAAAGTTTTGTTCTCGCACTCACTTCCAGCGCCTCAAGAGCGGAGATTGATTTAGTTTTAAAAGAATTTGAAATTGATTCGTATTTTAAAATTATCGTCTCGGCCGATGATGTAAGTGAAGGCAAGCCAAACCCAGAGCCATATTTAAAAACTACTTCGATGCTAGGTCTTAGACCAGAAGAGTGCGTGGTGATTGAGGATTCTCGCAGTGGTGTCGTCTCAGCGAAGGCTGCGGGATGTTTTTGTATTGGCGTTACGACAACCCATCCTAGAGACATGTTGACAGACGCCGATCTTGTGGTCGATTCATTTGAAGAAATCTTTGCAGCAATTGGTAAAATCAATAATTAATTTTGTTGAAGCTACCCCAACGTTTGTAGTCGCCAAAAGTTCGCGTATAGGCCATCTTTCACGACCAGCTCTTGGTGAGAGCCGACTTCAACAATTTTTCCATCTTCCATAACAATAATTTTATCTGCCTTGACGACAGTCGATAGACGATGGGCGACGATAATAGTCGTTTTATCAGCAGTGACCCTCCAGAATGCGTCTTGGATTTTTTGTTCTGATTCACTGTCTAGCTGTGACGTAGCTTCATCAAAAACGACAATGCTAGGATTTGACAAAATCATTCTGGCAATAGCCAGGCGCTGCTTTTGACCGCCAGAAAGTTTAATTCCACGCTCGCCGACCAAAGAGTCATAGCCCTTTGGCAGAGCAGTAATAAAATCGTGGGCATGGGCCATCTTAGCCGCTGCATGAAGTTCTTGTTCCGAAACTTGGTCACGTCCATAGCGAATGTTATAACCAACGGTGTTATTAAACAAAATTGGTTCCTGCGGGACGACGCCGATCATTGATCTTAGGTAGCTTTTGGTCATCTGCTTAATAGGCATGCCGTCAATCGAAATAGTTCCAGATTTAGGGTCAAAAAGCCTGAGAAGCAGTTTCACCACTGTCGACTTACCTGCGCCAGAATGGCCGACCAAAGCCACAGTCTGACCTTGTCTGATGCGAATAGAAATATCTGAAAGAGCAGAGCCTTTGCCCTCTCCATAACTAAAATTAATTTTGTCAAATAAAATTTCGCCTTTAGCTGATTTCAGCTCCTTTGGTTTGGCGGGATCTTTAACCTGTGTTTTCATTGGCAAAACAGCGAAGTATTTTTCTAAATCAACTTGCTCTTTGACCAGATCGCGGAGCCTGAAAATAAGATCATAAAGTCGCCCATAGAACTCGACCAAGAAGCCCAAAAGCATAATAAAGTCACCAGCTGAGATAATCCCAGCCACATATTGTTTCAGAGCCAGCCAGAGAATTAAGCCAAAGCCGAGATTCCCGACGCCACCAATAGCCAAATCAATGACGCGAAAAGTCAGCGCGAAAGCCCAGAGCTTTTTCAGCCAGGGGGCGAAAGCCTTCCGCAGCTTGTTGCGCTCAAAAGACTCTTTGGCAAATAATTTGACGGTCTCAAAGTTAATTAGATTATCAGTGATGATTGCCGATACTTTGTCTTCCTCATCATTGAATTCGCGAAGAGTTTTTACATTTTTACTTACGAGCAACTTGGCAAA
>PFLP01000010.1:654-859 GCA_002784625.1 Candidatus Pacebacteria bacterium CG_4_10_14_0_8_um_filter_42_14 | reverse complement strand
AAAAGCGAAAAGACAGCTGTGTCACCACGCTTGAACGCAGAGATGAGCGAGCCGGTGCTTTTGTTTAGATGATAAGCAAAGTCAAGATCTTGAATTTTTTCAAACACCATGAGGCGAACATCGCGAGCCATTGGAAGAAGTACCATATCACCAGTGACGAACTGGAGAATGTCGAAGAGCACTCTGGTCAATCGAACTGCCAAAT
>PFLP01000010.1:340-563 GCA_002784625.1 Candidatus Pacebacteria bacterium CG_4_10_14_0_8_um_filter_42_14 | reverse complement strand
GTATTGCCACACAAACCAGAGATAACGCCTAAAATTTTTGCGCATTTTTCCTTATTTCCCTTCCCTGAGGAGCCTATGGAGTCCCATAGTATAACACCTGTCTGGTAGATCTGGAAGAGCAGAAGTTATGGGATAAAAAATTTGGAGTGTACTCTAAAAAAACCACTGATTATTTGGAGTACACTCTAAATTACGGCTCTATTGATAAAATTTACAATTCTCC
>PFLP01000010.1:0-331 GCA_002784625.1 Candidatus Pacebacteria bacterium CG_4_10_14_0_8_um_filter_42_14 | reverse complement strand
AGAAAAATGTGTGAAGTTGTATTGATATACTATGATATTATTAAAGTCACTAGAAGAAAGGAATTATGGGAAGAGGTTCAGAAACAAAACAGCCAGATCATTAAAATTATTTTTAGCTGATGTTGCATATTTGCTCAAGGACAGTAAAGGAGTGCGTAGTTACGGAGCCAACGATCTTGACGACGATACTTCTTTTCTATAGAAGCTATTAAAAAGTCAGTAGTTGATGGTAAACTCTATTTTAGAGTGGAGTCTAATCTCTCTTAAATCTATTTTTCTCACTAATTAGTTTCTAGTGCTAGAATAAGCGGTAGCCTCATGAGAATCTTTT
>PFLP01000024.1:11075-11356 GCA_002784625.1 Candidatus Pacebacteria bacterium CG_4_10_14_0_8_um_filter_42_14 | reverse complement strand
TGTGCCAGCATAAATAGAAGTTTGATATCTACTACTAATTGCTTTTCCACCGCCAAGAACGGCTTCTATTTTCTCTGGGGTCTTATAGAAAAGACCATATGCGACGTCGTTGTTAACTGGAGAAACACTCAAATCGAAACTATGAGTACTATCTATATAGGCAAAGTTTGTTTGTGGAGATTCGGAGGCAAAAACCGGAGTGATAAGAAAAAGGGCGGGAGCAAAAGAGTTGAAAAGAGTGGAGAAAATGAAAACGTAGCTTAGTGCAACACGAGAAAATA
>PFLP01000024.1:0-11057 GCA_002784625.1 Candidatus Pacebacteria bacterium CG_4_10_14_0_8_um_filter_42_14 | reverse complement strand
TCACTTGATAGTTTAGCACTCATCTCCTTCAATATTTTACTTCAGCGGCTACAAGTCGTTAATTTTCATTGTAGTAGGAAATTCATTTATTACAATAGATGTATCTTTTCGAGATCTAGATATATAGATTTATATACTTTTTTAACCACGCTCATAACCAAATGTAAAATACACTACACATTTAAATCTAGCGTCCTTTACTATATGTGAAAGGAAATTTATGAAAAGCACCACATTAATGATCTCGGTCACAGCAATCTTGATTTTTGGAGGGGTTATAGCGTACACAATCCGCTCAAACTCAGATAACCAGATTGACACGGCTCTCCAAAACGAAGCAATGATGGAAAAGACTGAGACTGAAGCGCCAGAAGAAGCTGCGATGATGAAAGAAGAAGTCGTGACTGACGAAGCGATGATGGAATCAACAAGCAGATATACTGTTTTCTCTCCAGAAGCGCTGGCTAGCGTGACAACTCCGAGGACTGTTTTGTACTTCTACGCTAATTGGTGTCCAACATGCAAAGTTGCCAATGAAGATTTCACTGACAATGACTCTGAAATTCCTACCGACTTATCAGTCATTCGAGTCAACTATGCTGACACCGACACTGACGAGGCAGAAAAAGCCTTGGCAAAGAAATATGGCATAACCTACCAGCACACCTTTGTTCAAATTGATGACAAAGGTAACGAAATTACCAAGTGGAATGGTGGGGGAATAGAAGAACTAGTTGCAAATATAAAGTAATTGGATTCCACATGTTTCTTCTCATCGCCTTTGCCTTCCTTGCTGGAATCGTCACGGTCTTATCACCATGTATTTTGCCACTGCTGCCGATCATCTTGTCTTCTGCTGACGGATCTGGAAAACAAAAACCTCTCGGAGTTGTTCTTGGATTCATTGGTAGCTTCACGTTTTTTACACTTTTTCTATCAACTATCGTCAAGCTGAGTGGAATTCCGGCTGGTTCATTGAGATTTGTTTCAATTATAATTTTGGCAGTATTTGGAGCCAGCCTACTCATTCCCCAAATTCAAACTGAGCTGGAAAAGTTGTTCAGTCGCTTCGCCAATCTCGTTCCATCCGGACAGAAAAGAACTGGCTTCGGCGGGGGGCTTCTCATTGGCCTGTCTCTGGGACTCTTGTGGACACCTTGTGTCGGGCCAATTCTTGCTTCGGTGATCAGTCTGGCCATTACAGGAACCGTGACGGCCCAGGCTTTTATTGTGACGTTTTCCTATACGCTCGGCACAGCCATTCCCTTGTTCATCATCATGATGGCAGGATCGACTGCTTTACAAAAAGTACCATGGCTTGTGAGAAATACTTCAAGGATTCAAAAAAGCTTTGGAGTGCTGATGATTTTGACCGCAGTGGCCATCTTCTTTAACCTCGATCGTTCTTTCCAAACTTTTATTATTAATGCCTTTCCAAACTATGGCACTAATTTGACCAAGTTTGAGGATACCGAAAAAATACAATCACAACTGAAGAGAGTGGGGGTTAAGGGCGCTCTCGCTCCTGAATTAATCGTTGGCGGACAGTGGTTTAATTCAGAGCCACTAAAGCTGGCTGATCTAAAAGGCAAAGTTGTCCTCGTTGATTTCTGGACTTACTCTTGTATTAACTGTCAAAGAACCTTGCCATATCTGAGAGACTGGTGGGAGAAATACCAGGATGACGGCCTAGTAATCATTGGAGTCCACGCGCCTGAATTTGAGTTCGAAAAAGTAGCTAAAAATGTTCAGCGAGCCATCGCTGATTTTGGCCTGACCTATCCCGTTATGCAGGACAACGACTATGCCACTTGGAGAGCCTATGACAACCATTACTGGCCTGCCAAGTACTTAATTGATAAGGATGGTATGGTTCGCTACAACCACTTTGGTGAAGGAAAGTACGACGAAACAGAAAAGATGATCCAGCAACTACTAAAAGAGGCCGGCTCACAAGTTTCAGAAACCATCAGCAATCAAGAATATGCAATTCAATCAAAAACCCCAGAGCTGTATTTAGGCTCGTCACGGATTCAACATTTTTCATCCCCTGAAAAAATTGTTCCTGATCAACCGATGACATACTCATCGCCAAAAATTTTGCCAATTAACTCCTTTGCCTACGAAGGCAACTGGTCAGTCATGCCAGAATATGCAGCCCCAAGCACTGGCGCCAAACTGCAATTGAAATTCGAGGCTGGGGATGTTTATCTAGTTGCTCGACCAAAAAATGGCTCGGGACAACTAAAAGTTCTAGTTGATGGAGAAGTTCAATTCCCTGGTGAAGATAATCACGATGGCCTCGTCACGGTCGATACCGACCGGTTGTATAAGTTAGTCAAACTACCAAACGCCGGCAAACATCAACTCACCATTGAGTTTATGGACAATAATGTCGAAGTCTATGCCTTTACTTTTGGGTAAGTGAAATTTAGCTGCTAGAATTACTGAATGAAGCTTCCGCGCAACGTTCGCTACTTGTCTTTGGTAGCATTTTTCTCTTCTTTCTATTTGTATCTACCGATACTTACAATATATCTTCAGAGGAAGGGTCTCAGCCTTCTTGAAGTCACTTCTTTAACAAGCATCCTTATTGGCACAATTTTCTTATCAGAAATTCCTACTGGCATAATTGCTGACAAAATTGGAAGAAAATCATCAATAATTGTCGCCTTACTTTTTCAATTGCTTGGAGAAATTGTATTTTTATTTGGAACACAATACATACACTTTGCGGCAATTTCTGTAATTGCAGGTGTGGGATTTGCTTTCCAATCTGGCTGTATTGACGCTTTATTATATGACTCATTAATCGAAGAAGGTAAGCAGGAACTAATGAAGAAGGCTGCTGGCATCAAGGCATTTTGGGCTCAAACAGGACACGTGCTGGGAGCAATCCTCAGCAGTTTTCTACTAGCCGGACTAGAACCTAGCAAAATACAATTAAGTATTATTTTAACTGTTGTAAATGTTGCAATTGCCTTTGTTTCAAGCTTTCTCCTGAAAGAACCGAAGATGCCCTACGAATCAAAAGAGAAATCACCGCTAGCTGTCCTAAAATCTAGCTTTACGCTGATTAATAAATCGAAAAAACTTAGGAGAATAATTTTATTTGGCTTGTTTACAACCCCATTCGTCGCTTTTTTGGGTAATTTTCAACCGCCTTACTACTCATTGGCAGGTATCAATCTATTCTGGCTGGGGATTACCTTGGGAATGGGAGGAGTGCTGGCAGCCGTATTAAGCAAGTACGCGTATCTTTTTGAAAAAAAGATTGGCATGAACAAAGCAATAATAATTGCTGTACTACTACCAGCTATCTTTTATTTTCTCATGTCTTCTTCAATATTTTTCGCACTCGCTCCAGTTCTTTTCATTCTGAATTTTGGATTTATTCATCTCCAGGATCCGCTGCTCGCTGACTACTATAATATTCACATACCAAGTAACATTCGAGCCACTACCTTATCTAGCATTAATATGCTGTTAAGCCTGTACATTGCCCTCTTAGGACTCCTTATCGGATATGTAGCAGACATATCTGTGCAAAGTGCGTTTCTGCTTATGGGATGCCTGATTTTTATGGGGGCTATTATATTTAGAATAAATAAAAGTGATGTTGAAATTGACCCAAGTGCATCAATAATCTAAACAAAGAAACTCAAAAACAACCCCACTGCAATGCGATACCAACCAAAAATACTCAGACTGTGCTTTTTAAGATATTCAACAAGCCACTTCATGGCAAAAAGAGCAACAATAAAAGAGACAATCCAACCAACCGCAAGCGGCATAAGAAGTGGTGTTATCGATTCAGGTTGCTGAATTAATCCAAGCATGTCTAAAGCAGAGGCTGCGAGAAGTGTGGGTATTCCTAGCATAAAGGTGTATTCAGCAGAGCTTGCTCTCTTGTAGCCTCTCCAGAGCATAAAAAGGAGAACAATACCCGATCTGGAAACTCCAGGAATAATGGCAAAGCTTTGGGCGAGACCAATCAGAAGAGCGTCCTTGGTAGTAATCTGATCTGACGTCAATAGCTGTTCTTTTTTGCCAAAATATTTCTCAGCCACCAAAAATAAAATACCCACACCAATGAAGCTAACTAGCTGCGTAGTGGTACTTGAAAATAAAGTGTCCTTAATAAAGCTATGACCGAGTAATCCAATTACCGCCGTGGGGAAGAATGACAAAAGTAAATTTATAATCAGTTTGCGATTTAGTAATATTTTCTTGGCATAAAGCGCAATAGCTGCAAAGATGGCCCCTGACTGAATGATGACGATAAAGTTATTGAGAAAGAAGCTATCGGCGAGGCCCAGGGCGTCTTTGGTAAGGAGTAAGTGAAAGGTCGATGAGATAGGAAGAAACTCACTAATTCCCTCAACAACACCGAAAATAATTGCTTGAAAAATGTTCATAATTTACAAGTGTTCATTGTACCCCAACTCGAATGGTAAGGAGAGGGCATAAGAATATGCATCCCATAATATTGCTCTTGAGAGAGATTTCTGTTATAGTGTTTCTTAGAAAAAATAAGAGAGTTATCTTTGCCAAAATTAGTTTATACATATTTCTCACCTAAAGGCCTAATGGTGAGTAAAAATCTCAGCAACAGTTCCAGATTAGTTATCGTTGAAGCTGAAAAACACGGAGTGAAATGGAAAATAATTCCTGGTACCCAAATAGTGACTTTGACTTACAAGGGTATAGAACGCTCATACTACCACCAACTGCCTTCATCAACGACAGCTATAGCCAAGTATGCTTGCAATAACAAGAAAATCACTAGCAATCTCTTACAGCAAGCAGGAATAACCGTTCCTCGTGGGTTTAGAATTCGAAGAGAATCTGATGGTGATTTTCTTGATACGGTGTTCGAATATTTGAAAAAACCATTAGTGGTAAAGCCGAGTAATGGTAGCTGGGGAGATGAAGTTTCCGTAAATATCACAACCAAAAAGAAATATCTGGAAGCGATTGAACTGGCTTTTTCTAATTCTAATAAAAAACATGCTGGAGTGATCATTGAAGAAATGTTTGCCGGAAATGAATATCGGATTTTACTTTCACGAGAGAAAGTGATCGGTATTCTCAATAGGATACCTGCAAATGTAGTTGGGGATGGGGAGAGCTCAATCAAAAGGCTAATCGCCACAAGAAATAAAGAGGATATCAGAGGAACGAAGGGGAGTGACAAGTCTCATCTTAAAATTTGTATCGATAAAAGCTTGCATGATTATCTGACAGAACAAGGACTCAATATTTCTACTGTACCGAAAAAGGGAAAACAAATATTTGTTCGGAAAGTCTCTAACGTTTCTCAGGGTGGAGAAGCTATCGACTGTACAGATATAGCTCACCCGAGTGTCATAAAGATAGCTCTGAAAGCAATCAGAACCATTCCAGGCTTGTCTTTTGCAGGCATAGATTTTATGACCAAGGATATTAGTAAAAAACAGACCAAGAACAGCTACGTTATTATCGAGATAAACGACACTCCTGGATTCGACATCCATGATTACCCGTATAAGGGCAAAAATAGACATGCTGCGAGAGAATTTTTGTATCTTATTTTTCCAGAATTAAAACAAAATCAATAAGTTTCTATTTGGAAAAAATTATAGGGCTGTTTTTGACTAGATAGGTAGGTTTTATTTTCAAGAAGCGGCAGGCTGGCATCAAAATAGTAATTAAAGATTATTCTGAATGTGTTGACCGGAGTCATATCATCAGTGAAACCAAGCTTTGCATAGTCTACGGACTCGTCGGAAGGTCGTGGAGATAGATAAATTGCATTCAAGATACTGCTATGTATATGTCTTGCCTCATCGTCGTTTGGAATCAGCTCGCCATCAACATTAAAATACTTAGTAGGTTTGAATGGCCCTTCATCCGACTGGAAAATGATGACCACCGGTCTCTTCGAGGTCTCCTTAGTTTGATGTGCAATCTCAATCATAATTTTATTTGCACACTGTAGCTGCACAAGGTATCCTTCCTCAGGAGAAAGTGAGCGTATATCCTCAAAAGACATAGGCTGGCAATCAGGAGCAAACACCACTGGCTCATGTGGCAAAAGAAAGTGAGCAAAAACAAAGTCCGGAGTGCTGTTGTTAGATTGACTTGTTATTCCATCCAAACGGTAATAAAGATTCTTTGCGATACGTTCCAATCTTTCAACACCTGTATAGATCTGCTTATCAGAAATCATCCCTAAAAAAGAATTAAGAGCGGTCCGCTCATATATATACAAATGAAATTCGTCAAAAGTAGAAAACAAATTTATTAATTCTTCAGAATCTGGGGCTGTTCTTGTTGGATCCCAAAAATCTCCTGCAACTACATAGCGGTATCCAGCCTTTTGCAGAACCTTTTCAACTTCATTCTTTTGGATTAGCTGATCATAGACAGGCGTTTCAGCCAAATTATCTACTCCCAAAGATTCCTCCACTCCATCTAGATAAGTCATATTAAGTGATGATGATAATGATAAAAAAGTATGCGGGTAGTTTGCCGCGCTACGAGAGGCAACGTAGAAGCCTTCAGAATCAAGTTCTGAAACAAATTCAGAATTATCAAAACCAAGATATTCATCCAGCACATCCTGACGAGCATACCTATCGAAGATAAAGTAATAAATATCTGGTTTGTCATTATCATTCAAATTTGATATGTGTGGATTCACTGTGTTTTCACTTAAATAACTTTTGAGTCTATGAGCAGAAATTGATCTGGTTATTTCAAAGGGAATAATCTGCATCAGATTAATCAATAGTATTGAGCCTGAGAAGACAATTAGTAGCGTCTGAATTTTAATAAGATCTATTTTTTTTGTACGCAAAAGATACCAAACTCCAATAAAAAGAAATAGACAAATCGCAAACAAAAAAATGTTCAAGCTAAATGGAAGGAAATTGACAATAATCGAATCTCCAAGTATCAAATAAAAATACCCATAAGAGAAAAAAAGAAAAATACTTATAGATGAAAGAATGCTAGTTTTTTGCCTATTTCTAAGAATAATTGAAAAAAGAAACACAACAGCCATGCCAAATAGCAATGAAAGTTCGAAAGGAAGGAAAGTTCGATCTATTGTCAGATACTTTATATTGTGGTTGTATTCTGAAATCGTTGGAATCACGCTAAGAATAAAAGGAGGAATTAAGAAATAAAGACGCTTCATTCCTTAGCCTTATATAGGTATATCGTACGCAGGGATTTTTTCAGAATCGGTTCCTTTGCGATGAGGTCAAAGTATTTTTCAAATGCGCCCTCAAAAGAGAATTTATCATAATTTTCAAAAATATCTTCACGATTTGCAAGTAGCTTCTGTACCTGAGAATCTTCTTTAGGAATAAACTCGATAATTATAAATTTACAGATACTGGCAAAGTAGTGAGCTATGCTAGGTAGCGGAAGGTTGTTTGAAATAGCAAGATGGTGAATGAGCGCTAGTGCCATGACTAGATCAGCCTTTCCTCGCTGCGAAAGAGACTTTCTCTCAGAATGATTCCATCCCAAACCAGGACTTGGATTTGAAAAATCCATTAACAAAGGAAGTAAAAATTGGTCATTACTCTCACGAGCTTTGTTGTAATTTTTTTCAACGGCATCGGGATCAATATCAAACGCTACAGTTGGAATTTTTTTCGTACTGGCAAGCCTACTAAACTCGCCTGTGTTTGCCCCAATATCCCAAACACTTTTTGCATCTACTTCAGAGATAAAACCACTGACAATGTTTTTCTTGCTATCAAAAGCCTTATCCGAGTAATTGGTAAAAGTATAGTACTCACCCCATTCAGTTTTACGCCGGGGCAAACTCAAACCACTAACCACAGTCTCCAAGCTATCGAGCAAAGCTTTCATTTTCTGCTCACTGAAAGAAATTTGTGACGTAATTTTCGCATGGTTGTCTTGGTATCTTATCTGATTTCTTGCGTGCAGATGAAC
This sequence comes from Candidatus Pacebacteria bacterium CG_4_10_14_0_8_um_filter_42_14, assembly GCA_002784625.1. Classification (GTDB taxonomy): domain Bacteria; phylum Patescibacteriota; class Microgenomatia; order UBA1400; family PJMF01; genus UM-FILTER-42-14. The sequence continues at coordinate 3,104 of PFLP01000024.1, read as the reverse complement.
GTGGAGGGCAATACTTGGTTTCAGATACGTTTGCTTTGGAAGCAACTTACTTACAATCGTTAGTGGAATGCCATCAAGATACAATCTCTGCAATTTACCTAGTGTGCCACTTGTATACTTCAAAAGGAGAAGAGGACCTAAAAAATGCTCACAAAATTGTTTATACGCAATCCAAGGTTTTTTTGTGTCATATGGTTCAAAAGAAAAATGATCAATAAAGATTGGATGTGAACCAATGAACTGCACATTATATGCTGATGCATCTTTTAATGAGTAGCCAAACTCCATAGCAATCAGTTGAATTTTCAAGGTCAAAAGAGCTGCGTCGCGGAGCTGACCAAAACTCCATTCGTATGGGTATGAAATGAACGGAATTTTTTCTACTTCCAAGACTGCCACCGCAAACTTATCAAAAGCCAAGGTGCTGTTTGCGCGCTTGAAAGGAACAATGAGTCGTTCTTCTACTAGTTTCTTCAGTAAATCAGAAAATGTTTTGTTTTCAAACGTTTCTTGGTAGCCGTAGGAAACCTGGCGGTATATTTTGCCATTTTTATAATAGACAAATCCGCTTGGATCACGAAAAGATCCCGGATCTATGTAATTAGTCTTGTTTTTTGTCACTTTTATTCAGAGACTTGTGAAAATTAGAAAAAAAAGAACGAATTTTTGAGAAATATACCTTAAAAAGGTACCCTCCTCCAAATATTAGTCCAATTGCAACTTGCGTAATATAGCTTCCAGTGCCGGGATCAAGGTATGCCTCAGCTTTCACTGGTGAGATAAGAAATACAAAACAGAGCAAAATAAACATGAATCTGAGGATAACAGGATCTTAGACTGAGGGCAAGACTCCCCGCAATGACGCACTCCTGCTAAGACCAAGCATGAAGTAGCTGCAGGCCAGCTCGGCTTGTTTTTTCACTCTGAACTTTAAACCCACGATCAGTAAATATTTTTTCCAATTGTTCAATCTTGCTTCCGTTTCTGGGATGAAACTCAATTAAGTACTGATCAGAACGAGAGAGCAGAGCTTTGGATTCTGCAATTACGCCGAGCTCCGCACCTTCAATATCTAACTTTACCAAATCAAATTTTTGTTCTCGCAAATATGAGCTCAATGTTTTCGTCGGCACGGTGCGAGAATCAGATTTTTGAGCTCCGCTCCAGGCTCCATTGTGCAGCCCCGCGGTAGAAAACCACTTCTCCGGAGTAGCATCAAAATATAATTTCATCGCCCCGTCGTGATCAGCTAAGGCTACATGATCAGTCGTGACACCCTCTAGCTGGTTCTCAAAAATATTCTGCTCCAGAAGAACTATATTTTCCGCCAAAGGCTCAACGGCTGTTATTGTGGCGGCCGGGTAGAGCTGTTTGTAATAAAGCGTGAAAAGACCAATGTGAGCCCCACCATCGAGAATATTTGGCGCTAGATTTTCCAGCTCTAGATAATAAGCGTTCCCAGAAAATATCTCGCGCTTAAGCGAATGGAATTCCTCAGAGTGGTCAAGATAAACAGTGAATTGGCCAAGTCTGGTGCTTTGCATGTGTGGATCATTATACTTTGCTTCCTCTGCTAGAATAACTGGGTGAATAAGAACCTAAAAATCGGCTACTTTCTCGCCTTCGTAAATGAGCTTTATCTGCCGGTCGCCATTTGGATTCTATTTTTCCTTAGGTATCTAGACTTTACTCACGTAGCTATTCTTGGCGCTCTTTCAACTATTTCATCAAACTTATTTGAGATTCCCACTGGAGCCATTAGCGATCTGATCGGCAGAAAATGGACGCTTTTTCTCTCATACATTATCAGCACCACTGGACTTTTAGTCATTGCCACGGGCAATGTCTTCCTTGTTTTTGCCATAGGCAGAATTATCAATGGTCTTGGCACATCTCTATTTTCGGGCACTCACGAGTCGCTTATGTACGACACATTGAAATCTGAGGGTAAAGAAACGAGCTATGATGGCGTCGCTGCCAAGGTTCAAACGCTGATGTGGGTTGGCCTGTTCGTTGCTGCAGTCACTGGTGGATTTATTTATGACGTTTGGCCAGCTGGACCGTATCTCATTACCGCTGCTTTTTATATTATCGCAGCATTATCGTGCCTGTTTATAGATGAGCCCAGAATTGACTCAGAGAAATTTAACTTCAGAAACTACATGAAACAAAATCTCAGGGGATTCTCAGAATTATTCCAGAACGAAAGAACTGTCAGAATCTCTCTACTTCTCACAACCGTAGGTGCCGGGTACTTCTTTGCCCTTCGTCTTCTTGGCCCATCGCAGGCAGTACAGTATGGGCTGACTGGTAAAGGAATTGGACTACTTTTTGGCACCGGCTATATTATTGCTGCCTTGGCCTCACACTTTTACCCAAGTCTTAGGAAGAGGTTCGGTAATTCTAAGCTGCTTATTTTAGCATCAGCAGCGCTTCTAACTTCATTTATTTTTGCGCCTTTCGTAGGCATTGCTCTTGGCAGTGGACTGATTCTCCTTCGTATCTCTAGCTCGACAACTTTCCGCAACGCTCAGTCAGTGATCGTAAATAAATTTATCGATTCAAAAAACAGAGCCACAGCACTTTCTACATTAGCTCTACTATCAGAAATTCCATTTACCCTTACTTTTTATTTTGTTGGCGATTACATTGACAAAAACTCACCGAACTCGTTTGCCTTACTTTTGGGAGGTATACTGATAATACTGATCGTTCCACAGGTTTTCTTTGGAAGAAAATATTTATTTGGGAAAAATAGTAAACAAACATGCTAAAAAAAATATTGTTTCTCCTTATTTCTCTCTCACTCTCACACAAAACTTTCGCAGCAGATCAACCACACTTCACCATAATTCTTAATCAAGTCCGTGGAGAAGAGTGTTGTGACGCTGGATCCGTCGCCAATTTTCGATCACAGCTCGAAAAGCTAGCAGAACTAAATCTCCCAGCCCAATTTGCCTTGAGAACAGATGCCTTAGAAAACCCCGAATTTGTAAGTTTGGCAAAAGAATATCCACAATTCAACTATGGAGCTCTTTTAGAAATTACCCCCGAACTGGCTACTCAAGCTGACGTCATTTATAAAGGGAAACCCGATCAATGGT
>PFLP01000039.1 GCA_002784625.1 Candidatus Pacebacteria bacterium CG_4_10_14_0_8_um_filter_42_14 | reverse complement strand
TTGGTGCCATCGTCGCTATTGCTGCCAACGCTCTTTTATTTGTAGCTCCACTTACCAATAATTTCATCATTGATAGTAAGGCCTATTTCTTCTTCTTCTTGACTGCGGTACTCCTGGTTGTCTACCTCGCTCGCTCTGTTCAAAAAAGAACTCTCGAGATGGTCTGGTCCCCCTTCAGTTTGCCACTTTTACTCTTTGGCGGTGCCATTCTTACCTCTAGTCTTCTAACCAGTTCTTACCCAACCGAAAGCCTCCTTGGCTTTGGCGGTATTTTCTTGGCTGGATTATTGGTTGTTATGTTTGGCAGTCCTCTTTTGAAAGAAAAGCAAGCCAGATCTATAGTGCCAGCTCTCGGCGTGCTTGGTGCTCTCCTGACAGTGAGTAGTGGCCTACAACTCATCGGCTTTGGTCCCAGCGCTCTGTTCAACCAATTCTTTGGCACAGAGTTGCCAAGTACCTTAGTCTTTAACTTGACTGGAACTTCTTTTGTAGCCCTCCAAGTTCTAGTTGTTATCGCCGCGGGACTGGTCGCCCAAATCATCGCTACTAGGCATATCTCTAAGCTTACGGCTATTGTCATGCCTATTATCGTCATTGGTATTGGCCTTCACGCCTGGTCTATCTTGCCAAATCAAGTGGCCAAAGTGACTTTGCCATCGTTTAAGGCGAGTTGGTCAGTTGCTCTCGATGCCATTCGTGAACCACGCTCTGCCATTATTGGCGTTGGTCCAGCTATGTACTCTAACGCCTACCTGAAGTACAAACCCCAGTGGGTCAACGGCACCGAAAGTTGGAACGTTCCTTTTAGCCAAGCAGCTGACGCTCCACTGTACTTACTGACTATTAGTGGCTTCTTTGGCCTGATTGCCTGGAGTCTTCTGGCTTTCAGAATTCTGAAAAGAACCATGAAAACTTCAGTTGAAAGTCGCGGCCTAGCCATCATGCTTGCCGCAACTGTAATTCTACAATTGGTCTTACCACTAAACATTGTCATGCTCGCTATCCAAGCAGTAATTTTAGCCGCTCTGATTGCTTCAGAAAGAGCTAACTTCTCAGTGATTAAATTGAAAGCACCAAGCATTGCTTTCATCATGGAATCACAAGAAGGTACCAAGAATAAGTCTGGTAGTGCCGGTCCAATCTTCGCTATGGCTGGTCTGCTCTTCGTTGGAGTTGGTATTCTCAGCTACTTCGTCGGCAGAGCTTATGCCGCCGAGCTAGCGAGTCAGAAAGGCAACGTTGCCGCTGCTACCAATGATGGCGTCGCTGTTTATGAAAACCACCGTCGTGCGGTCGAGTTAAATCCATACTTGGATTACCATCACCGCCAATATGCATTGACCAACATGCTGATCGCTGTGTCATTGTCAAATAAAGCTGACATCACTGAAGAGGAACAAACCCAAGTTGGTGATCTCTTGCAGCAAGCGGTCAGAGAAGCGCAATCTGCGACTACTCTTGACCCAACTGATGTTCAGAACTGGGCTGTCTTGGCACAAATCTACCAGAACATGGTCAGTGTCACTCCAGACGCCGAGCAGTGGACAACACAGTCATATGTTAGCGCGATCCAAAACGATCCCACTAATCCAAACTTGCGCATCACGCTCGGAGGCTTCTTCTTGGGACTCGAGACACCACAGCTACAACAGGCTGCTTCTCTCTTCCAACAAGCGACGGAGTTAAGGCCTGATATGGCTAATGCGCACTATAACTTTGCTTACGCCTTGGTTCAGCTGAATCAACTAGAGCAAGCCAAGACCGAGTATGAAGCCGTCCTCGCCCTTCTCGAGCCAGAGAGTGAAGACTACGCCGCTGTCTCTAAAGAGTTAGAGCCTATCGCAGCCCAGGTAGCAGAGCTACAGGCCCAACAAAAGGAACAGGCAGATGCTCAAGCACAACAGCAAGGTGGTCTTACTGGTCAGCCAGGACAACAGGCTCAACCAAGCATTGTTGACCAAAACATCAGTAATGGTCAGAACCTGATCAACCCACCGGGAGAAGATGTTAATCTGCTTCAAGATGCCGCCATGGCGCCTGAACAACCAGCCGCTCCAGTTGAGCCACAGCAATAATATTGCTGAAAAATTAATAATGAATTAAGTGAATCCTGCAGTGATTACTGCAGGATTTGGAAGCAGCGTTTTCTTAAGACTTCCAAATTATCATGCGTCGCTGCACTAACTAGTATTGGTTTCTCGCCGCCGAACTTGGCAGCCTCTAAAGCTTTACTAATTTCATCAGAATACAAATCTTTTTTCGTCAGACAAACTGCCCATCTTTTTTCAAGCAATAATTCGTCGTAAGCCTTAAGCTCTCCCTGCAAAGCTCTAAACTGTTCTTCTAAGTTTGCCAGACATTCTTTGGGAGACGGATCGCCTGCCAACATCTCCTCTGGCACCGAGAGGACATATAAAAGCCCGGTTGTATTTCTAACGTGGCGCAAGAAAGCTAACCCAAGACCTTTGCCTTCGCTGGCCCCAGAGATCAAACCTGGAATATCAGCTAAAACAAACTGCTTGGAGTTATCGGCATTGGCCACAATACCCAATTCTGGCTCTAAAGTTGTAAATGGATAGGCACCAATTTTAGGTCGTGCCTGACTCAGGACAGATAATAAAGTGCTTTTGCCCGCATTGGGGAAACCAACTAGACCAATATCTGCCAGAAGTTGTAGTTCGAAAATAATGTAACGTTCTTCACCATCCGTACCAAACTCTGCCTTCAGAGGTGTGGTTTCTCTCGAGCTTTTAAAAGCTAAGTTACCACGACCGCCAAAGCCGCCTTGGCAAACCACCACTTCTTGGCCGTGTTCTGTCAAAGAAATCAATTTTTTATAATCACCATTACTTGGTTGCATTGTCGCTAGTGACTTGACGGAATAAGTTGGTGGTAGCTCTGCCTCATCTGGAGTTTTTGGCGGTAGGGCTGCGCCTTCTCTCTCTAGAGCAAACTGTTCTCGTCGCACTTCTCTGGAGTATGCCAATTCTTCTAAGCCATGGGATAAACGTCTGCGCTTGGCTGCCTGATTTTCACTCATCAGCCATAAAACAGTACCAACTGGCACGGTCAGAACAACGTCTCCGCCAGCAGAACCAGAACACTGCTTCTTGCCCCCGGGCTCACCAGATTTGCCAAGAACCTCGTGGACACCAGCATAAGAGCGCAAAGTTGTTTGCGAAGAATCAGCACGAACAATGATGGAACCACCATGACCGCCAACGCCGCCATCGGGTCCACCCTTTTGCACGTATTTTTCTCTGCGAAAAGAAACTCTGCCGTTGCCACCGGCACCAGCCTTCAGATGTAATAAAACTATATCTATCATTGGGGCGTATTCTACAGGAAGTCGAGGGGATTAAGGAGAGTACCTGATCTGCGAATCTCAAAGTGCAAATGAGTACCGGTTGATCGACCAGTGTTGCCCATTTGACCAAGAACGTCGCCTCTGTTGACACGCTGACCAGCAGTAACGCTAATAACTGACATATGGGCGTAAAGAGTGATATAGCCATTGCCGTGATCGATCATCACTCTATTACCATAACCATAACCATCTAACCAGCCAGCACTGATGACCGTGCCTGCATCGGCAGCCAAAATTGGTCCTGCTCCTCGATTAGCGATATCGATAGCCTTGTGATAAAAGGAATAACGCTGAGTGATACTTCCGGAGGCTGGCCAAACAAAGGATCCAAGCGCCGTGACTGACCCCGCATCAGGCGTAGTCTGAACAATTCGTGTAGGTCGTGATCCCGTAGCAGAAGCCACTTGTTTGACGCCTTCTGGAACCATCAGGAACTGACCCGTAGCGAGCTCAAAAGTCTCATCATTTAGAAATTCATTAAAAGGATAGTCAACCATAACCTGCGTCTGGGAATCTTCCAAACCATATTTTTTGCCAATAGAAAAAATGGTCTCGCCTCTAGCAACTTTATGCCTAATTCCATCCACTGGTAAAATTCTTAGCTCTTGGCCTGGCTTGATAGTGCTTTTTTCTGTTAAATCATTCTCCCAAAGAATTGTTTCGACTTGAAGACCATAGCGCTCTGCGATAGTTGAGAGAGTTTCTCCCTCACTAACAACATGATCAATAACTTCTCCCCCGCGAAATTGGCGCACTTCCTCTGCCTGCTGCGTATAAAAGCTAGAACCAAAAGCTCCATCAGGCATGACTGCTCCAGCCTGGACTTCCTCGGCTTCCGCATCATTAAGTGACAAAATAACTGGGCCAACAGTGATCACAAAAAAGATTAATCCTATAGTGGCAAAATGAAGAAAAGGGCGAACATATCTTCCCCTTTTCTTATAAAGGGCGTCAACCAAAGCGTCTTTGAGAAGCTCAAATCGAGCAAAGATTCGATAGCCGCGGTATCTAACGTACCAACGAACAGCCTGGAAAAACTGTCCGAGTTCACCCTTGAGGTGAGATAGGAGTTCTCCGGCGGGCTTAATCATGGCGTTACACCTTGAGCGATGCTAAAAATTCCTTGTTGGTCTTGGTGCGTCGCAGCCTGTCTATCAGAGTTGAAGATTGTTCTTCCCTGTCGAGCATATCAAGCATGCGGTGGAGTGTCGTAATTGATTGATAAGTCATCGAGTCCATGAGTAAGTCGTCTCTGCGTGTTCCAGATCTCTGAACATCAATAGCTGGGAAAATGCGGCGCTCTGCTTGGCGTCTACTTAGATGAATCTCTTGATTTCCAGTTCCTTTGAACTCTTCATAAACCAGATCATCCATACGAGATCCTGTGTCTACCAAAGCAGTTCCGATGATGGTCAAACTACCTGGAGTTTCAAAATTACGGGCGGCACCAAAGAATTTCTTCGGTGGGAACAAGGCGGCAGGATCAAAGCCTCCAGACAAAGTTCTTCCAGATGTAGGAATTGAAAGATTATAGGCACGAGCTAGTCTAGTAATAGAGTCGAGAAGAATCATTACGTCCTGGCCTTCTTCGACGCGTCTCTTGGCTTTTTCAAGCGCAATTTCGGCCACGCGACACTGATCAACAGCCGATTCATCAAAGTTACTAGCAGCAACACTTCCAGTTCCCTTGGTAATCCGCTCGATGTGGCGTCGAATGTCCGTAACTTCCTCTGGTCGTTCTCCAACGAGAACGGCAATAATGTGAATCTCTGGATGGTTAGCAGCTACACCAGTGGCAATATCTTTAAGTAAGGAAGTTTTTCCAGCCTTAGGAGGTGAAACGATTAGACTTCTCTGTCCTTTTCCAATAGGCGCAATCATGTCAATGATACGAAGAGAAAGTGGATCCTCACCAATTTCTAACTTGATTTGGCTATCTGGATAGACAGGTGTCAAAGAACGAAACTTTGGTCGATCAAATTTCTGATGCTCTGCTGCTGGCTTACCATTAACTTGCTGGACTTCTATTAAGCCCCAATAGCGCTCGTTATCCTTTGGCTCTCTAACTGGTCCGGTCACTTCATCGCCTGGGCGAAGATTAAAGCGACGAATTAGTGAAGTTGAAATGTAGGTATCGCGATCATCAGCTCCGTCAAGACCTGCGCGAAGAATTCCGTGGCCATCTCTAGAGGTATCTAGAGCTCCTGTCAACATTACTGGCTCTCCGTCATTAGCGGACTCAGAAATACGAGAGATACGGTCTTCTCGATCACTGTTGTAGTCTTCATAATCATTATTGTTACTGTTGCTGTAGCCATTGTTGCGATCAGAACTTCTGTCCGATCGACCTCTGCCACCAGAGTTTTTCCTATAAGAACCAGAGTTACTGCGTCTACTTGGTGATTTTAAAGGCACAACGGGCACCCTTCTTGGTGTGTCATTTTGTCCCTGGTCATCTGCTTGTGTTGCCATACTTTGTTTGTTGCGATATATAACCGCATTCCCCTATTAAAACTACTTACTGGATACTGAAAAATTCATGATGCAAATATGCGAAACGTCGCGCGAAAAGGTAATTGAATGACTATTATGCCAGAACAGCCAACTTATGTCAAAGCGCTCAGTGGAGGCTCGGCTGCCTGCCCAACTCGCCGAACCTCCACTCAGCGCTCCTGATCACTTCTGATGTTCTTGTCATCAGAAAGATCGAATTTACAAATACAAACCCTATCTGCTAAGGTTACAGACATCTATATCTTCGCTCTCATCTCAATGATCGAGAATGAAGGTTGTGTGAAAAGGCATTATTATTCGTGGTCTGTCCAGCGATAATAATGCTTTTTTCTTTCCCAAAACCCCTATTCCATTGACCCTTGTCACAAGAACATAGTTTGTATTAGTTAACGATCCTATTGATGTATTTACAAGTAGACATACAGCAATTGTTCGTAGTATAACTATTGTTGCCTAACGCGTCAACCTATAGTTTTATAGTAAAGTATCCGTAGAGTTTTTTTATTTGTAACTACTCGACTAATTAAGCGGTTTTTTCCACAAGAGAAATGCCAAGAATTTACCTGTGCACAAGAAGTGGATAATGTGGATAAGTTTGTGCCTAAAAACGGCTTAGGCTATGAGCTTGAGCTCTTTGAGTACCGCTACCACGGTATTGTGGGTCTGATGAGAAATCACTTTAGAAACGCCTAGTCTTTTCAGGCCTTTGATTCGCGACTCACCGAAGGCCACAGAGCGAACCTCACCAAGCAGACCAACTTCACCAACGAAAGCTATCTCTCTTGGCACTGGCTTATTTGCCAAGGAACTAGCAATGGCAACAGCGCAGCCAAGATCTATAGCTGGTTCTCGCACTACCAATCCGCCGGCAACGCTGAGAAAAATGTCATGCTCTGAAGAACGCAAGCCGCAATGCTTCTCAAGTACGGCCGCAAGAACTTGAATTCTAGATAAGGCCACTCCCCTGCCCACCCGACGCGGCATAGCCAGTTGAGAACGAACAACTAATGCCTGCAGCTCTATTAACAGTGGTCGTGATCCTTCTAAGATCCCCGCCAAGACAGATCCGGGTATGCCAGCAGTGCTGGACTGAACTAGCATAGCTGAGGGGTTCAACACCTCTTCCATTCCAGCCTCTGTCATTTGAAAAACACCGACCTCGTCAGTGGCTCCAAATCGGTTTTTGTGAGCTCTCACTAATCGCAAGTCCGTGGTGCGCTCGCCGCTAATTTCTAAAACAACGTCAACAATATGCTCGAGTACCTTCGGTCCTGCAATACCTCCACCCTTGGTGACATGGCCAACAATAAAGACTGGAATATTGTTTTTCTTAGCCCACTCGGTCAATTTGTCAGTAACCATGCGCACTTGACCAACGCTGCCAGCAGTTCCAGTTAGCGTTCTGGAGCGAAAACTTTGAGCACTGTCAGCGATCACAAAGGCTGGCTTTAGTTTTGTTAAAGCAGCTAAAGATGACTCGATTTGCTGGGAAGTAAAGAATTCCCAAGATTTGTGTTCCGAGTTTGATAATCGTTTGATACGAAGTAGGATCTGTTCTGGGTTCTCCTCACCACACAAGTAAGCCACAACTGGCTGTTTTTGAGTCTTTTTTGTACTCAGCTGCATATTCAGTCCAATTTGGGTTAAAAAGGTAGATTTTCCTATTCCCGGCTCTCCTGCAAGTAAAATCACCGATCCTTGTACGACCCCTTTTTCATCGGAAGTACTTCCCAAAACCCGATCCAACTCCCCGAAGCCCGTAGAAAAACGCGAAAATGAACGGCTCAGACGCTCGACCTCTGGAAGAGACAAGCTTTTTGCAGGCTTATTGGAAGCCGCTGAAATTCCTGTGGTCTGCTCGATTTGCTCTTCCACCAAGCTATTCCACTCACCACACTCTGAGCACTGCCCTACCCACCTGGGATGTGCCCAGCCACATGACTGACAAACGAACTCGGTTTCACTCTTTGGCATCAGTTTCCTTTCGGGCAATTATTTTAGTGGTTGAGATTGCAGGATTTTCCTCGAGTACGACTTTAACTTCTCCGCCAATTTCTGACATCAATTTCTGTTTCTCTTTCAAATGCGGTGTGTGTGATGACACTGCTAGAATACTAGGACAAACGTCTTGCAACAAGCGTAGATGATCGAAAGGCTTCGAAAACTCTTCCGGCAACAAAATAATTTCGTCAATAAATCCAAGAGCCTCGAGCTGCATTATTCTGACATTACTTTCATTGATTGGTCTACCCTTTCCCTTGATTTTGCGCACACGAATATCAGACTCAATTCCGACTACTAATTTTGTCCCAAGGGCCCTAGAAACTCTTAGAAAACGAATGTGTTCTTGGTGCAAAATATCAAACACCCCCGTCACAAGTACGGTTTTGTCTACCTCACAACTTTTCTTCCAGTTTTTAAAAATAAGCCCTCTCGTATCACGGGGATGAAAAAATGCCATCGAAAGCGAAACAGTCTCACGGGTTATGTGACCACTCATATATAGCCGCTGAAAAAAGTAGGCGAGTAAATTACTAACCTCAACAAATATATTTTCACTAACTGACTGGAGCTGAAGAGAATGGAGAGATACTTGGATTGGCGCATTTGGCAAAATCTTTCTCACCCACGCATTTGTCAGGTAAAACCAACTTTGCACAGAATCTTTATCTAAAACCCATTTTGCTTGAATTACTTCATAAGCTGTATAAACAGAGCGAGTTTTAGCATTAACGGCCAACTTGTCGGATTCAAGCCATAAATTCAAGCACCAACCACTTTGAGCAAGACTCTTCCTAGATCGATGCTTGCCCAAAAATTCTGCAAAAGCGATTATGACAACCCGTGTTATCCAAAGTCTATTTTTTGCTGTGACTATTAATAAATCAACGTCATCATCAGCTTTTGCTTGCAAAACTGCCACCGAGCCAGTTATAGCCACAGCTCTGACCCACGGCAAGAACTTACAAAATCTCAACAATGGTTCCAACTCCACTAATTTATTTTTTGCCTCTTGTTCTCGTTTCTCTCGCAACTTCTGATCAAAACCCGCAGTTTGCAAGAAAAAATAGCCACTACTATATATAATGTATTTATTGTCCCGAAGCCAAAGTAAAGATTCGACAAAATCGTCAATTTTAAGTTTTTTATTTTCTTGAAAATAAATCAACCTCTGCCACAGCTCTAGAGCCGTCAACGGATATTGAAATTGAGAAGTGTAACTAAGAGTAAGTAGAATCGCGCGCCTGATTGGCATGTGGGTAGTATACTTCACCCGAGCGTTAGTTGGCGCCAAACTGCGTCAACACTTGAGAAGTTCCCTGCTCGATCAACTTCAAACCCTCGGCAACAGAACCTGAGCCAAGAATAGATGTCACCGCGTCTTCATAGTACTGAATCATGTCGTCATTAATGCCATTATCATGGGTACTAGAGCTCAAGTACCAGCCATAAGCGTAGGGAGCATCTTGTAAGAATGGCGAGACTATTGGATTGGCTACTGCCTTACTAGCCAAGTCAGTTCTCGAGTAAAGTTCTCCAAAACTTCTACCCTGTGCCTGGTCAGCTGATAATTGTTGCTGTGCTTCAGCGCTACTCAAGTATTTCAATAATTTCCAAGCTGCATCCTGTTTTTTACTGCGCCCACTCACGCCTTCCGCCCAGTAGGAAGCCCAGGCAACGCGGGTGTCGCTCAGTTGTGGCACTGGTACCGTCGCAAATTTTAAATCAGGATTCATGGCTTGAATATCATGAGCTCTCCAGGAAGGCGCAAAGAACATGGCTACTTCACCTCTGGAGAAGGCAATTGTAGAACTTGGCAAAGTACTATTCCATACGCCGTCGGTTTTTTGAAAATTAGTATAGAAGAGTAAGGCGTCTCGGGCTTCGTTAGAGTTTGGATCAGCTAAGTCAGCTCCATTCTGTAACATTAATAAGCCAACAATGTCAGAAAAATGATCAACATTTACCGAGTTCCCCAGGGCTACTCCACCTCTCTTTATCGTCCCTCCAGACTTAACTGTTAATTTTGCCGCCAAAGTTCTCAGCTCTGACCAGGTAGACGGTGGATCAACCGCGGCTGTCTTAAAAACCTCAGTGTTATAGAACAAAGCCAAGCCGTCATACATGAGAGGAATGCCAACCAACTGTCCATCGAGTTGCAGTTGTCTTGAGGCAACTGGATAAAAAGTCTTTTGATATTCAGAGGCTGAATAAACAGATGACGGCATACGAGCCAACTCATCACTCAGCATTGGACTCCAAGAAGCATGAAAACGAAAAATATCAGGACCATTACCAGAAGCAATAGCTGTCTGCAGTCGTTCTCGATAGTCGCGATAAGACTGCTTGGTATAGCGTACAGAAACGCCGGGGTTGGCTTTCTCAAAGCTAGCAAGCACGCCACTCATAGCCTCCGATGGTTCCCAAAGACCCCAATACTCGAGCACCACTGGCTCAGTTGTCGAACCAGCAGGAGCTGTGGTTCCGCCAGTTTTACCAGATGTTCCACCCGATGGTGTAGTTGTAGCAACTGAATTTGTTGAGCCACCAGAGAAAGATTTAAATACAAATGCAATAATGAGAATGACTACTATTCCTACCAATGCAAAAGGCAAAAACCGTAAAGGGGATTGTTTAACCCCAGCTAGCTTTAGGCCTTCCCTGGCCTTTTTCGCGTCCTCTCTCTGCTCCGCTTTTTTATCCTCTGGAATGATGTTTACACCACTGGCTTGTTTAGCATCTTTACCTTGGTCAGACAGAGATGAGGTCGAACTTGAACCCGGGCCCGTGTTGCTCGGCATCTTGGTGCCAGACATTGAGGACAAAGCCGAGAGCGTCACCGGTGGTTTTTGAATCTGCGCCACGGGCGTTTGCGCCGCGACTGACTCTGCCAGGCGAGAGGGTGGTAAAGGCGATTCCATAGTAGGAGGTGCCAGAGGTCGAAGGGGCGCTTGGACTGGAACACTCGGTGGAGTTGGTGCGTGTGGCACAACTTTTTGGGTAACATCTGGTGCCAAGGGCGTAGGAATTGGAGGCGGAGTTGGTTTTGGAAGCGAACTATCAGGCATAATAAAGATGGACTAGTCAGGCATGCGGCAATTTGCCACAATAGATATTCATCATAGCATAAAACTCATGTCCCTTCCCAGACCTCAAACATTATCAAGACCCCAATTAGCAAAATTCATATTTGCTGTTATAGCAACGTTTATGGTCTCTTTCTATGGAGGAATTGCAGGGGCATATCATGGGCGAATTTTGCCAAACGTGACCATCGACAATATTGAAGTTGGCGGCATGACCTTGGATCAGGCGCGCGCCCTTTTGGAAACTACACCTATTGAAGATGCTGATCATACTGTCACTATCCTCGCGGGTGAAAACTCCATAGCTAGCACTGCCGCGGAGCTCGAACTCTCTAGAGTTTATGAACCCAACCTCACCGATGCCTACGGAATTGGTCGCACGGGTTCAATTCTCTCGAGACTAGTAGTGATTCTGAGGCAACT
>PFLP01000053.1 GCA_002784625.1 Candidatus Pacebacteria bacterium CG_4_10_14_0_8_um_filter_42_14 | reverse complement strand
GGGCAAATTAGAAGTATCATTCAAGCTTAATGAACAAAAAAAGGTGACCGTTTTGGAACGGTTTCCTCAGTAAAATACAACAAAACTCTGACATCTAAAATTAAAATTTAATATGAATGAAACTCTCCAAAAAGTTGACCAAATTAGATATAACGAATGGAAGCCTTGCTCTGGTTCAAAAGGTAAACATTTCCCAGGTCACACTGGAAAGTATTGTACAGAAACTTGGGGAGGAGTTCAGAGTTCTCCAAGGTGGATGCCAGAAACGGAAGCTGTGAAGATTGGGGCAACAATCAGTAATTCCCATACAATTTGTCCTGAATGTGCAGAATCACGTTGATGTTATTAGCTGTCGCCCTCTCAAGAATTTATTCAGCCAGAGTTTTGGCTTTATTCTTCGCCACATGATGTTTGGCATACTCAAAAATAGCTGGAAGTACAGAGAGAAAAATAATTGCTAGAACTACAATCTCAAAGTTCTTCTGAACTATTTCCAGACCTCCGAAGAAGTATCCTGCAAACACTAGGGCAGTCACCCAAATGAAACCACCAATCACATTGTATGAGATGAATCGATCATAGTGCATGTTGCCAATACCAGCTACGAATGGAGCAAAAGTTCTCACGATTGGCACAAAACGAGCGATAATTATCGCTTTCGATCCATATTTTTCATAGAACTCTTCAGTTTGTTTTAGGTATTCTTGTTTAAAGATTTTTGATTCTTTATTACTAAATAATTTTCTACCAAATTTTTGTCCAATCCAATAATTTGCAGAATCACCTAAGATGGCGGCAGCAAGCATTAAGAAATAGATAATCATGACATTTAGGTAACCGCCTCCAGCCAAAGCCCCTGCAGCAAAAAGAAGTGAATCTCCTGGGAGAAAAGGAGTGACTACGAGCCCAGTCTCCGCGAAAATGATTAGGAAAAGCATGACGTAAGACCAGCTACCAAGAATATTAATCAAGCTAGCCAAGTGCACGTCGAGATGAATAAAGAGATCTATAAGGTATTTTAGATTTAACATAGGAAGTGATTGTACGGCATTGCAAGCTGATGATCTACCTCTGCGTGATACAATTTCTCTACCTCAAGCCGAGATAGCTCAGTTGGTAGAGCGGCGGTATCGTAAACCGTAGGTCAGGGGTTCGAATCCCCTTCTCGGCTCATAGTGTTATACTCTAGAGTATGCCTAAACCATCGCGTCGCATTTCATCACGTTTGCTCAAGCACGAGAAGACTAAGGTCGTGCGCCAAACTTGGTTTTTCGTTTTCTTTTCAGTCGTCGTTCTCGGTCTTTTTGTTTTTGTAATTTTGCCAAACTTTATTGGCATCACCGCGACAATTCTTGGCAACAATGCTACTCCATTCGCCCCCGCTGATACTTTGCCACCATATACGCCAACTTTCACCGCTCCGCCCAAGGCTACAACTGATGCTCAGCTAACGCTTTTTGGTTACGCTGAACCTGAGAGCGATGTCATTGTCATCGTTAATGGCCAAGAATCTGAGGCTGTAACTGCTGGTTCAGATGGCTCCTTCGAGACTGCAGTGATACTAACTGAAGGCGATAATAATATAACTACCTTTGCTAGGGATAAAGCTGGCAATGAATCCCAACAGAGTAGAGCCTATGGCATAATTCTTGATACTGAGATTCCTCCCCTAGAAATTAGCTCTCCCGAATCCAGCACCACGATCCAAGGCAGGTCGAATCAAACTTTGGCCATCACAGGAATGACTGATCCAGGAGTCAAGATCACCATAAATGGCAAACTCACTTATGCTAAAGAAGACGGCAGTTTCTCTCACTCACAATTTCTTAATGAAGGAGATAACGAATTAACAATCGTGGCCGCCGATGCCGCGGGAAATTCTATCGAAAAGAAACTCAGCGTTCGATTTGAACTTTAGTTTCCACAACGACTACTAATAAAAGCCAGAACAGCGCTAGAAATGGCTCTAAGATTGAGTTATTAAAGTTGGCATGGATTAGTAGAGCGATTAAGCCCAAAGTGATATATTTGTCCTTCTTGTAGAGATATCGAAGGAATTTAGTAACAACAAAAATAGCGACAACTAAGCCAACAATTCCAGAACCGCTGTAGACAAGGGTGAGAATAGAATTCGGCTGCCTGGCATGGTTTGGCATTTCCAAATTTTGATCATTAGAATATATTTTCGGTACAAACAAACCTTTGCCAAATATTATCTGTTGAAGAGTGCTGTCTGAATTAATCTCTGTTTCATGGGAAATTCTACTTTCAATGCTACTGGTTCTTAGTAAATCCACGCCCTCTCCACCTGGTTTAGGCGCAGTCAAGAAAATTAAACTTGAGAAAAGCAAGACTGTAGAAATTGAAAAGGCAAATTTTTTACTTTTGGAAACAAAAGTTGCGAGAATGATAAAAAAAGCACCAGATAAGTATGACGATCTAGAGTATGTCAGAGCCAACATACTTAGCAAAAATGTCGACAAGAACCAGAAAAGACGTTTAGTTAGTCTCTCCCGAATCGAAAAAGCCAAACTCAGCGTGAGAATGATGAGCATACCAAAGTAATTTGGATCTAAGAGTGTCCCAATGGCTCGAAAGTAGTGATCGTCCCAACCAAGCGCTCTTAAAAAGCGAGTGTCTGGAAGAAAAATATACTGAAGCAGACCCAGAAATGTCATGAATAAACCTGTGCTAAGAATGAGGGAAGGTAACTTTTTTGATTGAGATCTGGGCATCTGAGTAACTAAAAGAAAAGCAAACAAACCATAAGAAAGGTATCTGGCCATGTAGAGAGCAGGAACTAATGAGTCAGAACTTAAGCAGCCAAGAACGGTCAATAAAGCTAGCCAAGTAATCAGAAACTTAGTTGTTATTTTTGAACTTCGAAATCTTGATAGTAATTTTGGAACTATGCGAGGCAACATTGAAAATAGAAACAAAACAATACCGATCTCAAACAAATAGACTCCTCCAAATGGAAACTCTACTCTCTGAAGTTGACCCAACGAAAATGGAGCAAAAACGAGCAGGGTAATTGCGATTAGCCAATTGTTTCTTCGAAGCTTATTTTTCATCTTGCAAAGTATTTCCCAAGGCAAAGATACGAACCATGGCAGAATGATAACTCATCACTGTCGCATAAATTAACCCCCTCCAACCGTCAAGAAATCCTAAAAGAAAAACCATATTCCAGATGAACTTTCCAGGAGGATAGATAATTAACTCTGCAATCAACCTTGTTTTCGATGAACGAATTTCTGTTGCTCGAAGAGCTGCGTATCTCTCAACTGAAACTAGAAATTCTCCCACTGAGTGATGAGCGTAGTGTTCTATCGTGATTGGCAGCAACTGTTGAGTTTCATATGCTGTCGGAACCTCATGGACTTTGCCTTGAAAAGTAGTTTCCTTTGTTCTAACTACTCGCACAACTTTTTGATTCCCCCACTCTGCATACTCAAGTCTTTTGCCAAGAAAAATGTCTTTACGAAGTAAAGAGAATGCCTCTGCCTTGTTACTCAAAATAGCCTTCTCAATAATTTTATATGCTCCATCTGGCAAGATCTCATCACTGTCAACAAAAAAGGTCCATGGAGTTTTTACCTGAGTCAGAGCTTTATTTCTGGCAACAGCAAAGTCTGTAATTATAAATTCCAACTCAATCTTTAGTACTTCGGGGAACTGTTCAAGAGACTTGAGACACTTTGCCAGTCTGACATCGTGCTGGTGCACCAGAACAACGGCGGTGAGGAGGTTATCGTTTGCGGAAGATGTCATATAAACCAAATACTAAAATGGGCAGAGTAATACATCGGGCCAAAAGCAAAGCCTGGCCAGTCCCAATCAAGCCATTTCTATTTACAAAATAGAGTAAGCCACCAATAAGGGTGAGTACGCTAAAAAATAAATGAGCATTAAGGATGACGTATCTCTTTGTCGCCATAAGTAAATTATAAACGAGGTTATTTCCAGACTGAACCAGGCCAGCGATCGCAAGTAACGGTAAGACGGAGGCGACGTTTTGCCACTGATCGCCCAAAATAATAGCTACTATCTGAGTTGGAAATAGTATTGCAGGTAATGTAATAAAAACAGCAAAAGCCATAAATGCTAGGGAAGACTTTGCGAATGCATCTCGAAGACGAAGTCTATCCTCGGCAATTTTAGTATAGACAGGGAATGTTGAGTGGTTAAGAGCTTTGGAAATATCGTAGTTGAGTTTGTGACCAAGGGCATACGAGTTGTGATAAAGACCGAGACTGTAAGCGCCAAGTTGTTTTCCGATAATTAAGTCGTCAACATTATCCAGAACATAGATTAGTAAGGCCGCTGGACTCAATCCGCGAGCATTTATAAGAATTTCCTTGGCACGACCCGTGTGAAACGAGAAGGTTGGTCTGGTGCTAAATATCTTAAAAGAAAGAAAAACTTCAAAAATCGCACTGGCAATTATTGCCACTACAAGTGCCAAGACAGAGTGAAAGAAAAAAGCAACGACGATCGCAACTAAAATCTCGACGAAAAGCAAACTAAGTCTGAACAAAGCTTCATGCAAAAACCGAAACTCTTTTTGAAATAAAATTATGCTGGGATTAATGAAGCCTTTGGCTATGGGCACTAATGCAGCCAACGCTATCAGAAAGCGTAAGTTTTCTTTGTCATAATAAATGCTTAAACCGAACCCAAGAATACTCATAATTATGGCAATAATTAGACCTCTAACAATTGCTATAACCCAGGCAGTGTCGATAAAGTAACTAATACTACGATTTGATTGCAAAATCGTTGTATTAATTCCGGTCTGCGTACTGGCCTCTACAAGCCCCAAAGCAATAGCAATTATCGCGAAAATTCCAAAGTCTTCAGGAGTTAATAGTCTTGATAGAACAGCTATTTTTCCAAGTACCAGACCAGCTGATCCAATCTTTAAAAAAGTCTGCCAACCGAATCCATGCACTGCCTGTTTTGTATAGCCCATGAATGCATTATCCCTATTTAGTCCTTGAAACTCCAGCGGTGAATGGTGATAATGGCCAAGTTCATGTTAGTTATCCTAAAATCCTTCTCTACCCTAGTTCTCGATTTCATCGAAACGATTGTAATTGGCCTATCACTATTTTTAGTCGTCTACTTATTTTTACTACAACCTCATCAGGTGAATGGTAAATCCATGTTCCCAAACTTCGAATCTGGAGATTATCTACTCACAGATAAGGTCAGCTACAGAGTTGGAACTCCCCAACGTGGCGATGTTGTTGTTTTTCATGCCCCTCCGGCCGCTAACTGCCCAGAGGGAACTGGTTGCGATTTTATTAAACGAGTGATTGGTTTACCAGGTGAAACTGTCAGAGTAAATGACTCCACAATCTTTGTTAATAACCAACCAGTGGACGAGTCTCAATATTTGGCAGATACCGTTGTTACAGATGCTGGCAACTTCACGGCCAACAATAGAACTATAACTCTGGGACCCGATGAATACTTCGTCTCAGGCGATAACAGGCCTCATTCCAGCGACTCTAGAGCTTGGGGGCCTATCTCAAGCGAAAGCATTGTCGGCAGGGCATTTGTGAGGTACTGGCCAGTTTCTACACTCGGCGCTTTACCAAAAGTAACTTACGCTTTTTGAATAACTGACATTATTTTTTCGAGATCTTTTTGCGTTTGATGGGGATCACCTTTAATAGTGATACTGATTTTTGTTTGTTGTTGGGTACGAACTAATTTTAATTTTGCACTAGCTTTGAGCATATCTTGAATTTTTCTCTCCCAAGCTTCGACTTCGCGAGTATCTGTTTCGTAAACTCGGCGCGCAACTCTAAATCTTGGCTCATCTGAGCGCTGCTTATAGAATCTCGCTAGCTCCTCTGCTCTACGGACAGAAGCCGTTTCTTTCAAGATTCTTTTGTAAACCTCAACCATAGTGGCTTCGTCTGGAATTCCAGAAATAGCACGGGCGTGACCTTCGCTAATTGAGCCACTTATCAAGCCATCTTTGATGGCATCAGGCAAAGTAAGCAATTTTAAAGTATTACTAACATATGAGCCAGACTTGCTAATTCGTTTAGCCACATCAGCAATACTAAAGCCGAACTCACGCTGAAGTTGTTGAAAAGCCAGGGCGCGTTCGATAGCTGTTAGGTCCGTTCTCTGAACGTTTTCAATAATAGCCATCTCCAGCATCTCTTTTGGCGTAGTTTCTTTAATGATGACGGGAACCTCAGTCAGACCCGCTAATCTAGCAGCTCTCCACCTACGCTCTCCTGCGATGATTTGGTAACCCGCTGGTGTATGCGCCACAACCAAAGGTTCGAGAATTCCGTATTGAGAAATTGAGTCCGCCAGTTCTCTGACATCTTCCTCAGAAAGCTTGTTTCTAGGCTGAAAAGGATTCGGTTCCAAATGATCAATTGGAAGAAGTTGGATTGAAGACATTTTTGACATGTCAAAGGTATACCACAGGAAAACCTGCTGGTGCAGCATCAGTTTTCACGCGCTTACTTAGCGAAGACGTTGACAACAGTTTTGGAGTGGCGACGACCAAACTCAACTGCGCCATCAATGAGAGAAAACAAAGTGAAATCTCGACCTTGGCCGACATTGTTACCTGGTTTATAAGTCGAACCACGTTGACGAATGATAATTGAGCCAGTGTTGACGACCTCGCCACCGAATTTTTTGACACCAAGGCGCTTCCCCGGTCTTTTACCCTGTTTATGTTGTCGGACTGATCCAGATGCTTTAACGTGTGACATGCTTATTCCTATATATAAATGTGTAAATCTCTCGTTCTATTACTGCGCCCGATCTCGCATAGACGAGTGGTTCAGACTGTGTAGTGTAGCCGAGTTCCTCGAGCTTGTCAATTAATCGAGTCATTGAGTGAACAGTTTTGCCGACCCTACTTCTTGGGAAAATGATCGTGATTGGTGCGCCTTCTGGCAAAATACTTCTCCAGTGTCGAAAGCCTCCTAGATAAAGTTTTTCGAGTCCTTTGAAGATATTTTCAATTTGCTGTGGTTTTGGACTTGGTTTTCCTAAGAATGGTTCAGCGACAATGGCTGTAATTGGCAGAGTTGGAACTGCATGAGCGACGTCGGCCAGTAATATCTGGGGAACTTCATCGGCACCAAGTGTCTCTGCTGCCCAAATCATATTCTCTCTCGCTCCTCTAACAGCCGCTTCGTCAATGTCGCTACCAAGTGATTTGAAGCCAAGTGACATATTTTCAATCAAAACTGTGCCAGTGCCGCAAAACGGATCATAGACCAGGCGATTCTCAGAAGTATCGTACTGAGCATTTATATTAAGCATCATTCGAGCTACTTTTGGAGGCAACATGCCCTTCTTTCGGTCAGCATACGGCTTACCTCTATCTCGCACAGTCCATGCATCTATGTTCTGGACAGAGACTGATTTAAGCAGATAGATTGAGTCGTTGGTTTGCAAAATTGAAAGCTCAATCAAATTTTTTCGGTGCAAGAGTACAGCGGCAGACAAACCTCCTGGTGGGGCCTCAATATATCTTGATGGCACTCCAGCTTGACGAAGGTCGTGCTTTAATTCGGTTTCACTAATGTGCTCAAGATGATCTCTACCAATCTCAGAAAGAGAGAATGAAATTTTATTCCCAGCTGCTGTTTCTATCAGGACTGAGATAACTGCCTCCTTCAATGTCTCGGAAGAAGTATCGTGAGGAAAAACTTGTAACTCTTGGTATATTTTTACTGTTCCCCCGAGTTGATCTATGCAATCTGTGGGAGATTTATCATCAGCAAGATCAGCCACAACAAAAGATTCTGTCAGGGGAGTTGGCTTTAAACCAAGGACAGCAGTTAATTCTACTAATGAAAGCTGTGGCGTTGTGCCAGGCTGGAATATATAACTTTTCATTTCTGGGTTTGCTACTTATTTTATAGCGGTTATCTCAATGACAGTTTCGCCTTGACGATGACCTTTTACTCTTCGTGTTCGAGATTTGGATTTAAAGGTTGCGACTCTTAATTTCTTAGTGCGTCTGTGCTCTAAAACTTTGGCAGTGACACTCGACTTGGAGACAAGTGGAGTTCCAACCGTTACTTTTCCGGCCTTACTGAGTAGCAGGACATCAGAAATCACAAAAGACTCCTCAGCTGGTGTCTCTTGGGTAGGCACAACAAGAGTCTCTCCTGGCTTAACAGAAAACTGTTTTCCACTAAGTTGAATGATTGCGTAAGTTTCTTCTGTCATGAGGGGAGTAGTATATCACGCTTTTTAGGCAATATGGAGCGCTGACTTCTGCCTGGTTTCGTTAAAGACAACTTGAGTAATCCCGAGCATGCCGCATGAGGTCAATAATGAGCTACCTCCATGCGAGAATAAAGGCAAAGCTATGCCAGTAACTGGAGCCAAACCAATATTCATACCTATGTTAATACTGACTTGGAATAAAAAGTAAGCAAAAACGCTGGATATAAATAACTGCTCTGAGCCTTCTACTCGACGAGAAAATCGCAATAAATATGTAAGCAGTATTCCGTATAAGACCACGACTAGGCTGGAGCCAATCCAACCAAACTCTTCAGAAAAGGCGGCAAAAATAAAATCTGTTTCTTGTTCAGGCAGAAATTGAAGTTGTGACTGCACCCCTTTTTCCATGCCTCTTCCAAGTATTTGGCCTGATCCTACTGCAATAATTGATTGTCTGACATTATAGTTACTTGCCGTTTCCACTTCCTGAGGATTTATAAAACTTGTAATTCTCAGTTTTTGATATGGTCGCAGGAGAAATGTCCAGGCCACGAAAACTACGACCGCGCCAACAATAGCTGCTGAGACGACATACCTTGACTTTAGTGGCTGTAACCAAATTAAATTTAGCGATACAAAACCAACTAAGAGTGACATTCCTAAGTCAGGTTCAAAGAAGATAAGAGCGCCAATTAAAGCAATTGCCGCAAGTGTTCCCAACCAATACCAAACAGGTTTCTTAATATATCTCTTTAGCTCTAGCGTAAAAAGTAAAACTGCTGGAACTGCTAGTTGTGACGGCTGCAAATCAAAAATACCTCCAAACGACAACCAGCGATGAGTTCCTCTCGTCTCTGGCAAGAAGAGCACCAAAACTAAAAGAACGAAAACCGTAAGGTAGAACCACGGACTCAAACTTAGAATTTGTGAAAAAGACAATCTTTGGACACCAAAAAAAACCAAGACTCCTAGTAAAAAGAATAGAAGCTGTCTGGCAGCCAATGCTTGATCAAGACTTGTTAAAGTAACAACACTAAGAAGAGCAAAGCTCAAAATAAATGCAAGTAAAAACCATTGTTTCATTCTTTCGCGATCAAGCCAATCTCATCACCCAACACCAATTCAACTTTTGTTTTTGATTCAATTTCTTTTTGCCATTTTTCTGGGATACTTGGAACTGAAACTGTTGCCGTGTCGTCTCGACCCAAACCAGACTGTTTTCTTAAGACCTGAATGTTGCGGATTAACTCTCTGGCTTGACCTTCTGCTTCTAGATCTGGGGTCAAAACTGTATCCAACTCAACAGTTAGATCGGCACTTTCATCAGTGTTCCAAACAACTTCTTTCACATTAATCTCATCAAGAAGCACCTGGATGACTTCTGGATCAGCTTCTGCATACGGAGCGGTGACGGTGATCTTTGCCAAAGGCTGGCGAAGTTTAATGCCCGCTTCAGCTCTAGCTGCATGAACTTTTTCAACTATGACTCTGATATTTGTCATGTCAGATTCAAGCATTAGATCTTGAAGATCTAAACGAGCTTCAGGCCAATCGGTGAGATGCACGCTTCCATCGGCATCAATAACTTGGGCATGAACGAACTCTGAGAAGAACGGAGCTACTGGAGCAAAAAGCTGTGAAAGTAAAGCCAAAACTGTACCAAAAACATCTAGACCTTCTTGATTATCATCTACTCTGAAACGATCGCGACTTCTCCTAAGATACCAAGTGGAGATTTCTGTGATAAACGCCATGAGCTGTCTGCTTGATGAGACTGTATCGTAATTATCAAGCGCTTCGGTAATTTCACTAATTAAAGTATGAGCACGACTAAGAATCCATCTATCAAGTACATGTTTTGGTTTCTTGGTTACGAGTGAGACCAGTGGCTCATTTGGGCGGTACAGCTTATAGAAAGAGAGGCAGTTATACCAAATCACGAAGACTTTTTTACGAATATCGGAAATTTCTTTTTCGTTAAAATTAATATTCTCTGATCGCATTACCGGCGAACTCATTAGATAAAGTCTAAAACTATCCGCTCCCATTTTTTCAACGATTTCCATCGGATCTGTGAAGTTTCTTTTTGACTTACTCATTTTGGAACCATCAGCCGCCATAATCGTTCCAGTAGTAAGGGTATTTTCTACGGCACTACCACCAAAGATTGCCACAGAAATAACGTGCATGGTGTAGAACCAAGCTCTGGTCTGAGCAATATACTCACTGACAAACTGAGCTGGATAGGTCTTTTCAAAAAGTTCTTTGTTCTCAAAAGGATAGTGTCTAGAGGCATAAGGCATTGAGCCAGACTCAATCCAAGCATCAAAAACTTCAGGCACTCGTCTGCCCACGATAGTTTTGGCGTCATCTACCCATACTTCAATGAAGTCAATATTCTCACGGTGAATATCTGTCACTTTTTCCGCAACTTCCTGATCAACAGCCCATTTTTTTAGCTCTTCAATAGAGCCGATGACTCTGTCTTGACCGTCTTCAGATCTCCAAATTGGAATTGGAGTTCCCCAATATCTTGATCTAGAAATATTCCAGTCAGGAGCAGTCTCTAGTCCTTTACCAAAGCGACCATGCTTAAGATGATCTGGATACCAGGAAATATTCTCGTTGGCGGCAATGAGCTCGGGCTTCAGTTTTTGAATGTCAATAAACCATGCAGGAAGAGGCGCGTAGTAAAGTCTGGTTTTACAACGATAGCACTCAGCAACAGAGTGGGTATGTTTCACATTGGCATAAATAAGATTTCTGGCTTCGAGATCATCATTGACTTTATCGTTTACTTTAAGAATAAACATGCCTGCCCAGGGCTCGACCTCAGGCTTAAGTTTGCCCTCGTCATCAACGTGTTCAACAATCTGGATATGCTCTTTTTGCATAACGCGGTAGTCATCCTCACCATAGACTGCCAGAGTTACCACACCAGTGCCTTCGTCGTCTGTAACAAAAGCATCAGCCACTAAAACACCAATTCTCTCATCGTCAGCTCGATCAGGATAGAAATCATAGTGAGGCTCAAATGAAAGCTTAGTTAACTCGCTGCCAAGCTGCTTTGCAATTATTTTGTATTTTGGCTCCTCACGCAGCATGCTTAGCCTTGATTCAGCCAAAATATATTTCTCTTCACCCTGTTCCACAGTCACATACTGAAGATCGGGATTCACAGCTAAAGCCGGTGTCGCTAATTTATTCCAAGGGGTAGTGGACCAAGCTAATAAATAAATATTCTCTTGTCCCACCACTTTATATTTATAAGTAGTAGCCCAGTCGGTGACTGTACTGTAGCTATTATCCATAGCGATTTCAAAGTTTGAGAGAGGTGTTGAGCAGCGAGGGCAGTATAAAATAACTTTTTTGCCTTCATAAACAAGACCTTTTTCATTCATTTGCTGGAAACCCCACCAAACAGACTCCATATAGCTTGTGTCCATTGTTTTATAGTTATTCTCAAAGTCTACCCAGCGACCAATGCGATTAATGATTTTTTCCCACTCAGCATCAAGACGCAAGATCTCTGACCGACAGGCATTGTTGAACAAATCTATACCCATCTCCTCGATAGCTTTCTTACCCCCTTTAAGCTTGAGCTGCCCTTCAATCATATTTTCGATTGGCAAACCATGGCAATCCCAACCCCAGATTCTCTCAACTCTATAACCCTTCATTGTCCAGTAACGGGGAATTAAATCTTTACTAGTCGAGCCTAAAAGATGGCCTGCGTGGGGCATACCAGTTGCGAATGGAGGTCCATCGTAAAATACGTACTGCTTATCCACAGGTCTCTGCTCTACTGATTTTTTGAAGGTATCGTCTTTTTTCCAGAACTCAAGAACAAACTTTTCTAATTCGGGGATATCAAGTTCTACTGGAAACAATGCAACGCGTTTTACCATAAGCTGTATTCTAACTCAATCTCTGCCGTCTTACACCTTTAGAAGGAACTTACTTTTTCCTGCGCAAAAATGCAGGAATCTCGAATTGGCCAAATGGTTCATCGGCGGAATCAGACTTTTCTGATCGCTTCTTAGGAGCACTCGTTTGCGCAGAAGAATCTTTTTCAAACTCCTCAGAATGAACAAAAGGCGATTCGTCAGCGTTTGGTGAAGTCAGCTGGCCCGTTGTTAAAGGCTGAGTGTAGCCGCTTGGAGCACGATCGATTTTCATTTCTTGCTCTTCTTCGACCTCTTGAGTTTTTGGTTTTACCCTAGTGTCTGACTGTCGACTGTAAGCACCGAACATGGCTGTATTTGGTCGGCTGTAACCCATTTGTCCTTCATCAAACCCTGTGGCAATAACACTAATTTTAATTTTGTTGCCCATTTCTTCGTCAATTGTGGCTCCAAAAATTATGTTGGCGTCTGGATCGGCAGCGTTGGCAATAATCTGTGATGCATCTGAAACTTCGGTCATGGTCATGTCAGGACCGCCGGTAACGTTGAAAAGAATTCCTTTAGCACCATCGATGGAAACCTCAAGAAGTGGAGAGGCGACAGCCATACGAGCTGCGGTCGATGCTCTATTTTCACCGCTGGCTTCACCAATTCCCATCAGGGCTGAACCTGAGTCGGTCATGATGGTTTTAACATCGGCAAAGTCAACATTGATTAAGCCCGCGACCGTGATTAAGTCGGAAATCCCTTGGACACCTTGTCCCAAGACATTATCTGCTAATCTGAAGGCATCTAGCAGAGTCATTTTACTGTCTACCACATCCATCAAGCGTTGGTTAGGAATAACAATTAGGGTGTCAACTGAATTTTTGAGAAGATCAATGCCTTCGACAGCGGCTTGCATTCTTCGCACCCCTTCAAAAGCAAAAGGCTTGGTAACTACAGCAACCGTTAAGGCTCCAGATTCTTTAGCAATTTCCGCGATGACGGGAGTTGCGCCAGTGCCAGTGCCACCACCCATACCAGCAGTTAAGAAAACCATGTCGGTGTCAAATAAAAGATCTTTGAGCTTTTCGTATGACTCTTCGGCTGCGGTTCTACCAACTTCTGGGTCGGCACCAGAACCAAGACCCTTGGTGAAGTTTGAGCCAATTTGAAGTTTTGTATCTGCTTGTGAGGTTAACAATGCTTGCGCATCTGTGTTAATGGCAATGAACTCAACGCCTTGAATTTGCTTCGAGTTAATCATGGAATTGACGGCGTTGCTGCCACCTCCACCGATGCCAATTACTTTGATTTTAGCGAATGTTGTATTTGAGGGTTTAACTAATGCCATATCGATATATCTCGCAGTGTATCACTTCTAAAAGTAGAATCAACCAGATCTCTGTTCTCTACGGTAATACTGATGCTATTACTTTCTTAAACCAGTTGGTAATTGATGAAAAATTTGGCTTTGAACCGAGAAAATTCAAAGAAAAAGACCGCTTAGCTGTCCCGCCGCCATGTGCTTTGCCATAAGCAAGCAACCCAATGCTAGTCGCAAAAGAAGGCTTGTGAATATCACTGGTCAATCCTTTTAGTTCTTCAGGTTGACCAACTCGCACCGAAAGTTTCAGTTCTTGCTTCCCGACTTCAACTATTCTGACTGTATCCGCACCCCCTCCGGTAACAACAACACCGGCAGGAATCTCGGAAATGATGTTGGCGTCATCAAGCTGTTCACTGATCAAAGAAAATATCTCCTGAATTCTAGGAACCATGATGCCGTCGATAACAGTTTTTCGTGAAAGTGACTCGCCGTCATCGACGCCAAAGTCAGATAACTTTATTTGATCAGCTTTTTTCTTGCGAGCAATAAAGTCTTCCTTTGATTCTCCAGCGTGAGGTCTAGATAGTTGACTCTCTTCTTTAGCGAGTGAGAGTTTTATCTTTTCTGCTGTCTCAAGACTGACTCTACAACCAAGAGCAATGTCTTGGGTAATATGACGAGCTCCAATCGGCACAGAGGCTGAGAAAATTAGAGATCCCTCTAGATAAGCACAAATCGAAGTTGATCCAGCGCCAATGTCGACCACAGCAACGCCAAGTTCTTTTTCCGTTTCTGATAGAGTCACCATCGATGATGCCAGCCCTGCGAAAACAAAGCCATCAACGGTGAGACCGAGATCTTGAAGACATTTCTCAATATTCAGTAAAGTCGTACTCATGCCCGTAATGATGTGTGCTTCTGACTCGAGTCTAACTCCCGTCATACCAACTGGATCCTTGATCCCATCTTGAGAATCGACTTTATAAGCATTGGGAATCACATGAATAATTTGTCGATCTGATGGCATGGACACGGCCCGGGCTGCATCGGTTACTCTGGTTACGTCGGAGCGAGTGATCTCTTGATTCGGTGAAGCAACAGCAACCACCCCTTTAGAATTTCTGGACGAGATGTGGGTGCCAGCTACAGAAACGTATGCTGACTGAATTTCAAAACCAGCCATGCGCTCAGCTCCATCAAGACTTTCTGTGATGGTCTCGAGCACTTTTTCCAGGTCAATGATCTGGCTGCGTCTCATGCCCCTGGCAGGAACCACTGATACACCAACAACTTGTAGCTGACCATTATCATCAACTGTGGATATCAGAGTCGCACACTTGTCAGTGCCGATGTCGATTGCGGTGATTACTCGTTGTGATGCCATAGAATAGATTATCGTAGCATAGCAAATTTATTGAGGTGTGCGTAGTACTGGCAGGGCAAAACGCAAATCTATCTCAATTTTGTCATCTCCAGAGTTTCTTGCTGCTGTCTGGAGAGATGCTGGGATTATCTCTGACAGAGTGGCAATGCTATCAGGATCGATTAGTAGTTGTTGACCAGATTTCAGCTTTACCATTAATTCATGGTCTTCTCTCCAGACCACGTATTCCAAATTTAGGTTATTCTCCGAGATTATTTTTTCTAGTTCTAAAAACGTCGTCTGTACTTTAGGCAAAACTCTGTCTTCACTAATCAACTCGACTGTTGAGCTAGAAACATTGATTTTCACCAAGTTATCCCCCTCATCCTCACTACTGGGAAGAAGTTGGCCCGACCTTGTGACCAAGAACTTAGCTGAATCCGGAAGAGTAAGTTTATAAACCACTGGCTCATGATCAACCACTAGCGACAAAGTTCCAGGCAGGACAATTTTGTAATCCAATAGCTGCAACTGCTGAGTACTCAACACTTCTTGTAAGGATTCATTTTCATAAAAGTTGGTAAAAAACAGGGGCGTTCTCTTCAAAACCGAGTGATCGATTCTCTCTTCGCAACTCTGGCCATCTTCGAATGAGCAGGACACTTGATTGACAACAAAAATCCATTGTCTTAAACAGAAAAAAACTAATATGCTAAGCAAAGTGAGTCCAAGAAGCGCGATTAATTTCTGCTTCATAAACTGGTCCGTCTAGACTAAACCTCGTTTTGACAAAGCTTGCCACAAACGCTCTGCTCCCCCAATTTCTGGTGTATTCTTGAGAAGCTTATTTTTGTATCTACGAGCATTTTTTTGTAGCTCTGAAAGAGAGTTTCTAAGTGATTGAGTTGATAACTCCTTTTGAGAAAGCAAAATAGCTCCACCCATTTTTGCCAAAAACTCAGCATTCTTTTGTTGCTCCTGGCGAGGTGAAAAAGGCAGTGGGATCAAAATCGAGGGAATGGCAAAATACAAAAACTCAAAGGTTGTGTTAGCACCAGATCGAGAAACAGCGGCGGCACAGTTCTGGTAGATCCATGCAAGTTCGTTTTCATTAATCCATTCTCGCACTGCATATCTTTCTCTACCAACCGCAGAAAGTTTTCGACTCTCATCTTCTAGAACTTTTTGATAATCACTCTGCTCACTGACGGTTCCACACTGATGGATAACTGTCCAGTCCCGAGTGAGCTGGGGAAGGAGTTGCAGCACAGAAGTATTGATGACTTCAGAGCCTTGATTACCACCAGTGATGTACAAAATAGGCTTTGAAGTTGTTGCCGCTAACCAAGTTGGCCGCGATACTTCTTGATTAAGAAGTTGCTTTCTGAGCAAATTTCCCGTGACTACTACATCCCTTCCTTGAAATACTTTCTCAACATGTGGGTATGAAACAGCGACTAAAGTAGCAATTCGACCAATAAATGAATTACTAACTCCAACAACAGAAGTTTGCTCATGAAGGACAACGGGTATTCTATGCAACCAGGCGGCAAGGGCGAGCGGTACCGCCATATAGCCACCAAATGTCACCACCAAGGTCGGCTTTTCAGATCTAATGATAAGAAGAGCATGAAAGATTCCCTGAATCAGCAACCCAAGTTCTTTTAAGGCAAAAATACTAGCCGATGGCAAAAGTTTTCCTGATTTAAACGGTATAAACCTAACTTTCCGTTTTGAAACTTCTTCACTTTCGTGTGAGCGCTGCTTTGATCTCTCCTGAGAATAGATACGCCCAACAAAAACCATCTCGATTTTTTTTTGAGTTTTGACGAAATCAATAAAGGCCAACGCTGGGGTTAAATGTCCCCCACTAATAAGAATTTTCATTTGTTCTGTCGAGCAATTTGCAAAATAGTACCTGAGGCAAACAATATCATGATCAAAGATGATCTACCATACGAAAAAAACGGCAATGGCACCCCAGTTAGTGGGAGCAAGCCTACGATAGCGGACAAATTCAAAATCACTTGGCCTGCAATCCATAGAAGCAACCCAAAAACCAAGAGTCTTTCTTCTGGCGAGTTGTCTGGATGCTGAGCTGTTTTATAGACCAACCAAAAGAATAAACCAAATCCTAGAATCAAGCTAAACGCACCAATAAAACCGAGCTCTTCACCAACGATGGCAAAAATTGAGTCTGTGCTTGTCTCGGGAACGTACGAGAATTTTTGACTGGAATTGCCGATACCTTTTCCAAAAAAACCCCCGCCCCCAATTGCTACTATGGCCTGTCGCATGTGGAAGCTACTTCCCAAAGGATCATAGTTTGGATCCAAAAATGTCTTCATCCGCTCAAGTCTGTATGGAGACAAAAATATCGCCACCAATACTAAGGGAATTATGCTTAATCCGATCAGGCTAATTTTTTTCAAAGACCCGCCGGCAAGAAAAAACATTCCAACGGCAATTAGCACTAACAGCATAGTCGAACCCAGATCTGGCTGAAGTAGCAATAAGATCACAGGAATGGCGGTGACAGCTAAAAATGGTCTAATGCGCTGGTGCTCAGAAAACCATCTAGCCATCGCTGCAATAAATAAAAATTTAAAAATCTCGATTGGCTGAAGTAAGGTAAAACCTGCATTTAGCCAACGGTGAGCACCATTCAGCTCTACACCGATGCCTGGAACAAAAACTAAGACCAGTAACAGTACACCGAAAATGTAGCCAATTTTCCCAAACTTGATCCAAAATTTTGGAGGTATCAGGAAAGTCCCAAGAAAAGCAATGCAGCCAAGAATTAAACCCAGGCCCTGTTGTCGAATCAAAGCGTACGGCGAGCCAAATGTTTGGTAGCTCTCGATCACTGAGCTATCAAACATTAGTAAAAATCCAAGTAAACTCAAAGAAATAATTACTATTAAAAGCACACGATCAAATCGAGCCGGATGTTTTTTATGCTTCATCGAATTACGGTTAGCCAGACGCCAAAGATTGTCAACATGATCTGTACAAGCCAAGCCCGCTGAACAATTTTGGGTTCTTCCCATCCAAGAGACTGAAGCGTTAAATGAAATGGAGCGGCTGGAATAAGGCTCTTATTCCTGAATTTTTTGCTCATCAGTTGCGCCAGTGAACTTGAGATTTCTAAAACAAAAATAAAACCAATCACGACTAAAGCGAAAACCTTGCCCAAAAGAAGGCCTATGACCGCCAGCGTAGCTCCGAAAGAAAGAGAGCCAACATCACCCATAAACAAGCGAGCCGGAAAGACATTAAAATATAGAAAAGAAATCAGCGAACCAATCCAGACGGCGATAAAAACCGATAAAGGAACGTCAAGAATTGAGGCTGACAATAACCACAAGCCAAACAAGGAGATCATAAGTGAACCTGCGGCCAGACCATCTAAGCCATCGGTGACATTAATAGCATTGGCAAAAGCAACAATAGTGAAAGTAGCAAAAGGGATAAACATCAAGCCAAGATTAAAAGTACCGACAAAAGGAATATTAATAAAAGAAATTCCCAGCTGTTGATACATCATGATGCTAATAATAAGAGCTAAAATTAATTCAAGAATAAACTTATGCTTCATTCTTAGACCAAAAAATCCACTTTTGGGAATTTTGAAAAACTTCTTGATGTCATCGTATAGACCGAGAATTCCAAAAGAAAAGAAAGAGAAAAAGATGATATTAATCTCTGCCCCAATCGAGCGGTGAACGCTAGTTATTTCTTGACCAAAATACTTCATGAGCGGCAATAAAGCTGCGAACACAAGAGAAACCACCGCAATTACCAAAAGTCCCCCTCCGACTGGCACGCCTGCCTTCACAGCATGAAATTTATTAAATATTGGCGTTAGTTTGCCAAAATTATCAGTCGACATCTGTTTCTGTCTTTGAAAACGAAGCGAATACAGTAAATTAATAAAGGGAACAATCGCTACTGACGTCAAAATAAACGAGAACAACAAAACACCGAGGGCAATTCCAAATGACTGCATACAATTATGATACTACTTTCTGACGATGTCCGCGCCGAGAGACTGAAGTCTTTCAGGCAATGATTCATAGCCTCTATCAATTTGTTCAATTTTTTCGAGCACTGTCGTGCCTGAAGCAATTAGACCAGCAATGACCAGGGTGGCCCCATGGCGAAGATCTAGTACCGAGAAATTGCCGCCTATTAGTGGCGTCTTACCTTCGATGCGAATTGCGTGTGGAAGATTTGGATCAGTATTCTTGTAGTTAAAGTTGTAGGTCTCTTCTGGGTCAGTTACTTCGGGCTGGAAAAACTCTATCTTTGCACCCATATCTCTGAGCGCGTCAACGTACAGGAATCTGTTTTCGTATATTGTTTCATGAATAATGCTTGTTCCTTCTGCTTGAGTAACAAGAGTTGCCAGTAATGGCTGCCAGTCAGTCTTGAACCCAGGAGCTATTTTAGTCTCAATGTCTACAGCCTTTAGAGCTCCCTTGTAATAAAATCTAATTCCATACTGTCCAACTTCGTATCCGGCGCCCATTTCGTCAAGCTTCTCGAGAAAAGAGTTCAGGTGGTGATGATTGGCGTTTTCGATGACAATATCACCCTGGGTAGCTATGGCAGCACAAGCATAACTCACCGCCTCATTTTGATCTGGCATGATTCTATGAATAGCCCCGTGAAGTTCTTTTACGCCCTCTATCTCTATCACGCGAGATGGCCGCCTTTGAATTTTGGCTCCCATTGCATTTAGGAATGAAATCAAATCATCGATCTCATTTTCTTCGGCTGAATTCTCAAGAATCGTCTTTCCTTCTGCTAAAACTGCAGCCAACAAAAGTGTTTCTGTACCCGTGTGTGTATTTTTAGGGAAACGATAAGTTGTTCCAACCAACTTTTCAGCTGAGGCGTTGTACATGCCATCCTTGATCTCGATTTTTGCCCCAAGAGCGCTGAGACCGTCAAAGTGCCACTCAAGAGAACGCTTGCCAATTTTATCGCCACCCGGAGCAGGCACAACAGCTCTACCAAATTTTGCCAGGAGAGGTGCTAAAAATATGCTTGAAAATCGGCCTTGCTCGCCGACATTTGCTGATAACTCAAACGATGTCATTTCCGTGGGATCTATCGAGAGCGCTCTCTCGCCAATTGCTGCGACAGTACCACCCAGCGTTCTAATGATCTCACCGACAGTCTCGACATCTTTTATTTTTGAAAAGTTAAGAAGTCTGGAACCAGAGTTTCCCATTAGCGCCGCAAGCATCAGTTTATATGAGGCATTTTTGGCTCCACCGATCCGCACTGATCCAAGTAGGGGCTTTCCACCAACGATTCTAATTTGTGACATCTGTTTCATTATACCTTCTCAAGCATCTAAAAAGCTAAGCTCTGCTTGGGTGAAGCCCAAGAAAAATATCTCAGGGGTTAACTTTATATCAAGTTTTGTCTTTGTCTCGATATATACTTTTTTTAGCAATGCTAAGTAATTGTCAGCTGTTGCCTTGCCAGTATTGATGATAAACGCCGCGTGCTGCTCAGAAATTTGCGCGTCTCCGCTCCGCTGGCCCTTTAGATTAAGAATATTGTCGACTATGTAGCCAACGCTTGGAGTTGGCAAACTAAGCCTCTCTTGATCCTCAGCTGAGATATTTTGAAAAACACAGCCAAGAGACTTCGCGGGCTGAAGCTGCTTTTGTCTGGACCACTCAGCAATGATGGCCTGAGCCTTCTTCACGTCGCCTCGATAAAGTCTAAAAATTGCTGAAAGAATGATTTCCTTAGAATTGTGAAAACGAGAAACGTCATAGCCAAAATCCAAATCTTTTGCTGCCAATTCTCTAAGAGATCCTGACTCGTCAATTACTTCTACTGACTCAATGTAGTCTGAGAAAAAATGAGTTCCGCCGTGAATATTGTTAACGATGCCTCCCCCAACTGTGGCTGGAATTCGTGAGAACCACTGCAGACCAGTGATACCTTCTCTGAGAAGTATCTGGATTAGATTGGCAAGTGGCATGCCGGCTGCAATCCTTACACGAACAGACTCTGAGCCTGACTCGTCATAAACAATCGAGTCGAACTGAGGCATAACTGCTTTACTCTCAGCGTGTTGCCAGCGGGCTTCAACCTTATGCGGGTCAATTTTTTCGGATTCGTTTGTCTCTAAGATTTCAAGTTCCTTAGCTTCATTGCGAACAACTAATCCTCTAATGCCTCTGTCAGCAATAAGTGTATTCGAACCCCACCCAAGAATTGTTAGAGGGATTTCATTTGATTTTGCAAACTTGACCAATGCTTCTAGTTCAAGAGTGGTTTTTGCCCGACAAAAAACTTCTGCCGGACCCCCAATTCTCACAGTTGTGTGAGGAGCAAGCGCTTCTTCCTCATGGAAGTCAACTGTTGGCAAGGCATTTTTGAGTTGTTGGGTGAGTAAAGACATAGATTTATTTTAAGAACCCGTGAGCTTGATATATATCTCCTGCCCCAAGAGTAATGCAGACATCTCCTGACTTAAGATCATTACGAAAATACTCAGCAAGATCCTGAAAATTCGCAACTATAGTAATTTTAGTTTCTGGTGACTCCCGCTGCACAGCCTCAGCTAAGATTTTTGAAGAGATGCTGCTATCAAGACCTTCTCTCGCCGATGCATAAATATCAAGCAAGATCAACTCTTTCACTCCAGCTAAGGCGGTCACAAATTCTGAAAAAAGCGCTTTTGTTCTTGAGAAAGTATGAGGTTGAAAGGCCACCACTTTTCGAGAGTCAGGCTCCCACTGCTCGAAAGCCGCGATCACGGCCTTCAGTTCTGAGGGATGGTGAGCATAGTCATCATAGTAACGAACTCCCTGCTTCTCACCGAGATACTCGAAACGTCTCTTTGTAGAACGAAAAGATGATAGAGCATCCAGAATTTCTGCTTCTGGAATATCAAGTTTGAGGCTAGCGGCAAAAGCTGCTGTTGCGTTTAGCAAGTTAAAGAATCCAGGTACTCCTAGTTTTAGTTCGAATGATTCTTCCCGATGCCAGAGTCTGCCAATAATCATTCTATTCTCAACTTTTGTGTTTTTTTCTAATCGAAAATCATCTTCATCATTTGTACCGTAAGTTGATTTCTTAATATCTTCCCTGAGTACATACTCTGTTCCTGTGGCGCTGGCAATAATTAGTGTTCCGCCAGCAGGAAGTGAGTTGAAGAAATTGGTGAAAGTTTTTTTAGTCGCGTCTAAATCAGCGTATACATCCGGGTGATCATGTAGGACATTACTACAAACAATCATTTTTGGCTTTAGGTATGAAAATCTTGGTCGTCTTTTTGAGGCGTCAACTTCGGTTGGGTCAGTCACATACTCATCGGCCTCGGCAACAAAGTATCTTGCTTGCTCTGACCAGGAGCCAGTTTTTTCTAAACCAACAATACTTCCTACTCCTACTGCAAACGCTGGCTCACGGCAGGTTACCCCTAAAACCCAAGCAATCATGGCAGAAATTGTTGATTTCCCACCGACGCCACACACAGCAATGCCAATTTTTTCCTGGAAAAGCAAACCCAGGGCCTCTGCATGAGAATAAACTGGCAAACCTTGTTTTATGGCCGCCTGGACCTGAGGATTATTTTTTGATTGGTGAGCTGCGGTATAGATGATGCAGTCTGTTCCATCGGGGAGCGGCTCAAGAAAAGAAGTCTGGATTGTTACTCCAATTCGCTTCAGCTGATCCATAGTGACAAAATCCTCAGCCACATCGCTGCCGGACACGTTCTTATTCATATCAAACAAAATCTGAGCTAAGGCAGACATGGCTACGCCTTTAATGCCGACAAGGTGAAAGTGTTGATAATTCAAAGAAGACATTAGAGATCCAAAAGCTTTTCTAGTACTGGCAGAAGCTTATCGCCATCATGGCGAAGAAGAGATCTATGAACTGTATCCGCTTCATGTTGATCAAGTTTCTCTGTTGCGAGAAGTGAGGCGTGAACAATTCTTTTGTCATCAGGATCAGTGTCATCGGAAACTACATACTCGTGTTGCTGGGAGTACTGGTCGAGCATACTTGCTGTCACTGGCTCCGTATTCTGTAGAACATGTGAGAGTTTTGTTCCGATTGCTTTTTCAATCTTAGCAATGTGGTCTAAGGCAGACATGTCCTTTGTTTGGGTATGTCTGGTCATTAAGTTAAGAATGTAGGTAACTTCGGCTTTGGTTGTTTGAAAAACTTCTTTAAGTCCCGGAGCTGTCAGAACCGCCAGCAAACTTGCATAAAAATCTCCCGGACCAATGATAATGTGGTCGGCATTTAACAAAGCCTCAGCGGCAACGGGATTAAGAACACAGTCTGGTGTCAAGCGAACTGACTCAATTATTTTTGGATTCTCAGTTTGTTCATCAAGAATGTGCTCTCCAACAGCCATCGAACCGTCTGTGTAGTGAATTTCAAGCTGGACAGATGACTCTGTCACAGGAATAACTGAACCTGAAATTCTGAAGATGTTTTTTGCCGTCTTAAGCGCCTCGGTGGTTGAGCCTGTCATATCTTGAAGAGCGGTGAGAATTAAGTTGCCAAGATTGTGACCGGCGAGGCCCGTACCTTTTTCAAAACGATATAGAAGTAATTTCTGAATCCACTCTTGACTTTTCACATCGGCCAAAGCGGCTAGTGATTGGCGTAAGTCACCCACTGGAGGAAAACCAAATTCGTCCCTAATTCTTCCGGTCGAACCCCCCGAATCTGAGACGGCGATAACTGTGGTCACTTCTACTGGCAAATTTTTTAAAGCTGAAACAACCGGATAAATACCAGTTCCACCACCCATTACCACGACTGATTTTTTGTGAGAATTATTTTTCATTTAAAATTTCTGTGGCGAACTCAACATCGCTCCACGGAACTTCCGTCGTTCCATAACACATACTTTGTTCATGACCTTTTCCGAGAATGGCGACATTGTCTCCTGGTTGGGCAATTTTCTTTAGGGCAAATCTGATTGCCTCGCCTCGATCAGCTATTGAAATAATTTTATCGTGACCTGAATCTAAATTTTCTTTCATTTGGCGAATGATAGACCAAACATCCTCAGTTCTTGGATCCTCTGCAGTGAATATTGCCAAGTCTGCTAGCTCGGTGGCAATTTTCCCCATGATTGGTCGCTTTTGCCTGTCTCTTAAACCAGCGCAGCCAAAAACAGCGATCAATCTTCCCTGCTTATTGTTCTTCAGGATCTTTCTTAGAGCCGTGAGAACCGCACCTAAGCCTTGAGGGGTGTGAGCAAAATCGATCACAACTGAAAAAGGTTTCTTCGTCTTGAGCCACTGAACTCTTCCAGGCACGCCTGCAAAAGATGGCAGGGCTCTAGCAAAATTGGTTGCAGACACTCCAAGCTCTTTGCAAATTTTAAAAACCAGGCGAGCATTTTGCTGATTATAAGATTCGGGCAATTTTTTCATAATTGCTGAAGTAACAATGGCTGGCAAGGAATCATTTTTTGAGTAAGAGCGAATTTTATTCTTTGGAATTGACTTGTTAATAATTTGAAACGACTCGTCGTCAGCATTGAGAACCGAAACCTTCGCCCGTCTAAACAACAATAACTTAGCCTCTAAATAAAGCTCTTTAGTTCGATGATAATCAAGGTGCTCGCTAGCGACATTAGTCAAACCAGCAATAGCAGGTTTTATTCCCCAGTTTCTATACTGATACAACCCATGCGAAGTCGTCTCCAACACCACATATTCACAACCTGAAGCCACCATTTTAGCCAAGTAAGAATAAAGATCTTTTGGTTGTGGAGCGGTGATGTGAAAACCAATGGGCTGTAACTTTGAGCCAACATATGTGCCGACAGTACTAATTAAACCTACTTTTAGACCAGTCTGATTCAACACATGGTGTAACAACATGGCCGAAGTGGTTTTTCCATCCGTACCAGTAATAGCAATAATCTTAATTTTTTTCTCGGGGAAATGATGTTTAATCTGAGCTGGAAAAGCTTGGAATAAACCGGTCTTAAAGAAGTGAAAAACACGCTTAAATCGATAAAGAACAATATGAAACATAGATGTATTTTACCAGCTTACCGCTATTTGCTCAGCAATAGTATGCCAAAGGGGAGCCGCCGTCTCCGCTGCCCAAGGTGATGTCGTGGGCTCAGTGAGCTTTATAAAAAGTAAAAAATCAGGATTTTCCGGTGGTGCAAATCCAATAAAGCTGGCTATAGTGGCATCTTCCTCATAGCCTCCACTAGAGGCAACTTGTGACGTTCCCGTCTTGCCCGCTATCGGATAGGTATCTTTGAAAACCCATTGTGCTTCTCCATGTTGGGCTGCATAAACTAACATTTCAGTTAAAGTTCTAGCTGTTTCTGGAGATATTACTCTCCGATTTTCTCCTGGATTAGTAACGTGAGTGGTATTTGTTGCTGGATCGTAAGCAGACTCAATAATACTCAGCGCAGGCATCTCTCCACCGTTGGCGATGGCGGAAACAGCACGAACGAGTTGCAAACTAGAGATACTAATTCCCTGACCAAAAGAACGAGTCGCCAGCTCCACTGGTCGCCAGTCTTTTGGAAAGATTGTGTCTGTGTCCCCCTGCAGGTCAATATTTAAGGCGTCGCCAATGCCGAACTTATGAAGATAGTCTTCAAAATTTTCTGCACCTAGTTTATCAACAATAAACATCATCGCCGTATTGTCAGAAGCAGCTAGTCCATCCCTCATCGTCGTATTTGGATGGTAAACATCATTCCAGGTTCTAATTGTGTAGGTACCAAAGCGTCTTGGCCCATCACAAACATCACACTGGGTTTCAGGATCAATGGCACCAGCATCTAAGCCTGCGGCCACGGTCAAGATTTTAAAGGTTGACCCAGGCTCGTATAAAGATCCCAAAGTAGGATTACGATATACTTCTGAATCGAAATCTATAAACTTAGGTTGATAAAAACTCGGCACTGCTGCCAAAGCTCTAATTTTCCCTGTTTTTGGATCGACGACGATGGCCTCACCCGCTTTTGCTCCATATTTTTCTACACCCTTGAGAAGCTCTCTTTCTACCATGAGTTGGAGATCTCTTCTCAGCGTGGTAGTAATGTCTCTACCGTCAAGTACTTGCTGCTGTGTCGCCTGGGTAAAAATCTTGGCTCCAAGCGCATCCCGACCGATAAGATCACGAGCAATTCTGGGTCGCAACTCTTGCTCAAGTGCTCCCTCAATGCCAAAATATCCTATTGGTTCTCCTTCATCTGTTTTGCCAACAAAGCCAGTGATGTGAGCTGCAGCAGATGCTTCTGGATACAGACGCTGTTCGTAGGTATCAAAACCTATTCCAGGTAATTTCAGTTGTTCAATGGCTTGGCGAGTTTGTTCAGAAATTTTTTCTTTGAGTCCCACCCATTGCTTATCGTCATTCAATTTTTGTTCAAAGGTTTGACTTACTAATGAGAGACGTTCTTCCTGAGCTGAGGGAGAGGCAGTCTCAAACTCAGGGTCTGAGTTCAACACAATCTGCGCTAGTTTTTTGGCTACATCACTCCGATCATCTGGCAAAAGCTGTGGCTCAGCAAACAAGCGGTAAACGCGCTCATTGCCAACCAAGAGACTGCCATCAGAAAAATACAAACTCCCTCTGCTGCCAGTCTTGCTTAGAACCTGTTCGTACTGTCGACTGGCTAATGACTTGAGACTGGGGGAGGCAATAACTTGCCAATAAAATAATCTACAGCCAACAATAAACAGAGCCGAGAATATGCCAAGGATAACTAGCCTTCCTCGCCAATCACTTTCGGAATTTCTTCGTTCTCTCATGAAGCCCTTAGTGTACTAACGGTCTTACTGAATTGATAGACCTGCAACCAGGGTGTCTGATGACACGATGATTGGATTTGAGATAGCTACATAGTTTACCGTCAGAGAGGAGTTTTGAAGCTCATTAAGTGAAACAATGGTTGCTAATTCCCCCTCGAGCCGCTTGCGATGGGCCAGGAGACTCTCTTTTTCGGCGTGCACCTGATTCATTTTTGCGTTCTGACGAACCCAATAACTCTCAGCGATCACCACCGAGGTAGCTTGGCTGAAAACGGCCGCGAACATGACTAAATAGAAAATAAAAGCGGTTCTTTTTTTCATTTCTTAATAAAGCCTCTCAACTTGGCACTCCGTGCCCTTGGGTTTAGATCAACTTCTTCTTCACTTGGCATGACTGGTTTTTTGTGTAGTCTAGTTCCCTTGCCCTGCTCTTCCCAAATCTGAAAATAATGCTTAGCCAGACGGTCCTCACCCTCGTGAAATGAAGCACATAAAAGCTTGCTTCCAGAGGAAAGCAATGTTAAAGCTTGCGGCAAGGCCAACTGAATCTCGGTCAACTCACTATTTACGGCAATTCTTAAAGCTTGGAAAACTTTCGTCGCTGGATGCAAAGCTCTGGCTTTTTTATGCTTGGTGGAGATAACTAGATCTGCCAACTGTTTAGTTGTCTCTATCGGCACTGGTGAGGACTTGATTACTTTGGCAATGCGCTCAGCCTCAATTTCTCCGCCGAAATCCCTAAATAGCTGAGCTAGTTGTTTGACTGGCACCGCTGCGATAATATCCTTGGCCATAACTGCAAGCCTCACGTCCATGCGCATATCTAGAACACCGTCGCCGCGGAAGCTAAAGCCACGCTCCTCAGACATAAGTTGCTCCGTACTAGTTCCAAAATCAAATATCACACCTTGAACAACACTTGGAACACCTTGGCTTCGTAGTGATTCAATTACCTCCTTCAAACGAGAAAAAGGTTCATGAGCCAAAACCAATTTTTTATCTGAAATCTCTGAGGCAAATTGTTTCTCAGCCCTCGCTATTGCCTCGAAGTCCCAATCAAAAGCTACCACCCTTCCACCCTGATTTAATATCTCCTTCGTGTGGCCGCCAGATCCAAGTGTGGCATCGATGTACCAGCCGTCTTTTTCAACTGTCAGTAGACTCACCAATTCGTTGAGGAACACGGAAACGTGCTGCTTAGTTTTGTTGAGTGTCATATTTTTCCGCAATTTCTTCTGCTTGAGTTTCAAGCCCGCCAGCATAGGTGTGGTACCGTTTCATATCCCAGATTTCAACCTTTGAGATACTACCCACAACAACCACATCTTTAGTCAAACTAGCAAATGCTATGAGATACTCTGGCAAGGCAATTCTGCCTTGTTTATCTGGAGAAACTTCGACTGCTTCGTTGCTGAACAATCTCACTAAATCGCGGTTAGTTTTCTTGGTTACAGAAGCGAATTCAAGCTTGGATATTTCTGATTCGTAGCTGGATTGTGGATATAAGAAGAGCCCGCCATCAAGTCCTCGAGTAATTACCCAGGTATCTGCTTGCTCTCGTATTTTTTTTGGCAAAGAAACCCGACCTTGCGATTCGAGCGTGTGGTAATATTTGCCTATAAACATTTATATAAGATTATTTACCTATCTTCACCTTTCGAATGAAAGTATGACAAGGTAACGACTCACTGTAAATACACAGAAAAGGCGAAACACTAGAAGTGCTCAGCGAAAAAGGTTAGTTAATTGCGAAAAGGGTTACTTTGTAATGACGACGTAGAGTGGCAAAAGATCAACTGTAGCTGAAGCCATCTTGCCGTCTTGAGTTGTATCGAATACTTTCCAGGTATCTCCAGTCCAGCCGATGATGGTCAATTCTCCCTCTTGTGAAGACCGTATGGAAAGTTCAGCCTCACCCTTTAAAGAAGAACTGGCTTCAAGAAAGTATGGTTCTGAAGCGATGACGCCATCGTAGCCTTCGGGAACACCAGATGATTGGCCGATAATTAGATACTTTATCGATGAAAGCGCCTTCAAAGTAATTTGGAATTTGCCATCGCTAGATGAAAACTCACTCTCACGGGCTTTATTTTCAAAATACTTCCACTCAGTTTTTAGACTGTAGTTTTCAGGACCAATAAAACGCGTTGTTAAGTCGCCACCCTTGATGTCAGTGTGATAGGTACAAGCCCCGCCAGCACTACAGCTACCCATGAGACTGGTCTCGCTTGCGGGTATAGAGTCGAGCTTTAGCAAGCCCTGGAAGCCTTGTACTAAGGTTCCCGTCTGGTACTCAACTGTATACTCAGTCTCAGTGGCTGGTTTTCTGATTGAGCTGACTTTAATAGTAATTCTTCGCCCATCAGCTTCCGGAACGATTGCTAAATAAGGACGCTCCTCCTGAGAAATGACATTAGTTGGCTCAACAATTCTCTTTTTAGAGGACTCTTCGGCCACTGGCTCTTTGGTGCCATTTTTTCGAATTACATAAAAACCAACTAAGGCTCCAAGCAAAACCACTACAAATCCAGCAATAATCGCGTTTCTTTTCATAGGGATCTACCTTATCATGCGGCTGGCAGCCGCTGCAATATACTCACTAATCTTTGCCTGGGGAATTCTGATTTGTTCGGCCGTATCTCTATCTCTAATTGTGACGGTGTCATCTTCAAGAGAGTCGTAATCAACAGTGATGCAGAATGGCGTCCCAATTTCATCTTGATACAGATATCTTTTACCAATGTTAGAGCGATCGTCCCAAGTGGTGGGGAATTTTTCGCAGAGATCGACATAGAGCTTTCGCGCTTTTTCTACTAGTTCTGGTTTATTTCTAACTAAAGGAAAGACGGCGACCTTGTAAGGAGCTAAAGAGAATGGCAATTTTAGAACAGTGCGTTTGCGTTCGGTATCCTCCCAAAAATGGTCGGTTAGCACCATGAGAAACATGCGATTAACTCCAACAGCTGGCTCGATGACGTGTGGGACGAATGTTTTTCCAGACTCAATGTCTGTGACCGTGTGCTCATGGCCCGAGTGCTTGGTGTGTTGTTTCAGATCGTAGTCAGTTCTGTATGCTAATCCCCATAATTCTTTCCAACCAAAAGAAAAGTTATAGTCGAGATCATAAGTATCTTCACTATAAAAGCTTCGCTCGC
The DNA here is from genome assembly GCA_002784625.1 of Candidatus Pacebacteria bacterium CG_4_10_14_0_8_um_filter_42_14. GTDB lineage: Bacteria > Patescibacteriota > Microgenomatia > UBA1400 > PJMF01 > UM-FILTER-42-14. Next base: position 12,574 of record PFLP01000053.1, on the reverse strand, counting down.
TGTCGCTATGTTGTCGCCAACGCAGATTCTCTTCTGAAATTCCCAATTGATTAGTAACAAAACTCCAGAGATCCTCTTTCCACGCAGATAGAAGTTCTTTCCAGTCAGTTTTTTCGGGATCAAAAAAGTACTCAATTTCTGCCTGTTCGAACTCTAAGGTTCTAAAGACAAATTGCCCAGTAGTGACTTCATTGCGAAAGCTTTTCCCAATCTGGCCAACTCCGAATGGCAAGCGCACTCTAGATGAATCTAGAATATTCTTAAAGTTTGTGAAGATTCCCTGAGCTGTCTCTCCGCGCAAGTAGACTTTGGATTTCTCCCCTGTCACCGCTCCGATCGCTGTCTCAAAGAGAAGGTTGAAAACCCTGGGGGCTGCAACCGCATTTCCATCAGGACTAAGGACTTTATTCTCAGTAATATACTTACCCATCTCTTCCACACTCATGTTTTCAGCAAGTTCGTGATCGGGGCGATCATGTTTTTGCTGCCAAGCTTCGATCAAGTGGTCAGCTCTATATCGTTTCCCAGTAACGGCATCTTCAACAAGCGGGTCGTTGAATGAAGTCGTATGTCCAGATGCCACCCAGGTCTCTGGATGCAAGAGAATCTGCGAATCAAGCCCAACCATATCTGGGCGTTTTTCTATAAAAGTTTTCCACCAGCTGGCTTTGATATTTCTTAAGAGCTCTACTCCTAACGGACCATAATCATAAGAGTTGGCAAGTCCGCCATAAATATTTGAAGTTTGGAAAACAAAACCACGCCTCTTGCAGAGACTATTTAGAACTTCAAGCGTGGGTTGTGTTGTCATCTAGGTATGGTATCAAGAGAGCTGTCATTTCACAACTAAAAAGTCAAAGCTCCTGAGCGGCTTTTCTAGAATTGTAGATAGTTCTTCAGCAAGAGATTTTTTCGGATCCTGGGAGATGTCAAAACCCATGAGTTGAATCAAAAACCGTACGTTTCGACGGAGCTCGTCGATTGGCGTTGTGCCCATCAAGGCTTGACTATGAAGTAACTCAATTTGGTTAAACACCGGCGTCTCAAGTTCCTCAGCCACAAAGACTCCATCAAATATTTCTAAAAGCTGTGAGATGCGGCGGATGTCAGCCAAGCTTCGAGACTTACTTTCATGTCCGCTAGCAATTAGCTTTGATTGAGTAAGAATTGGCAGACTTTTCGTCCTCACACAGTGAGCAGTAATCCTATTTCCAGGTTCGAAATAACTACCACTACTCGAGTTTGTTCTCCTAACGCCCTTGGCGACGTAGACCTGCCTGCCCTCCTCCTTACTCAAAATCGTGACAACGCGATCGGACTCGCCAACATTGCTTCTCTTGAGCACAATCCCGGCAATGGTGTAAGTGCGTGTATTCATACGAGTGGGGTCGTCAAGTTAAAACTCAGTACCGTAGGTAACATCTTTGATAACGTTGAGCTGCTCTTGACCACCGGTTACATCTATGAGCATTGGAATTTCGTCAATCCCACCCTGTTTCCAGATGTCTAGTCTATATGTTTCTGAATCAGTATATGGAACCTTGTAGGTGAGAGCTAGCTTAGCACTCCCTAATGGCTCAAGAGTAAAGTAACCCTGAATAACTGAGAAACCCAGATCTTCCTTCATCTCCGGATCGCTAACAAAACCCTGACTAGAAATCAGCTCGCTTCCCGCAGGAATGTAAATACGAGTCCAATCTCGGAGAGTAGAGTTGAGACAAAGTAGTCCGACCTCAAGATTGCAGTTGTCACTTTTTCGAGAATTTTTATAGGTAATCTCAACAGTCTTTTCGATAAAGCCATCAATTGGCGCGGAGACGACTTGGTTAACCTCGTAACTAATGAACAAGTTAGATTTTGCTCCACCTAAATTAGCATTGACTATGCCAAGAAAATCGCTATTTTCTACCGGCTTGATTCTACCCGCTGCGTTAATTGTCTCGGCTACATTTTGAGATTTTTCATCAAAGAAATAAAACTGAATGTGTCGACCATTTATGTTTTCAAAGGCTGAAGAGAATAGAGCTGGCCACTGTGATTTTGGCGCTGTGTACGACTTAGTTAACACCGATCTCATTAAGGGACCGAGAACTCCCTTGCGGTCCTCGCGTAAGTATGGGGTCGGTCGAGTAATAATTTCCGAGAGAATATAGATGATTTCTGGACAGTCGCAACGAGGATCAATCTCGCTCGAAAATGTGCCATATCCCGGGACCTCGACGGGACCCAAAACCGTCAATAAATCAGTCAAAACTTTAGTATCAACGGCAATAATGCCATCAATATTATCAGGCTCTCCAGGAACTTTTTCGTAAAACTTAAAGAACTGATCCATTGAGACTTTAAAATCTGGAGAGATGTTCATATCGCGTAGATTCCAAGTTTTTTCGGTGGTGAGATACTTGGCCATTTCGGCTGGGATTGGAAGGCCTGTACGAATTTTCTTATCTAACTCATAAATGTCGTCTGACTTCTCGGCTTCAACTTTGCCATTTTCGACATTAATGACGGCGAAAGCAGTTAAGAAACCACCCGTTGGTCTGAGTTCGGCATCATTTTGAAATAAAACTAAGTACTTGCGTCTTTCGCCTCGTCCGCCGGCAATGGCTGGGAGCTCTTCTAACACTGGACGATACTCAGTCAAAGCGGTGACTGCCCCATTACTAGCGGCGTGAAGTTGTTCTATATACTGTCTAACTGGTTTCCCCTGGAAGCTTTCTGGGTAACGCGCGGGGTCGATCTGCTTAATCTCAGCTTGAGCTGTTTGCAAATCTGCAGAAATATCGTCGAGAATTGGGGCGATTTTATCGAGAGTCTCTAAGAGTATTTTAAGTCGATCTTCTGCTGTACCACCTTCAAATGAACCTTCGCCAGCAAAACCAAGTACATCGGCGTAAGGAACCAAAGCGTCAACTGATTTCTGAGCAACTTGTAAACCAGAATGAGCGGCGACAAGTCCGTGTTGACCATCAAAGTAATACTGACGAGCAATTGGAATAAACCTATAAAACGAAAGTTGGGAGAATGTGCCATCAATTTGATTCAGTTTCTCATCAAGAAGCACGAGATTGTTTTGCACTGGTGGTAAATCTTGAGCCTTGAAGCTGGCATAAACATTTCTGCCAATTACTTCGGCTTCGCTAGCCTGAACCTGGATCTGCGTGACTACTTGATATGAGCGGAAGGCGAGAACTCCACCGATGGCAATCAAGATGACTAGCAGGGCGCTCGTAATAAGTAAAATTCTTTGCCAGACTTTTAGGCGAAACCACCACTTTTTCTTGGGTTGATCAATTACGACTGGAGACTCCTCTTGAGTCACGTCTAAAGCTGTAAATGGTTGGTTGGCAGATTCCGAATTTTCCATGTTTATCAGTATAGCAAAATATTAACGAATGATCACCACTTTGAAATCATGGCAATTGGTGTCTTGACAATGATGGTTATATAAGACCAGATTGATCTATTTTCAGCATACTCTGCGTCCATTTTTGCCCGCTTAACAAAAGGAATTTCGTTACGCCCGCTGGTTTGCCATGGTCCAGTAATACCAGGTTTTATAGATAAAATTCGCTTTATATACTGTTTAGTTTCTGGATAGCGCTTGCTTTGTTCGTCCAACTCTCTTTTTAGATAAGCACGAGGACCAACCATGCTCATCTCTCCTCTCAAAACATTGATTAGTTGCGGAAACTCATCAATAGTTAGCGAACGAATAATTTTACCCAAGCGAGTAATGCGAGGATCGTTTGGAATTTTCCAGTCATTATCTTTAAACAATTTTAGTAGCTCTTGGTCTTTGTTATGCAAAATATCATCGGCGTCGGGGACCATGGAGCGAAACTTAAAAAGATTAAACGACTTACCATTTAAACCAACGCGTTTATGAGTAAAAATAATTGGTGGACCTGACTCAAAATAAATCAAGATCGGCACAATAATCCAAAACGGCAAGAAAATGAGAACCAGCGTAATGGCAACAGTGAGATCGAGTAGTCTAATGAGATGTTCGTAACGCATGGGCAAGATTAGAGGTATTCCGTAGTACATGTGGCTTTTAAGTGTTCAACTATTTTCTTTACGTCCTGGCTTTTTGACTTTGGAATAACCAAGACAATTTCGTCGGTATCAACAACAATCATGTCGTTGACTCCGACCAAGGCAACAAGCCTACCGTTGGCATGAATTAGGTTGTCGTACGATGCTAAAGCTACGACTTTGGCTTCTTCATCATCACTGACAATGACATTTCCAGAAATGTCTTTTTTCTCAAGATCATAAACTATCTTCCAGTCACCAACATCATTCCAGCCAAAGTCCCCAGGAATGAGAACTAAGTTGGTAGCTTTTTCAGATATAGCATAGTCAATTGAAATTGTTTCAGCGGCGGCATAAATTTTTGGCAGTTTTTTTGCAAAATCTTGCCCTTTTAGCCCTGATAAAACTTTTGTGCTTTTATATAAACTTGGTAAATAAGCTTCGAAAGCAGCAACTAATGCTTTGGCCGACCAAACATACATATTGGCATTCCAGAAGTACTTACCTGTAGAAATGAAGCCTCTGGCGGTAGCTTCGTTTGGTTTTTCGGTAAAACTTGCAACTGTGAACAACGACAGTCCTCTGTCGAGTTTAGCAAGATCCTCGCCAATTTTTATGTAGCCAAAGCCAGTGGCCGGTCGCGAAGGGGTAATTCCGACTGTCACCAAGTTCTCTCCTTTTGAAGCCACTCTTACAGCTGCCTGCATGACTCGAACGAATTCATTTACATCGGCCACCACGTGATCAGAGGCGCTGTTTATGACGACGGCTTTAGGATCTAAAGACTGGGCATAAAGCGAGCCGACTAACATAGCCAAAGCAGTATCTTTCTTCTCTGGCTCAGAGATGATGTTGTTTTTAGGAACCTCTGGTAATTGCTTTTCAACTTCCGCTCGATACTTCTCGTTAGTGACAATAATCAGGCGTTCCCAAGACACTAATTTGCGAACTCGATTCACAGTGTACTGAAGCATTGTCTCTTCACCAAAAAGTTTTAAAAATTGTTTTGGGGTTTTATTGCGAGATTTTGGCCAAAGGCGAGTACCTCCGCCTCCAGCTAATAACACAGCGTATGTGTGATCTGTTTGCGTCATAAGCACCCATCATACACTAATTTTTTTACTTGTTTTCGAAATGTACTTGGTCGATATTCCCAACTCTTTTTCTGCAGTACAGTTGGCGAGAAACTTGTGCGATCAATAACTTTTAGACCGGTCACTACATCTTGTATTTTCTGGTCTTGGAAAACACAACCATGAAGTCCATTTTCAATAACTTCAGCGGCGCCACTGTCCCGATAGATGAGACAAGGAGTTCCGTGTGCCAAACTTTCAAGGGCAACTAGGCCGAAGTCTTCTCTACCAAGCATACAAGTCACCTTGGCATACTTTAACAGTCGCGTTTTCTCTTTTTCAGAGACTGACTTTGTGAAAAGGATTAACTTCTCCTCTCCTTGAGCCCGAAGACAGAACTCATCGAGCGATTCCCCCGATTTTCTCACTACTCCATCTTTACCAGCTTGCCCGACCAAGGTGTAAAAAACAGAGCCTTCCCCAGCTACAATTAGGCATTTATTAGTTATTTTTGCCGCCCTTATTATCAAGTCAATCCGCTTATACCAAACCAATCGCGATAAACTCAAGATGAAGCACTTGATCGGTAACGCTTTGGCAGAATTCATCTCTTCAGGATTTGGGATCGAAATTGGAGGATACAAAGGCTTAGATAAACGCACATAGCGATCGCCAGCTCTTTTTGCCACTGACAAGGAAAGTGGGATTACCACATCTGGACGTTTAGCCGCAACCTCATACCACCAGGAAACATACTTCAAAATCAACTTAGTTAGCTGATAAATACCAGGCAACCTAATGAGTGGATAAGAGTTTAGATACTCAGATTGGTTCAGCTCAAGATATCGTGGAGGTGACAAAAGGTAAGAAATATGGAGCTGCTCAGGCGATGTGATCACTCCTAAAGCTTCGGCACTAGTGACAGAAATAATAATGTCAAAATCGGCGAGATCTAGGGACTCGAAAGCCAAAGGCATCAGAGGCAAATAAAATTGGTGGTATTTTTTAGCGAAGAGGAAATGTTGTAAAAAGGAGGTGATGACTTTTTTTTTGGCCAACCAAGGTACTGCACTTGGCTCGAAAACTGAGGTTGCGAGAGAAGCTTCTGGGAAAGCTTTCGACAATTCTTCTAGCAAAAACTCGGCTCCACCATGTTTGGTGTTGAGACGGTCATAAACTATACAAATTTTTGGATTATTCACTCTTTCCTAAATGAAAGCACTTCAATATAGCTCGATAATGTTTGCTTTGCCAAGGATTTCCAACTAAATTTTTCTAAAAGCTTAATAGAATCTTGGCTAGAAACTAGCCTGTTCTCAGATTTAGCAATTGCTTTAAGCAACGACTCAGAGCTATTAGGGTCAAAAAAGTTGGCAACCGAATCGTAGACCTCTCTAAAAATTGGAATGTCTGAAGCCACAACCGGCGTACCCAAAGCCATCGCCTCTATTCCTGTCAGACCGAAACCTTCGGCAAGTGAGGGCTGAACTAGCACAGCAGCCTCATGGTATAAACGAGCTAGCGATGCATCGGGGATCTCAAAGCGAAGCTCAACCCGATCATTAATTCCTAATTCCATTATTTCACTTTTCACTCGATCGACAAAAGCTGTTCTCGCCGTAACAATTACCAACCTGTAAGATTTGTCTTTTACCATGGCTGAAAAAATCCGCGAAACATTTTTGTGGGGATAGAGTGAACCAACATAGAGAAGAATCTTTTTCTTTCGTTCTGGGACTGGGCTAGCTTTTTTTAGACCAGATCCCACACCTTCATAGGTAACGACAGTTTTATTTTCCACCTCTGAAAAACGGTTTACGATCGCATTCTTGACAGTTTGAGATGGCACAAAAATTTTCGCAGCTCTCTCAACCGCCTTTTTTACCACAAAAAGATATAGCCAGTACTTTAACCAGTACTGTATTGGCGTCAATGTCGTGACCGCTCGACCTTTATGCTCGTGCCAGAGCAGGTCATGGATTGTGACCACATACTTTCCTCTGTAAAAAATGGGCACATTGAAGTGTGGAGCATGTAAAAGATCTAACTTAGCTTTTTGAAAAATAGAAGGCAAGCGGAGCTGTTCTGCAAAAGAGTAATGCTGAACAGGAGCAAATACCACCTCACAGTTGGGCGGAGTATTCTCCCCGATTACCTCTCGCTGCTGAATTTCGTCAAAGAAAAACAACACTAGAGTCGCTTTACTTTTTAAAAGCGGTAGTAACTCTTGAACTAGATTAGAAACGTAACGCCCAATGCCCGCGTGACGAACTCCACTTAAACGACAATCGATGCCGATGTGTGGTAAATGGCTACTTTGAGGTAGCTCGTTTTGTAGATTTTTTGATTTTTTTAGCACTTGGTCGCACTGTCTTTTTAGCACTTGGTGTTTTTGTTTTTAGTGCTGAATCAACAATTCGTTCAAGTTCTTTTAGCTCTGACTCACTAGTACCAAGATCGTCTGCATCGATGCTCTGAAGCATTTTCAAACTCACCTGAGACTGCTTGATTTTGTTGTATCTCATGGCATTACCAACAACTGTGGCGATGATGGAGATAGTCGAAATTACAAAGGCCGCAACCGGAATGTATTCCAAAGATTTTGGTTGGGCAAGTAGTTGTGAATTTTGATAAACATAGCGGACAAGCAATGATGGCAAAAGAGCTGTGATGAATAAACTACTCATGACCACAAAGATTGATTCTATTGATTGCTGGATGCTGGTTGTTCTCAGATCCTGAATGTTAAATTGAAGTTGTTGTGCGTTCATACGCCACCTTTCTTAAGTTCTAAGAAGTATTTTACTAATGCTCGCACGAAGCCAGGATAATCCTTGGCGTAGTGCTTGTCGAAGTATTGTAGCATGGTATTGTAAAAGTGTTGACGAGTTCGTTTAGCAATACTTTGTGACGATTGTTTTATTCCTGATTTGTATTTGTGATGGATCATTTCGACTTTTGGATCGTAAACAACTTGCCAGTTTTCCTCTCTAAATCTCTTACACCAATCTAAATCTTCGGCATACATAAAGAACTGTTCATCAAGCAAACCGACATTTTTAAAAGCGCTCACACGAGCCAAAAGTGCCGCTCCCGAGCAAGCGTCAATTTCATGAATGGAGTTGAGATTCTTGTAAGTCTGATGATACTGACCAAATTTTGGTGAGTTAGGAAACATCTTTTCTAAGCGACTAAAATATGCAAATGAAGCCCACAATGTCGGCTCACCCCGATGACATGCAGGATCAAGAGAACCATTAAAGAAACTGAGCCTTGGAGTGACTACACCGACCCGAGGGTGCGAGCTCATGTATTGGATCAGTACATCTAAATTTGAGTCAGCTGTAAACTCAACATCAGAATTCACAAGCATGGCGTATTTAGCCTTGCTCTGCGCCAGAGCCACATTATTTGCCGTGGAAAAACCAACATTCTCTTCCAACATAATCACCTTTACCCAGGGAAAGTCTTTCTTGATGACCTTAATAGTGTCATCTGTGCTGTCATTATCAACCACTGTGACCGTAACACTTTTCTTAGTATGTTGGAGATAAAACTCTTGCAACGAAGATAAAGCTTTTTTTATCCAAAACTCACTATTATAAGTGAGGAAAATAAGTTCTAGATCTGTTTTAGTTTTTTTCATTGTGAGCCCCGATGCGACGATATAGTATATCAAGCTGGGCGGAGATGGTTCTCCAGTCAAAGTGTTCTTTGACGTAATGCTTGCCAAACTTTGATAAATTTTCTTGTAGCGATTTTGACCTAAGGAGTCTGACCGCCTGCTCTGCTAACTCATCGGCATTGCTTCCCAATAACACGTGTTTTTCGGGCGTGAGTTCAAGTCCCTCTACAGCAGTTGGTGTAGCAACTAAAGGAGTTCCCGATGCCATGGCTTCAAGCACCTTGTAACGGGTGCCCTTACCGCTAAAAACTGGAGCAACCAAAATATCCGAGACTGCAAAAGCGTCTCTAATGTCCTCCACCCGGCCCTTAACAAAAACATTTTTGTACTGCTCTGCAAATGACTCAATTTCTTTGGTAGGCGCGTTACCGACAATGTGAAGCTCTGCTTCTGGCAAAGCCTCTAGAATTTTTGGCCAAATATGATGAACTAGAAAACGGACGGCTTCACGATTCGGCAACCATTTAAAAGTTCCCACAAACAACACCGTTGGTTTCTTGTGGGCCTTTTTTGGTATTTCATCAAACCAGTCTGAGTCTACGCCATTGGCAACCACAGCAATTTCTTTTTCAAGCTCGGTGGTCTGAACAATGAACTCCTTGTCACGATCACTCATAACAATAAGTTGATCAGCCTGGCGCCAGTAGTATTTTTCCCAACGTTTAATTTTGGCGATATCGATATTTAAAAGCGGGCGAAGAAAAGCAGACGCCTGTTTAGCATAGCTTTCATAACCAAGATACTCGATCGTTTGTTCGACCAGAATAGTAGGTGTCTTCGTCTTCGGCAAATGCGGCATCATATAAAAAGTCTCTGCATGAAGAAGATCGAAAGTATTTTTCTCCATTTCGTCACGAATAGCCTGGGTGACTTCGGAAACATAATTTCTCATCACTAAAAATGGATACGAAGAAAAAGCGGTTTTGAAAATGTTTCTCAGGGTAAATGGCTGTTTAGAGCGCCTGAAGACTCTGACCTTGGTGCAAAATTTCTCAAGCTCTGGAATGTACTGCTCCTCCGCTTCATCTTTAATCAAGGCAAATAGAGTGACGTTGTGTTTGTCAGCTAGTTGCTTTAGAAGATTATAAGTTCGAATCTGACCACCAGAAAGAAGTGGGTACGGTAAATATGGTGTCAACATCAAAATATTCATAAGTGTTTTTGCAGATCTAAGAACAAATACTTGTCGGTTTTTTCAAGAGTAAGATACTCTTTTTCCAGTTCTCTAGCCTCATCATCATAACTGGTCGTGATGTAATACTGGGCTCCAGCAGCTATTTTTTTATCGATCTCAAAACCAATTGGCCAGCCGCGCCGTCTAGTTTGGAACAAAAACATGGTGTCACCAAAGGCTGGCGCGATAACTATGTCGTCTGGATTAGTTAGAGCTTGAACACGGGAGCCAGCCTCAACATACTCCCAGTGATTAATCACATAGTATCCCTTCACTTGCTGCCAAGCTAGAAATTGCATGGTGGCAAATAAGCAGATAACAACGACGTAGGCAACTCGTGTTCCATATTTTTTTAAGAACTCAAAAAGCAAATACATACCCCTACCAACCGAGATACTGAGAATTGGCAGCATAAATATTTGGTAGTAGTCGTGCTGGACGTTACCACGAGCGATAACAATGAAAAATAATATAACGGCAAGCCACCACGAACCATAGATTACCAGCTCGTTGCGAGTTCGCTTGGAAATCTTTGAGAAAAAAGAAATAAAGTTACTAAAAAGAAAAGTAACTCCAACATAACCAAGCATTAGCTTGGTCAACCTTTCATACCAAAGCCAGCGGAACCAGACGGGTCTAAGTCTAGGTGGAACCTCATTAATTGGCCCATTGTAGAGCCAATCAGAAGCAGGGATACCAGCTGGAAACTGAATAATCCAGTTGCGCCACCAAAGCAGTGGTAATAATGAAATTCCGCCAATAACAACTGCTTGAATAATTTTTTTCCAACCAATTTTGGCAAACTGAGTGATGGCGACCGCTAGAAAAACTGGCGCTAGAAAAAGACTAAAGGGTTTGATGAGAAGGCTCAAGGCCATTAGTAATCCAGTTAACAATATGTATCTAGCCTGGACATTTTTCGTCCACAACCAGAAACAAAGAATGGCCGCACTGCTTAATCCAACCATGATTGGATCCGGCATTATTACCCGGGAGTAGAAAACGCTGTAAGGCAAAACTGCAAATACTAAAGCCGCCATTCTGGCTGGAATTTCTCCAGAAATATCTCTCACTAAGTAATAAATTGAGGCCAACGTAATGAGTGAAAAAAGAATCGTTAAAAGTCTACTGACAACAACTAATGAAAAAGCTGGGACTGCTCTGACTACAGCGGCAACCATGGCTTGTGGTAAAGGCAGCTCCACCATTCGCCACCCCTCTGGATTTTCCTTTCCAGACTGAATGTTCGAAAGATCGTGATACCTAGGATGCAAAATATCAATGCCATTGACCACAAATTGCTGGGTGACAGAAGCGGTGTCAACCTGGCGAAAGCTATGCCAATCGAGAAGCGGAGTTGAGATTTTGTATAAACGGACGATAACGGCTAGCAAAAGCAGAGCTAGAATTATTCTATGCTTTTTCATGATTTCTTAGCTTTTTTTACAGACTTATTTTTCCTGACATAAATACTCAAGGCCATGCCAGCCAATGCCCAAAAGGAAAAGGCGACTTTGGAGGCTGCAAAAATGTCTATTGCCATAGCATTTACCAAAAGTCCAATTGATCCTGATATAAAACCAATAATTATGGTTTTCTCATAGCCATTGAGAGAAATCTTTTTTGTGACTGTCTTGAAAGATAACCAAATTGCCAGAAACACTGCTCCAAAAAAAGTCAGAAATCCTGCCAAGCCCGTCTCTCCCAAAGCTCTTAAGTAATTATTATCAGTGCTCTCAGCTTCGGTAAACTGCCCCACTGCCTCTTTAGTCAAAGTCGCATAACCCGATCCAAATACTGGATTAGTTGTAAATCCGGCGATAGCTCTTGGCCAAAGCGAATCAAGGCGAATGGCATACGAAAGACCATAAATTAGAGCGTTGTTAGAGTACGTTCTCTCAACCTCGATTGTCGTATAGGTAACCGTCCCGTCAGCTGAAGTTGTAGCAACCTTTTGCAGATCAGGAACATTTACGTAAACATCCCCTGGTCTCTCGGTAGTTGGTCTCTCGTCAGAGGGCACCAAAACATTATCCTTACTTAGAGCCAGAATTGCCTCGTCTGTAGAGATGCCATTATTAGGTTTCAGTCTTTCTCTCAGGGCGGAAATTCCCGTCACCTTAGGCAAGTAGGCATACATGAACTCTTTCCTCTCGCCGTTGAGCCTGTGGTAGGTAGAATTCAATTCTGGAAAACCTTCGAGCGTCTGGAGAAATCTCTCGTTGATGTCTTGTCCAAAAATTGAAAGTAAAATTCCAATGACAAAACCTAGCGATAAAAGCTGCAACGATAACCACTTAATTTTTGTCCAGATTGTTTTTTGATCAAATGTAAAGAAAAGCAAAACTATACCAATGGCAACAAAAAAGGAGGCAAATGATGATCTTGATGCTCCAACAATAAGCTGCCACGTGCCGATGAAAAAAAGAATTCTTAGCAATATTCTGGAGCTTTTTTTCACAAAAGCGTAACTTGCTGCTAAAACTAAAGGCAACATTAAGACCAGATAGCCACCGAGATCATAGTGACCGCCGAAGGTCGATTGTACGCGAGCGTGCTCGGTCAAATATAGTCGTAAACCCTTACTGAACTCTCGATTCATCG
>PFLP01000064.1 GCA_002784625.1 Candidatus Pacebacteria bacterium CG_4_10_14_0_8_um_filter_42_14 | reverse complement strand
CTAAACAAAACTTCAGAAAAAGAAATCCGTGGGAATCAGACGTCAACGAATTTACAGAAGATAACCTCTTTTATAAACCCAGCGGAGCCGTCTAACAAACAAGTATAAATTACCCGAAAGGGGACATTTCTACTTAATTTAAAAGGGGACGTTTCTACTTAACGTTAACAGCTGAAGCTTTAGAACGCGCAACGACACCCCCATCACCAACGATGACCAAGGAACAATCAGTTGCTCTGCAAGCAAAACTAGAGAAAGAGAGACAAAACCAAAGATGAAGGATTTCCCTCTTGATGACGATCTCGGAAATGAATAATGGAGTTTCTTTTTAATTTAAATGGTTTGGATTTTTCATAATATAAGCTCATCAACTCCAGCACTTCTATAGTTAAACAGTATAGAACAGGAGTTTCCGGAACTTCAAATGTGGGTTCTGCCGCCAAGTTGCGAAGCAACATGGGTAATACTGAGCAGGAGTGAAACGACTGCGAATGTGGGTTCCCGCTGAGAGCACAAGTCTTCTCAACAAATGCTAATTGACTTATTCCACTCACTGTATATATAATGTACAGTTAATGAAACAAGTTGGAAAACTTAAACAACTAGAAAACCTCAGTTACTTCGGTACCGAAACTCTCGCCCAGATCACCGATCTCGAAGGAAATTCTCTTTACAAGAATATTTCTCGATGGCTGAAACAAGACTCAATTATTCAGCTGAAACGAGGTCTATATACAACCAGCGCGTTTACCCAGAAACAAAATAATCAAAGCTACTTTGAGTTAATTAGCAACAAACTACGCTACCCGTCGTATCTAAGTCTGGAATACGTTCTAGCCAAACATCAAATGCTTACGGAAAGCGTTTATAGTTTTACCTCGATCACACAAAAATCGACTAGGGAATACTCAAGTTCTTTCGGGAGATTTAGCTACAAAAAAGTTGCCAATGCTCTCTTTACCGGATATTCACTTGAAGAAAAGAATGGTTTCCAAATCGCCACCGCCACTAAAGCAAAAGCCTTATTTGATTATTTATACCTAAAGTTTCAACGTAACTCCATCATTTCTGAAACAATGATTGAAGACTTAAGACTGAATCTAGACGAGTTTACAAAGGCAGATATTGAGGAGTTTGCTGGTTACTGTGAGTTGGCGACATATCAGAAATTCAAAAAATTATATAGATTTATCGATGGTAGCTGAGAGCACACATAACGTCAGCTTAAACCTACCTATTGCAAGTTGTAATCTACCACAACATCAGCCCCACTGATCTTAAAAGACAAAGGCCCACTCCCATTGAGACGGGCAGCTAACCTATTGACTATTCTTACAACGGCTGTTCTGTTTTGCACGGGGCCAGATCCATTCGCTCCTGTAAATGCCTGACCTAGTGCTGAAAGGGGAACTAATACGCTTCCACGCCTCAGTCCAGTTGCGTTAATAGCCTCCCCAATATGCCCCTGAATACAAAGTACAACAACTCGCTGCTTTATCCCAAGACCAGATAACCTCAAATGGTCAGAGAGTTGAAATTCTTTATCAACCACCGGATCAAATTTGACTGCAACTCTAGGGGCATTGTCTCCGTGCCGCGCGTGTCTAAACACAATCCCTAAGCTATTGTTTGGACAGTTATTAAGTTTATTTTCAAGATCTTTTATATGTCTCTCAGCATTCTTCGCCGTGTATTTGTGCTCCCAAACTTCATTCATCATCTCGGCAAGCTCTTCATAACTCATAATAAACCAGCCGCCTTTATTATTTCCAACCGTGCAAAATCTTGCAGAAGCCATCATCACTTGCAAAACAACCTTCTGGTGCTTTCCAACATAACCTAGGCCGAAGTTTTCATTCAGTGAATCTTGTGTCAAAGTCAAAATAAGATCTTTCTGCTCTGGAAGTCCGGATGTGTGCTCAGCTAAAATATTAATTATTTGATTTACTTGAATTGTTTCTTCCTGGAAAAGCTTCGCAAGTTCTAGTAAAGTTTTAAGCTCACGACCAATTCTTCTGACCAATTCTCTCAAAATTTTCACAACCTCTTTGTTAATATCTAAATATTCATTTTGAATCTCTTTTCCTGAATCTGTATACATGTCGCTCCGCTGAAAACGCAGTGAAAACAAAAGATCGGGAATAAGCCGATCAGATCCGTACTTTGCGTCAATATCAACAGTTAATACATGTATGAGCCACCTTAAAACAATCAGTAATGCTTCTTTCTGCTCATCATCTTTAACATTTTCTGTAATAAAATTGTTTACTTGGTTTCTTCTTAGTTCAGCCGCTCTCATTGCCAGCTGAGAAACTTTATCATGAACAAAAGGTACGCTAGTGAATTTATGACCCCTATCTTCATGTGGACTCAATGAGAACGCCAGCTGATTTAACAAATATTCAAGTTTAAAATATTGAATAGCTTTAATAAGAAACTGAAACTGTTCAAGCGTCTCTACAGCTTCTTCAATGCCAAATTCTTTTGTTTCAGCTTCAGCACAAGCGGCCATAATAATCCTAAGGTATCTATGAGCAGCTACTGAATAGTAGCATAGCACTAGAAATATCAACCCCCTCTTCGCGCAGAAAAGTTAACTCAATTCCTTGCTTACGCAAAGTAATGTTCAGGCCTTCTATCGTGGTATTAATTCTCCAAGGAGAAGAGGTCGAGGGATGAAAAGGATCTTCAACAGAGCGCTTCCTCCATAATTCCAAAAATTTATTTAGGCAAACAGCTAACGAACTCTGCCCCTCCTGACGCATTGACCAAACCAATGAATAAACATAGTAAATAAAATAGTCTCCAGGAAGATGAATTAATTGTGGAAGCTCTATCCCTGCTCCTTCCGCAAATTTGTGTGCATTAGCTTCAATCTCAAATTGAGTATCTGCAAAATGAATCTCACGCACTGGTTCAGAATCGGCAACAACAAAAGAGACATCGAGACGTAAGTGGGAAAGTTCAGCACTAACCAATGAGTTTCCTATCTTTTTATGCTTCTAAAAGCCATATCTATGTAGGGCGCGGTGAGTAAGTATAA
>PFLP01000075.1 GCA_002784625.1 Candidatus Pacebacteria bacterium CG_4_10_14_0_8_um_filter_42_14 | reverse complement strand
TTAATTTTTTATTTTTTACGTTAAGGGGTGCCTGGGGAAACGGCCAAAGCGTAATCGGCCGGATTAATCCAACTTTCTTCCCCTGACTCCTTAATTGCATAATCGCGCTTTTGGCAATCCGCGCCATCGTGCCGTAGGCCACCAGAATTACTTTGGCATCCGCTAAGAATAAACCCTCATAACGCTCTTCTTTTTTTCTAATCAGTTCATAACTTTTTTGAAGTTTAAGATTAAATTCTTCTAGAGCCCCTTCGCGTAAATAAAATGATTTGGTAATGTTGGGTTTTCTTCCCAGGCATCCGGTAAGCGCCCAATTCTTAATCGTATTAGCCGCAATCTTTTTAGAAGACAATTGCACCGGCTCCATCATTTGACCCAAGATGCCGTCTCCTAAGATCATCACCGGAATACGATATTTATCCGCCAGCTCAAAGCTTGTTTGCGTAAGGTCATAAGCCTCTTGGACGGATCCGGGGGCCAAAACAATCAAATGATAATCACCGTGGCCGCCGCCGCGGGTCGCCTGAAAATAATCTGACTGCGTCGGAGCAATATTGCCCAGTCCCGGGCCGCCGCGCATAATATTAACGATTACCGCCGGAAGCTGGGAGCCGGCGATATAAGATATTCCTTCCTGCATTAAGCTGACTCCGGGGCTAGAAGATGAAGTCATCGACCTTGCTCCGGCAGCTGAACCTCCGTAAACCATATTGATTGCTGCCAACTCCGACTCTGCCTGGATGAACGCACCGCCAGCTTGCTCCATATGCTTAGCCATATAAGCAATAATTTCATTTTGCGGAGTAATCGGGTAGCCGGCATAAAAACTGCAGCCTGCCTGAAGCGCTCCCTGGGCAATGGCTTCATTACCTGAAACTAATATTTTATTTTTTGGCATCTTACTTATAGACCTCGATACAACAATCCGGGCAGATTACCGCGCATTGCATACAACCGCTGCACTCTCCGTTTAAATCAAATTCCACGAAATTTAATCCTTTTTTATTCAATTTTGCGCTTTTCTTAATCAAGCCTTTGGGACAGAAGCTCACACACAAAAGGCACCCTTTGCATCTATCCTGGTTGATATTAATCTTGGCCATTATTTTTTATTTTCCAGCGGATCTCTGCCGCAATTCCTGAAGCCGTCAATCCGTATTTCTCCAAAAGTATCTCTCTTGAGCCATGCGGAATAAATTCAAACGGCAGCCCGATACGTACAACCTGCTGGCTTAATTCCTGGGCAATGGCGCTGCCAAAGCCCTCCTCTTTTATTCCTTCTTCAACCGTAAAAACAAATTTTGTTTTCGCGCTTACTTCTTTGATCAATCCAAAGTCTATTGGCGCAGCAAACCGGGCATTAATTAAATTACCAGATAATCCTTCTTTTTTCAATATTTCAATTGCTTCCCGGGCAACTGAAACCATCGTTCCTAAAGCAATAACCGTAAAATCTTTACCTTCTTTAATTAACTGGGCCTTGCCTAATTTTAACGGTTCAAGTGATCCGTCTCCCCAAGAAACATCCGCACGCGGATATCTTATCGCCACCGGCTTATCTAATCCTACAGCAAACTCTAACATCTGCTCCAGCTCCCCGCCATCTTTGGGCGCCATAATCACCAAACCCGGAATACTCCTCAAATAAGCGATGTCAAATATCCCCTGATGCGTAACTCCGTCTTCTCCGACAATACCTGCCCGGTCAATCGCAAAGATTACCGGTAACCCCTGTAATGAAACCTCCTGGATGATCTGATCATAGGCGCGTTGCAGGAATGTAGAATATATCGCAACTACTGGCTTAAACCCTTGTTTTGCCAGGCCAGCGGCAAAACAAACCGCATGAGCTTCGGCAATCCCGACGTCAAAAAATCTCTCCGGAAATGCATCCCGGAATTTATCTACCCCGGTACCTTCGGGCATCGCCGCGGTAATCGCCAAAATCCGGTTATCCGATTTCCCTAACTCCAGCAATTTATTCCTGAATATTTCGGTATAACTCTTTGTCCCTGGTTGAGATTTTTTTCCTTCCACCTCTCCGGTATTAACATCAAAACAGCCGATGCCGTGGAATTTTATCGGATTATTTTCGGCAAACTCGCAGCCTTTACCTTTTTTAGTTACGATATGCAAAAGCCGCGACCCTTTGATCTCTAAAATATTTTTTAGAGTCGGGACTAACGAGCGCAAATCATGGCCATCGATCGGCCCGAAATAACGGAATCCCAGTTCCTCAAACAACATCCCCGGGACAAACAAACCTTTTAACCCTTCCTCAAACTTAACCATTAGCTTAATCAGGCGGCTGCCGCGCGGCCCGCGGTCCTTAAGGAATTTTTCCACGTTGTGCTTAAAGCGGTTGTATACCGGCAAAGAAATAATTTTATTTAAATAATTACTGATTGCCCCGACATTGGGAGCAATACTTAATTCATTGGTATTTAAAACCACCAGCATGTCTTTTTTCAGGTGCCCGGCGTTATTTAACCCCTCAAAACAAAGTCCGCCGCTTAGAGCCCCATCACCAATTATAGCAGCGATCTTAAACTGCTCGTCTTTAGGCAACAGGTCTCTCCCGCAAACAAGGCCCAGAGCCAAAGAAACAGCATTTGAGCTATGGCCTGATGTAAAAGGATCATACTCCGACTCATCCTTGGAGGGAAATCCGCTCAACCCCTGATACTGCCTGAGTGTTGAAAATAAAGCATTGCGTCCGGTTAATATTTTATGCGCGTAAGACTGATGCCCGACATCAAAAACGATTTTATCTTTAGGAGTATTCAGGCAATAATGCAACGCGATGATCAGCTCTACCGTGCCCAGGCTAGAGGCAAGATGGCCTCCGGTTTGCGAGACCACCTCAACCATCCTCTGGCGGATCTCTTTAGCCAAAGGCTTGAGCTCCTCCAAAGTTAGTTTTTTTAAATCCTGCGAAGAATTTATTTTTTCTAAAAGCATCTTTATTTTTCTTCTAGATCCACA
>PFLP01000069.1 GCA_002784625.1 Candidatus Pacebacteria bacterium CG_4_10_14_0_8_um_filter_42_14 | reverse complement strand
CGTGCAATTTATTAATAAACCCTGCTCAATGCATTTCTGCACGATTTGTTTACCTTCAATGCTTAATTCAACGCCAAACATTAACCCCATCCCCCTCACCTCTTTAATTACCGGGTAACTATTTTTTAATAACTGTAATTTTTCTAACAGATACTCTCCCATATTTCTGCAATTCTTCAAAATCTTATCCTGCTGCATCGCTTTGAACACTCCTAAAGCTGCTCTGCAGATCACCGGTCCGCCGCCAAAAGTCGTGGCATGCATTCCGGGAGTGATCAAATCACTTAGCTCTTTTTTAACAACCATCGCACCAATCGGCATGCCTCCACCCAAAGATTTTGCCAAGGTCATTACATCCGGAACTATGCCGTAATTCTGATAGCAGAACATCTTAGCCGTCCTGCCGATGCCGGTTTGTACTTCATCAATAATTAAAAGTAATTTTTTTTCATCGCATAATTTTCTTAAAGCCAAAACAAAATCTTTGTCCGCGACATTTACACCGCCCTCGCCCTGAATAAGCTCAAGCATAATCGCAACCGTTTTATCTGTAAGCGCCTGCTTAACCGCCTCCAGATCATTAAACTTAACCTGCTTAAAACCTTCAGGCATCGGCTCAAAACCTGCCTGATATTTCTTCTGACCGGTAGCAGCCAAAGTAGCCAGGGTTCTACCATGAAATGCATTCTCAAAAGTAATTATCTCATACCTACCCTTACCGAATTTTCTGACTAACTTAATCGCTCCCTCATTAGCCTCTGCTCCGGAATTAGCAAAAAATACTTTACCCGGAAAGCTCTGATAGATCAGCTCTTTAGCTAATTTTGCCTGAAAAGGATGATAATAATTATTCGACACAAAGATCAGTTTGCTGATCTGATCCCTGACCCCTTGCATAACTTTAGGATGACAATGCCCTAAATTACCCACACCCCAGCCCGGAAAAAAATCCAAATAAAGCTTCCCCTGGATATCCCAAAGCTTGGAGCCTTTACCTTTAACAAATACCAACGGAACCTTGTTATAGGTAGGCATAATATTATCGGCATAAACTTGAAAAATCTCTTCAATTTTCATTATTTTATAATTTCAGTTCCAATACCCTGATCAGTAAAAATCTCCAAAAGTAAGCCGTGCGGCGTGCGCGCATCAATAATATGGGTTTTCTTTACTCCGCCGTTTAAAGCATCTACGCAAGCCATAACCTTAGGAATCATTCCCTCTTGAATAACCTTATCTTCAATCAATCCCTTTATTTCATCAACAGTTAAAGTAGAAAAAAATGAATTGGCGTCATCGGCATTGCGCATAATCCCTTTAACATTAGTCAGCAAAACAAACTTCTCCGCTTGCATATTAGCGGCAATGCTGGCAGCAACTTCATCGGCATTGACATTATAGGACTTCTTGTCTTTACCCCGGCCCATCGGCAGAATTACAGCAATCTTATCTCGCTTTAACTCGCTTTCCAATAATTCTGTATTAATACCTTTAATATGTCCCACTAAACCTATATCCACTTTAGTTTTCTTTTTCTCCACCTGAATTAGATCCCCATCTTTACCGTTTAAACCAACAGCTTTTACACCTAGCTCATCTAGCTCTTTGACGATCAATCCATTCAAAACCTGCAATTCTTCTTCAACCAATTTTAAGGTTTCCTCATCAGTAACCCGCATCCCCTCGACGAATTCCGTCTTTATTCCGGAAGAGCGCATTCTTTCGCTGATATTCGGGCCGCCCCCATGCACAAGGATCGGCCGTAAACCCATAAAATTTAAAAATACGATGTCCTCTAAAACTCCGGCCCGGATATTTTCATCACCCAAAATACTCCCGCCGTATTTAATCACGATGACTTTTTTATTAAATCTCTTGATGTAGGGTAATGCCTCAATTAAAACATCTGCTTTTCTGATTGCCTCTTCCATTTTACCTCTCTAGTTATAAGCGGCGTTAATTTTTATATATTCAGGGCTAAGATCAGAGGTAAAAACTCTGCACTTAGCTTTACCGCTAGATAAACTTACCTGAAGATGAACAAATTTTCCTTTTAACGAACCAAGTTTAATTTTTAACTGCTCTTCTTTGATTTCAATACCGCTGGCGCCCACTGCCGCAGCTATCCTGCCAAAATTCGGATTCCGGCCATAAACAGCAGTTTTAAAAAGCGCAGAATTTGCAATACTCAAAGCTGCTTTTTTTGCCTGGAGAAAATTTTTTGCCTGGGCCACATCAATTTGAATAAATTTAGTCGCTCCTTCAGCGTCTAAAACTACCATCTTGGCTAATTCCAAACATACGGTTCCTAAGGCTTTAGAAAAACCCTGCAGCTCTGTACCTCCAGAAATAGATTTGTTCCCGGCAGCACCATTGGCAAGGACTAAAACCGTATCATTGGTGCTCATGCAGCCATCCACAGAAATACAATTAAAACTTGCGTCTACAGCCGCAGTCAATGCCTTATCTAAAACCTTCTTACTAATTACCGCATCAGTCATAATAAAGCAAAGCATCGTTGCCATATCCGGAGCAATCATCCCTGCTCCTTTAGCAATTGCACAAATATGCACAGGTTTGGCTCCCAGATTCAAACTCAAACTTATTTCTTTAACGAAAGTATCCGTAGTCATAATTGCCAGCTCTGCTTTGTGAGCTCCTGCAACAGACAATCCGCTAACTAAAGCAGGAATGCCTTTTTTAATTTTTGCTATATCCAACCGTTTACCAATGATCCCCGTAGAATTAACTAAGACGCTGTTTTTGGCGATTTTTAATTTTTCGGCAACGTATCCGGCAGAAGCCTTGGCATCCTTAATCCCTTCCTTACCGGTAAAACAATTTGCATTACCGCTATTGATTAAAACAGCCTGAAATCTCTTCGCTGATTTTAAATGCATTTTGGAAACTACCAGAGGCGCAGCAATAATACTGTTAGTGGTGAATTTGGCGCACGCTACAGCCGGTAATTTTGAATAGATTAAGGCTAAATCAGGTTTTCCGGATTTTTTTAAACCGCAGGAGATTCCGTTTGCCTTAAATCCTACAGGTAAAA
>PFLP01000074.1:627-3130 GCA_002784625.1 Candidatus Pacebacteria bacterium CG_4_10_14_0_8_um_filter_42_14 | reverse complement strand
GGCGGCTTTGAGCCTGATGACCGGGGCGCCAATTGTTCCCGGTTTCATGTTTAGGAATCCGGATGACTCATTCACATTGAGAATAGAGAAGCCAGTGGAATTTTCTCCTTCCGGAGATAAAGATAAGGATTTGGTAGGGCTGATTAATGTTTACAAAAAAGTCATGGAAGATTATATTCGTAAATATCCTGAACAATGGTATGTCTTCCGTAAATTTTGGGTCCAATGATTATGCGTACCTGTGTGGTTATTCCGGCTTATAACGAATCTAAAGCAATTGCCGGATTAATTGCAGAGATAACAAAATTGGGCCTTGAAATAATTATTGTCGATGATGGTTCAAGCGATAATACGGTTCAGATTGCTCAAGCCAGCAAGGCTAAGGTTATACGTAATGATACTAATATGGGTAAGGGCGCATCTTTAATTAAAGGGTATAATTTTGCGATTGCCCAGGGGTTCGATGCGGTGATCAGCATGGATGGAGATGGACAGCATTCTTGTAATGATATTATGTCGTTTATTCATAAGGCAGAAAATTCTCAGGCAGCGCTTATTATCGGCAACCGCATGTCCTCAACTAAGAAAATGCCTCTTTTGCGTGTTTTGACCAATCGTTTTATGTCTCGGTTGATCTCTTTGATCACTAAACAGTTCATTCCGGATACGCAATGTGGGTTCCGCCTGATCAAGAAAGAGCTCCTTGAGAAAATAGTTTTATCGACATCTAAATATGAGATTGAGTCTGAGGTGCTAATCAAAGCCGCGCGTTTAGGTTTTAAGATTGAATCTATTCCAGTGAGGACAATTTACTCAGGCCAGAAGAGCCAGATCAATCCTTTTATTGATACCTTGAGATTCTTACGTTTTATTATTAAGGAGTCTATTCGGCCCATTAAACATGCTTAATATTATTTTACACTGGTTAAAGGAATTACCCCAAGAACAAATTGTGATGATCGTTAGCGCTCTGCCGGTGGTGGAGCTAAGAGGAGCAATACCGCTGGCATTATCATTCGGCATGCCTTTGGCTAAGGCTTTTTGGCTTTCTGTTTTAGGTAATTGTATTATTGTGGCGCCTGCGCTTTTTCTTTTTAAGCCGGTTACGGAATTTTTAAGGAAGTTTAAAATATGGTCCCGTTTTTTTAACCGGATTTTTGAAAGAACTAAAAAAAACTCCGATGCTATCCAGAAATATGAGGCTTTGGGCCTGGCTATCTTTGTAGCGATTCCTCTTCCGGTAAGTGGGGCATGGAGCGGGGTGATTGCCGCCTCTTTGTTTAAGATCCGTTTCCGCTACGCATTTTTAGCGATTATCGCAGGAGTGTTTTGCGCAGGGCTGATTGTTTCGTTTTTGTGTAGTTTAGGTATTTTAACTTTTAAAATGGTGGCAAGATGATCCAGGTTTATACGGGTAATGGTAAAGGCAAGACTACTGCAGCTTTAGGTTTGGCAATTCGCGCTGCCGGTTCAGGAGAAAACGTTTATATTTGTCAATTTGCCAAGGGCCGGCTCTATAATGAATTAAAAGCGTTGAAAAAAATTAAAAATATTAAGATTGAGCAGTTTGGTCGTCGCTGTTTTATAAGGCAATCTCCTGAGAATATCGATATTCAAATGGCGCTTTGCGGGCTTAAAAAGGCAGCCCAAATTATTGCTAAGGGAAAATACCGTGTAGTCATTTTGGATGAAATCAATATTGTCGTAAAGTTAGGTTTAATACCTTTGAGCGATTTACTCAGATTAATAAAAAATACACCTAAAAATACGGAACTAGTGCTTACCGGTCGTTATGCAAATCAAGCGGTAATTAAACTAGCAGATTTAGTCAGTGAAATAAAAGAGATAAAGCATTATTACTCTAAGGGAGTTAAGGCGCGCAATGGAATTGAATTTTAGAATTAACTTGACAAGAAAAGGTATTTACATTAAGATTACAAATATAAAAGGAGGACAAAGATGCTGGCAATTAGCTTAATAATTATAGGATTACTTTTTAGATTTATTCCGCATACTGCGAATTTTACACCGGTAGCCGCTATCGCTATTTTTGCCGGGGTTTATTTGAATAAAAAGCAAGCCTTGGTGGTTCCGCTTTTACTTATGGTGATCAGCGATCTATTCCTGGGCATGCATAATGTAGTTGTTTTTACTTGGGGAAGTTTTATTCTGGTTACTATCCTTGGTATCTGGGCTAAAAATCATAAAACATTCTCAGGTATTGTTTCTACCTCCGTGCTTTCATCGGTTTTGTTTTATGTAATTACTAATCTTGGTGTTTGGGCGATGGGTTGGTATCCGCAGACTGCCAAGGGTTTACTGGATTGCTATATTTTAGGATTACCCTTTTTACGTATGTTTACAGTATCTACGCTCATCTATACGGTGGTTTTATTCGGTGCTTATGAGCTTATCGCACGCAGAGTGCGTAATACAAAATTAGCTAAGGTTCTTTTATAAGTTTTTAAGAAAATAGTTTGCAAGAGCAAGGGAAGGTCGTGTA
>PFLP01000074.1:0-591 GCA_002784625.1 Candidatus Pacebacteria bacterium CG_4_10_14_0_8_um_filter_42_14 | reverse complement strand
AAATTCTCTAAGGTTTCTGCCACTGGCTGTAATAGCCGGGAAGGCAAGAGAAGATTAGGTTAAACTCTTAAGTCAGAAGACCTCTCTAGAGCAAACACAATTGTTCAACGTGACTTTTAAACCCGCGGACAGGTTTAAAAGGGTTAAAAAGCTGGGATAACCCTTGAGACTAAAATAATTTTAGACTCAAGGGTTTTTTGTTTCATGCACGTCCGAGAAAATGGAGAAAAAATGTTTTGGGGAAAGTCAGTAGTAAAGTGTTTAGTTTTGCTGGTAGTTGTTTTAGGGGCTTCTGTCTTTACTTACGCAGGGGATGTGGATTTAGAAAGGATCGTAGTGACTCCATATCGCAGCGTCGTTTCCGCGCAGGAGAACCCATCATCAACTACTGTTATAAATGTTAATGAGCAAGAAAGTGCAGGTAAATTTAGCTTTATAGATTTAATTAAAGGGACACAGGGAGTTGATTATACAGTTACGGGAGGGTTAGAAGGTATCTCCAGTGTCTATGTAAGGGGGGCAGATTCTTACCATACTCAGTTGATGCTAGATGGTATAAGAGTTTATGATCCGATTAACACGCAAGGTTAT
>PFLP01000008.1 GCA_002784625.1 Candidatus Pacebacteria bacterium CG_4_10_14_0_8_um_filter_42_14 | reverse complement strand
ATGTGGACCAGCAGTTAGTCCCATATCTTTAAAGAGTTGGTCTATTTCTTTTTTATGTTCCGGTGGCATACTACTGCGTTTAGAATAAATACGCTTCAATAGATCTTTGCTCAGTTTTCCAGGAGTGGTGCTTAAAATATCGTGTTTAACAAAGTTTTTGAGATCATCATCTTCCCTGCCAATAACATCGTTCCCCGAAAATTTGAAGTAAGTGCGCATAAGATATTTGTCCATCACCTGCTCCAGTATTTTCTCTCTCTTTTCTTTCATGTCTTTAATTTCTTTTTCATCATCAATTTTCTGATTTGCTTCATGATCGGCTACTGCTTGAGCTTGAGAGAGAATGCTTTTATTATAAAAGTCTTTGGTAGATTTATTTAGCACTCGATTTACTTTTTGCGCAAAGGCATTGAGATGCTTATCTCGCCGTATGAGTAATTTTCTTAATTCTCCAGTTTCCTGATCTAGATCTGCTTGACGTTTATCTATCTTATCTCGTTCACCACCCGCCTTGTTGTATTCAACAAAAAGGTTATAATTTGAGTAATCTTGATCAAAATTTGGATTTGCAACATAAAGAGCGCTTATCCTTGAAGCATTGTCATATGCACCAACCAACGTGAGAATTTCACTTCTTAAGGATGCGGTTTGTTGGGGATCTTCAACTTGATTATTGTTTCTTTGAACCATCACTCTCACATTCTGTAAAAGTTGTGGATTCTGAATAAGATTTTGCCTTGTAAGATTGGGTTGAGTGCCTAAAGCACCTTTCTGTTGTAATATTGTATCTATATCATTTTGATATTGCGGAACATCGGCTGAAGTTAGTTGAGTTCTGCCTAATTGATTTTGTTGAAGTGTATTATTGTTAAATGATCCTTGAAGGCGAGTATATTCTGCTGCCGATCTCTGAAGTGACGTATAGCCTTGAATGTTGTTCAAATTGTTTTGCAACCGAGCGATAATATCATATCCTCCTGTCCCTTGTTGGTTTGTATATATACTTCTATCACCATTAATGGAACGCTGCTTTGAGATAATCTGCTGATCACGAGAAGATATGTCTGCCTCAAGTCCGACTAGTTCTTCTGTATATTCAATCGACCCAATATCTTTATTGAGGATAGATAAAAATCTGTCATTTTTTATGATGCTCTCAAGCATCCGTGCAGCTTTACTGTTTGGCGGTACGGTTCCCTGTTCCAAGTTTCGTTTAACACTGGCGATAGATAATCCTGACTCAGTAGCAATTGCGGACACCATCGCTGGAATTTCAGCTACCGCTCTCCCCACTAATTGAATATGTGCATCTGCAAGGGCATTGGGCTCTACATCTCCTGGATTCCTTTTTTCCGCAACTTCTTGGAGAAGATTAATCTTAGTAGTTAGTTCTTGCCCTCTTCGTTGGACGTTTAAATCTGGGCTATTTACCAAACTAGTTAAAACTTGCTTCGTCTCTCTAAAATTTGGTTGTTTTTCATCGATGTTTTCCTCTGCCTCTTGCTTAAATAGCTCTTCATCTCCCCTCTTCTTCCAAACATCTTGTAGTTTTTTCACGCCTACTAAGCGAGAATCCCTATCTCTTCCCAATGTAGCAGCGGTCATATGTTCAATCTTTATTTTTACTTCTGCGGGGGCTGTGGTTTCTCCTGGGGCTGGGCTCATACGTGTTTAGATAAAGTGGTAAAATACTGTTCCAAATTCTGTATTACTTTTTGTTCATGAAATGACGAAAGCTGAGCTTTTATCTGCGTTGCCGCAGAATCAAAAAAATCATAGTTTTTCGCCAGTCCATCAACTAACGTAATAATATCATTAAATACTTCTGCTTTCCTCATGCTGTCCAAAATGCGTTTAGAAATCACCTTTCGCTCAAATTTCCCCAACTTCCCATCTTTCAACAAATTCATATACGCCTCGGCGAGGTAATGGTAAATTTGTTTTTTGTCTTGGGGGGTAAGTGGTCTCATAAATTAATCTACTGAATAAATTGCTCAGTTTTACGGCCTCCTGCAAATCCAGCTGCTCCACCTAAAGCTCCTAAGCCGAGACCAGGGAGGCTAAGCGCACCAGCGCCAAGCCCAATGCCTGGGACAAGAACTACGCCGAGAGCCATTAAAAGAGCGTAAATCCAATTCATCTTCTTTCTATCCGCTCCAACTAAGCCTTGTCTCCTCAAATCTTTTATCATATCTTGAGCATCTTTCGATTCGTTTATTGCTGTCTCAATTTGATCATGGTGGGTGAGCATAATCTTATCCCACATCTGTACCATGAGGTCGAGTTGTTTTTGATCTCCTCCCGCAAATTTAACATCAACACCTTTCATCTTTCGTACAAAATCCCATCCAAACCTACCACCTGCTTCATGGTAACGTTGAGCACGCATGTACTCAGCAAAAATATTGCCACGGTATGCCGCCCGCATTTCATCCGAACAGATACCATTTAATTGATTTTTTAAATCATCATTTGTTCCCATTCTTATATCGGCAAGCGCTTTTATCGGGTCAACTACAGTACTCCCTATCTTTATTTGTTTACCTTCTATTTTAAGCTCTCCAGACCCAAGTAAACCAGCTCGATATGCCAAGACAAAATCAGTACCATCATTTGGAGCGATTTTTGAGTCATAATCTCCCAAGATATTCATTTCGTGCACGAGCCGATCAATATGAAATGTTTCCACTTCTTTATCCTTACCAAATGCACCTTTCTCTGTTTCATAAGTACTGATGCCTCGATCTTTATCTCGGAAACTTTGTTTATATGTGATTAATGCTTTTTGTAATCCTTCGTCTTTCGCCTTTATTGCTGCTTCTTCCGCATATACTGCCGCTTGTACTGCTCCATTTTCCAATATTTTTGTACGTGCTTCTATTGCTGCATCAAGCGCAAGAGGAGTGATTCCTTCTATCTGCCCTAATAGTTGTTGCTCTGCTACAGCCCGTGCTTGCGCTTCTTCAGATAAATCTGCGGCACCAGACCCACCTAAAATAAGTAAATCCGACTGAAGTACTATACTTTTTTGATCGTGATA
Source organism: Candidatus Pacebacteria bacterium CG_4_10_14_0_8_um_filter_42_14 (assembly GCA_002784625.1). GTDB lineage: Bacteria > Patescibacteriota > Microgenomatia > UBA1400 > PJMF01 > UM-FILTER-42-14. The sequence goes on along the minus strand of PFLP01000008.1, from coordinate 128 downwards.
GATATCCAAAAGCTTCGCTCCTGATCCGCTTACATATACCTTTGCCTGTTCATACTTAGCAATTTCAGCCTTATGTGGCCCAGCTTCTAATGTTTTTACTCTTCCATCTATTTTTTTAATCTTTCCTT
>PFLP01000040.1 GCA_002784625.1 Candidatus Pacebacteria bacterium CG_4_10_14_0_8_um_filter_42_14 | reverse complement strand
TACATTGAATTCTGGGCAGATCAAACCCCCATCTTGCACAACATAATTATGGACTTAGGTGAATTGGATTCAGAAAAACCAAGTATAGAGGTAGACCAACCTCCATCTAGTATTCCTACAGTGGATGATCCCAGGTGGACTGATAATTTTGAGGATGATTCAGAAGTTATAATTTTAGCTCGTCTCATTTTTGGTGAAGCTCGGAACCAATCAATGGAAGCTATGGTCGGAGTTGGTTGGCTAATAAAAAATCGTGTTAATGCAAACAAGAAGTATTTTGGGTCAAGTTATCATGATGTCATTCTGAAAAATGACGGTAAATATTGGCAATTTTCTTCATTTATTCCCACTGATCCCAATTTCAAAGTTCTCACTGATCCTCTATCCAGCAACTCAAAAGAGGCTGATAAACAGGCCTGGGTTATTGCCTATGATATAGCCTCCAAGATTATCGGTGATTTAGTTGTTGATCCAACTAAAGGAGCCACTTTCTTTCACTCATCTGATTTATCTCAGGAAAAATTTGTAACCCAAAGTGTTCCTGGAGCAATTTTTATTAAGAGAATCGGCGACCTTCTCTTTTATAAAGATCCGAATGAAAAATAAAAAAACTATTACGAATATTATTTCGTTAATTTTTATAGTGTTTTTTGTGTTGTTGGCGACCTTAATGACCAGCCAACTTGGAATAAACTTTTCAAAAAAATTTAAAAATGAACTAAAAGAAGAACCAGCGCAGTTACTTCATCGTGAAGAAAATGAAGAGTTAAAAGAGCTTACCTTAAAAATTTCCCCCAATCAAAAAAAACAAGCTTATTTTCAAAAAAAGTTTACTGAGGATAATGTGACAGATATTGGTGACGAAGATTATATATCAGTAATTTTAGATCAAGAAAGTAAGAAAGAGGTGTTGTTCCAGGGAAACTTTAGACTGTCATATCTTGAATGGTTGAATGATAATGAAATAAAAGTATATAAAGGTTGTGGATCCAGTTGCTTGTTGAGTTACGTAGTTAATATCAAGACTAAAGAGGTCGACGAACTTGTCGAAAAAATCATCGAACATGCCCCTTAATAATGATTGAAAACACTCACTAGTATATTTAAAGATATTAACTCCTATATAATACATTCTCTGTACTTAGAAATAACCTCTTCAACTCCGCAAAATCTTCCCACCAAATAAATTGTGTGCCACTAAGAAGTCTTTTTGCTTGGATGGAATCAAGATGATAATTGGCTCCAATGTCGTATTTTGGAACGGTCAAAGTTGGAAAGGAATGAAGCTTTTGTAGCTTATTTGTTTTGTCATATAAGAAAAGGTGAGAAGGCACTTCTTGCCTTTGATTGAGTAATCCTAAGGCAAAAATAAAACGACTATTAGTTTCTCTCGCCCCAGAAGAACCACTGCCACCTCGAGCAACATATTTGTGATTGCCTTCCGTCCAAATAAATAAATTGTCATAAGGGCTGCGCCAGTCAACACGAGAAATAGGTTCGGGTAGAGTGTAGTACCGTTCCCGACGAATAATTGATCGAGGTTGTTTCAGTTTCTCCAGATTCTTGTAGCGATTTTCAATTGATTGTTGATAACGTGGCTCCATTTCAAGCTCCAAAATATAGTCATCGAGCTCTTTTGTTTTACCTTCCTCAAGCCATTGTTGACGATACTTATCGATCCACTCACTATATTGCTTGTTTGAGCCTTCTTTACCAAATTCAGTCGTGAGTGATTGGTGCAAGTGTTCTCGATAGAGACTCATTCGAGGGTGTCGTGTTTTCTGAATATACGTTTTACGGTTTCGCAACTCAGGAGCTAAATTATCCAGAATAATTGTGACTGTGTAAGGACTCTTATCCTCCAAATTTTTTGCTAATTCTTGATGAGACAGGCTATTGTTTCCCCACGTTAAACCTGTTAACAATGATAGATCAGACAACTGGTGTTTGATGGAAATTTGGTTTGCTGACAGATTCATATATCTGATACTTCGTTTTAAGAATAGTTTGTTCCAACTACTAGTGACAAACAATTAACCCAATTTTTGCTGCAGAAAAGTCGGGAACAATGTAATCCTATCCGCATCAGCTGGATCCACTAAAAACGGTCTCACATCATCTGCTAACTGAGCGTAATCGGGGTTATGCAATTTTTCTAAAATTTCCTGTCTCAGTATTGACAGATTTTTCTTACCAAATTTTGCCTGGAGAAAAGCTACATTTGGTTGCGTATTTTGCAACAAAAACATACTGTCAAAAAAATCACGTCCTTTCAGTTGAGGTCGTTGGGTAATGGTCCAGAGCTTTTGCGCTAAGATGACATCTTTGGGTGTGACTCTAATTTGGGTAAAGAACTCGAATTTATCCAAAATGAAAATGTCTGATTCATACTCTACACCTTGGTCAAAAGTATCAACCTGAATCAGAATTTTTTCACTTTTTTGTGGCGAAATTCCATGTTTGTATAACAAATCCGGAAACTTAATATGACAATGAAACGCTCCTTTTGAAACAAATCGGACTTCAACCAAGTACCCTCGTTTTTCAAGTTCTTTTTTTAGAAACTGACCGAGCGTCTCAAACTCAGCTTCACTTAAATCGGTGTTATCAAAATCAATGTCTTCTGAAAATCGGGGCAATTGATGTACTATACGTAAGCATGTTCCTCCTAAAAAAGAGAGTTTGCGACTGAGTGGATGATCAAACAGAATCGCTAATATTTGGTATTGGAGATATTCTCGCAGCAGGCCTCTTTCAAACGAATGAAATTGAGAGTTATATGCTTTTTTTATGGTAGTGATATCCAGCATCTCTATTTTTCCAAGTAGTTTTGTAATATTTTCACTCTTCCAGAGAGAGCGGCGCTCGAGAAGATTGCTAAGTATTCTTCGAACTTTATTGGCTTGATCTCGTCACGGAGTATCAGCGTATTCCACCGTAAACCTGAAAAATCATCTACAGATGAAATGTTCGAATTGAGGTAAAGATAGTCGAGTACTGCCTTCTCCAGCGAAGCAATCTTCACGCCGTGACCTCTCACTTCGATTAAATCATAGCCAAAAAAAAGTTCTGGACGAATGGTTTGGTATGAAAAAATGGTCTCGAGTGCAGTAAAAGACTGAGTTTTATTTGTCGTCACACCGGTAATCACAGAAACCGCTTCGGGGATCACACCATAGTGATTTAAGGCAAGCTCAGTGGAAACATATGACGGATCATACATACAGTTTGAGAGCAAATAGTAGTCATAGTTTCCAGGCACAAAATCACCAAACACATAACGATTATTCTTTAATTTCACCACTTTTCCACTCTTCTCCCAGTCATATAAAGTGGCCAGACGAAAGTCAGGGTCAGCTAGATAGATTTCCTGAGGTGAGAAAACTACCAGTGGTTCAAGTTGTTGTTTGAGATCATAATACTTCATATTTTATTTCTTTAATATACGATAAAACGTATATATTAGAAATAATATAACTCTGAAATTGAGCCTTGTCTAGACCTAAAAGTCTAGGAATCGTTGCACCTCCTCCACCGCAAACTCGAGGTATTCCAGCTCGGTTCCCCACTCAGTTTCGTCGATATTTCTTCCACTTCTTGAGCGTTTCTTTTTCTTAATTTATGCCGCCGGTAGGACGGCTAGCCTGGGATACACTGAGACTATGTGATTATATTTTTAAATTTGCATAGATTTGCATAGATATTGTATAATATGCATAGATTTGCTCGTATATCTATTTACTTGCAGAGATTTGCATAGATTGTTAGAATTTATATAGAGAAGAAAATTATGGGTACGAAACTCATTAGCATAGGTAAAACTGCTGAATTGCTCGGTATTTCCGTTGATACATTAAGAAGATGGGATAAGTCGGGTAAGTTTTCGTCGGTTCGAACAGGCTCTGGCGGACACAGATTTTACCGATTTGCAGATATAGAGTTCAAGCTGAATTCACCACAAAATCAACGTAATGTCGCAAAACAGTGGGTTGAATCTTCACAGGGCTTTTCTTTAGATCCTCAGGTGTATTGCGAAACACGGGACGTGTTTCAGGCAAGATTAGAAACTCTCCAATCAGAACTTGGGAAAACCTTTTCTTTAGCAACGATGTCGCTTGTTACCGCCGTTGCTGGGGAAATTGGGAATAACTCATTTGATCATAATTTGGGAAATTGGCCAGATGTGATGGGAATTTTTTTCCACTATGACGAAAAAAATAAAATGATTATCTTAGCCGATAGAGGACAGGGAATTTTGTTAACTTTGCAACGTGTGAAGCCAGAACTTAAAAACGCTGAAGAAGCATTAAGAGTTGCGTTTACGGAATCAATTTCAGGTCGGCCATCAGAAGGTCGAGGAAACGGATTAAAATTTGTTCGGTCGGTAATAACCAAGAATCCATTTTCCCTTGACTTTCAAACCGGAGATGCTTTCTTACACCTCAAGCAGCATGATGATACTCTTTTTATCCAAAAAGCCGGCGCAGTAAGCAGGGGATGTTTTGCTACGATAAAAATGGAAGGAAAATAATGATCATTCAGCTCGATAAGTTCGGTACAACTTTGGTATCAAGGCCTTCGGGAAAGGAAGCCTTCTTAGCATTTAGTCCAACCCTCAACCAAATAAGTACGGAGGAGGAGGTGATTGTTGATTTCAAAGGGGTCATAGTACTGACTCCTTCATGGGCTGATGAATTCTTGACACCTCTGAAAAAACGTTTTGGCGCACGAGTGCAATTACTCAGTACAGAAAATCCTTCTGTTCAGGCAACTTTGTCCATATTGAACCAGCCGCAATAATTAATGACACAATTTGACGAGCTTTATACGCAGGTAAACTTTCATTAAAGAAAAACCACAGATGTCCACGGCATTTATTTTTTTCTCATCCAGCGAAAACGATTACTTTCTTCAATCAAATTTAGTATAATTCAAGCTGTATCAAATAGCACAAGTCGAGAATATGCCCCATTTACAGAAGAGTAAAACGCAGGTTTTTGAAGATTTTTTTTCCCAATTTCAGTTGCGCTCATACAAGCGGGGTGAGATGCTCATCCGCGCTGATGATGATCCACAAGGCATTTTTTGTTTGACCCAAGGGTATGTCAGACAATACATCATTTCTGACTTGGGAATGGAGTTGACTCTCAACATTCTGCAGCCGATCTCGTACTTTCCGATGATTTGGGCGATCAACTCCACTCCAAACGTCTACTATTATGAAGCACTGACTCAAATTGAAGTCGGCCGTGCTCCTAAACAACAAGTTCTTGAATTCATCAAAGACAAGCCTGAGCTCATCCTCGATCTGATGAGCGAACTGCTCAAGCGATACACTGAGTCACTCACCCGCATCGAACACCTCGTCTTTAGCGATGCCTATCGTAGAGTCACCTCTGTCCTTTTATATCTAGCGCATCATTTTGGCAAAAAATCGGGTGACGAAGTCATTGTAAAACACCGATTTACCCACCAAGACATTGCTTCTTTGGTTGGAGTGGCCCGAGAAACTGCAAGTATCGAGCTAGCCAAACACGCTAAATCGGGACTGGTGGAATTCGTTGATCACGCCATGATTTTTCGAGATCTTGCAAAACTGAAACAAGAACTCATTGCTTCAACACTCACCGATCACACATAACTGGTAACTTCACTTACAACATCCCAACCCGCTAAATTACTGAAAGTGATCTATTACGTCCTTATACTAGCAATTAAAGGAGAACAGTATATGGGAATCATTTTATGGATTATCTTTGGGGCAATCGCAGGATTTATTGCGTCAAGCATTATGAAAAGTTCTAGTACGCTTTCATGGGATGTGATCATGGGCATTATTGGTGCAGTCGTTGGTGGTTTTTTGATGGGAATGGTCGGAAAAACAGGAGTGGACGGCTTTAACCTCTATAGCTTTGGTGTCGCCGTGCTTGGAGCATGCGTCACTATCTATGTTGGCCGCCAAATCAGATCAAACAGAATGTAATAGTACTTACTACTTAGGAAAGAACAGTTATGAAAAATAAAAAACCAAAAAATGAAAAGAATACAGCCGCATCAATGGTACTTCCAGTTGCGGGAGTGATCGTGGGAGCTGCTGTGATGGCGGCGGTAAGCAATCGCAAAAACCAAAAACAGGCACAAGTTTTACTTGAAAAGGTAAAAAATAAAGCTTCAAGCTACATGAAAACAGCACAAGAAGAAGCCGAAGTAGGAAAGAAAAAAGTTGTTAAAACGTTGGGTGTTGTTCAAGACACTGATAAAAAAGTAACCAGTATTTGGAAGAAATAAAGGAAAAGCATATGACAACAATTGTAAATAGTCCATCTCCCACTTCAGATTCGGGAGGATACGGTTTTCTGATTGGAATACTTATTCTAGTTGGGTTTGTGATCACACTGCTGTATTTCGGAATTCCAGCTCTTCAACGTATGAATCCTGTTCAAGTTAATGTTGAAACTCCAGAGATAAATGTTCCGGCACCGCAAATAAATGTTGAGTCACCTCCGAGCGAATAAAGTATGACTCTGATAGTCTAGCTCAAACTTTAGCCATAGTGTCTAATTTAGATAGTACTATCCATGCTGCTATAATTATTTTGATGAAAATCTCTTCAATTAACCCCGCAACAAACCAAAAAAATGGAGAGTTGGAAGTCAGTTCAAAGCAAGAAATTGAGAAAAAATTTCAGCTTGCCAAAAAAGCCAAACTTGGTTGGCAAGAAACTCCCATAAAAGAAAGGGTTGCTGCTCTAAAAAAAGTCAGAGACGTATTTAAAAATCATGAAGAAGAAATTGCCAAAATCATCACCAAGGAAATTGGCACACCGATAACTGAATGTAGGGGAGAGGTGGCTTGGGACTGGAGCTACTTCGATTGGTTTATTGATAATGCTGAATCATCCCTATCACCAAAGAAAACATACGAGGATGAAAATTCTATTCACGAAATTTGGTACGAGCCATACGGCGTGGTCGCTGTCATAACTCCGTGGAATCTCCCATTTGATATGTTCATCTGGTCTGTCATTCCTAATCTATTAGCTGGTAATGTTGTCATTTACAAAGCCTCGGAAGAATGCATTCTTTCTGGCAAACTCCTCGCTGACATAATGGAAGAAGCTGAACTTCCTGGGGGTGTTTTTCAAGCAGTTCACGGCAATGCCGAACAAGGCAAACAACTGGTACAACAAGAAATCGACATGATTTGGTTCACCGGCAGCTATGCCGTTGGTCACGAACTTTATAAAATCGCCGCTGATAAATTTATCAAGGCTGTTTTAGAACTTGGCGGTTCGAATCCTTCAATTATTCTAGCCGACGCGAATATCGATCACTTACTAAGCAGTTTGATTTTCAAACGATTCATGTTTAGTGGCCAAACTTGTGACGCCTTGAAAAGGCTCATTGTTCACAAATCTGTTGCTGAAGAGCTCATTGAGAAACTTTCATTACAGATAAAATTAATTGTTGTTGGAGATCCAACGAATGAAAAAACCAAAATGGGTCCACTCGTTTCAAAGAAGCAATTAGCAACGCTGGAGAGCCAAGTAGAAGACGCCCTTAATTCTGGCGCAACAATACTAGCGCAAAGCAGCGTTCCAGAGGGAGAGGGTGCCTATTTCCCCGCCACGTTACTTGGAAATGTAACTCAAGAAATGAGAGTTTGGAAAGAAGAGGTCTTCGGTCCAGTTCTACCAGTGGTTACATTTTCCACTGATGAGGAAGCCATCAAACTTGCCAATGACACTCCCTATGGACTGGGTTCTCAAGTATTCACCAGCGATCACCAGAAAGCCCTTGATATTGCTGCTCTCATCCAAGCTGGTAATGTTGATATCAATGGTGTTGGTCACTTCAAACCGTCAAGCCCATTTGGCGGATACAAAAAATCAGGAACTGGTCGAGAGCACGGGGAACATGGTTTTCAAGAACTAACTCAGATTAAACTAGTTGCCAGACCAAAGAGGAAAGGTGAATCATGAAAGTAATTCTCTACATGGCTACATCTATCAATGGAAAAACTACTGGGATAAATGACAACACAGACTGGGTAGAGGAGTCAGATGTACAACGCATGGACAGCCTCATGAAAAAATGTGGGGTCATGCTAATGGGAACTGGAACGTACTATTTGGAGATGACCTGCCTTCTGAAGATGCATGGTTGGTGGTCATGACTAACCAGAGAGCTTTGCTTGATACTGAATTAGAAAACATACATTTCACAGATAAAAAACCTAAGGAAGTTCTAGAGATGATCTCAAAAAGGGGATTTAGTGAGGTAATACTTGCTGGGGGAGAAAAGCTTAACGCGTCATTTCTAAAAGAAGATTTAATTGACGAAATAAGAATTATCGTCAAACCCCTAGTAATTGGCACCGGAAAATCTCTATTTGGCGAGAATGAATCGATTCAAAAGTTTGCATTTTCAAAAAGTGAACTGCTCGGAAATGGATCAATTGAACTAATTTTCAATAAAAAGTTTACATAATCGCCCCATTGACCCACCGGATAAAATCAGTGTAAACTTATTATCATATGGCAAAAAAGAAAAGCAAACTCCCTAAGTCGCTTACGTCGGTGACCCCGCTCTCCAAGTATTTAGCGATGGCACTCTTTATTCTAATCCCTTTCATCGCCTTTAAGTTTGGCGTTGAGTTTCAACAACTGAGAGATAGTCTTGAGACCAGGGGTGCCTGCGAAATATTTCAAGGATCCAACCTTGACACTCCATCTATGTTGGAATTCTAATGGCAGCATCCTCTAAAAAAAGCAAGAAGCTCGAGTACGCCGGTTTCGGCAGAAGATTCTTGGCATATTTTGCTGACGCCCTAATTATTTTTATCATAAGCGCAATTATTCAGACTTCAATGGGAAATAACCCATTTCTTGCCTACCAAAACATCAACACCGTAGAAGAAGCCCAGCAAATGCAAAAAACTACCTCAGCGAGTCTTTCCTCTCTGGTGGCACTTTTAGCCGCTTTGGCCTACTTCATGATTTTTTACGTCAACTATGACGGCGCTACACCTGGAAAGAAGCTCATGGCCATTAAACTCGTCAGAGATGATGGCTCTAAAGTTACATATCCTGTAGTCTTCATTCGCTATTTAGCAACCTTCGTGTCAGCAATAACGCTAGGTATTGGTTATTTTTGGATGGTCTGGGACAAGAAAAAACAAACAATCCATGACAAGCTAGCAGGTACGATAGTAATTAAAACTGGTGCAAAACCAAAAACTGGACTTGGAATCTTTCTTTTCTTGTTATACCTCATATTCGTGTTTGGATTCATAGGTTCCATGGCTTACTTAGGCTTCAAACTTGGGATGCAAGAGGTAGAAAAGAGCGCGGGTTCCACAGCAGCTCGTATGGAGAAAAATATTACGGAAATGAATCCAGAGGCGAAAGTTCACTTCGAAAATTCTTCATTGCTTTTCAAAGAGATGTTTGAAGTTAATGATGATCCGAAAAAGGTAATATCCATAAATGATCAAAACATCAGCGAGCTAAAAAAAGCAATCGAATTAGATCCAGAAAATCCTGAAATATGGAGTCAGCTTGGCAGTGCATACACTTGGCTCAGTTCATCAGGAAGTTTAGAGGATAGCTTAGAAGCTTTTCAGAAAGCCAGTGACTTTAGTCCCGATAACCCAATCTATATAAACCAAGTTGGGGATACGCTCATCCGTCTAGAGAGATACGATGAGGCGATATTAGAACTACAAAAGTCACTTCGGCTGACCGATAATTCAGGATATGCAAATTTAAGTCTTGCCATAGCTTATGCAAGACTTGGAATTAAAGATTCCGCTCGAGAGCATTATCAAACTGCAATCGATATCTTCACTGAGAATAATGATGATGGATCGTATGATCAACAGATTCTTAAAGCTAAAAAAGGCATGGCTGCTTTGTAGCTAAAAGTGCTTCAGCCACTCTTGTACAGTGGTCAGTTCCTTTTTTGTTATCAACATTCCACACAGCCGACAAAACAGTTTGAACAAAACACCACTTACTAATTCTCTCTGGATCAAAGTTTAATTCGGCTGACAATATTTTGATGCGACGACGGAGCAGAGTATCAAGATCATCGATATTTTTTAATTTCTCATATGGATTGCGAATCATTGCAGCTACTTCATAAGCTGGTTCAGCAGCTATCCCCTTTGGATCTATTACAATCCAGCCATCTCTCTCAGAAGCTAATATATTGTCATGATGTAAGTCGCCGTGAACAAGTACTTGCTCATCTTCAGAATCTAGTAACTCAATAAATAATCTCGTGGCTTTATCAATAAGATACATTGGAATTAGACCATCTTCGTTACTTGAATTCTTGTGATAATCGAAAATCTCAGAAGACCAATCCTTCACCGTAATAAACGAGTGATTCTTAGGAAGAGGTTTCCAAAGTTTTTTCATTACCCTAGCAATAATCTTTGTCGCCTCATCATCATCAGCCATTTGACTTAGTGGTTTTCCAGGCAAGACTTGCTCTATTAGAATCGCTGAATTTTCAGCATCGATTTCCAATAGCTTAACCATGCCTTCACCATTAAAAACTTCCAACGCTTGTATTTCTGTCTTAAACTCTCGATCTTTAGGGAAACCTATTTTTAATACTGCTTTAGTTCCATCTGCTCTAGTAGCTGGAGCCACATAATTATAGCTAAGTTCAAATGGAGGTGAAACTTTCAACGACCACTTCTTCTCACAGCTAGCAATAACTAAGGGAATAGACTCAAGCCATTTTCTTCCATCATCGCCGTTGCTTAAGGCATTCGCTGTAAATTCATCAGGCATGCAGTTAGTATAAACTAGAACCAATTCATAATATAATGTCACCATGAATCTAAAACCATTTAAGCTCGAACGCTATTTTGCTCAATATGAGTTTTCTGTAAAGTACTTGCTCTCAAGCTCTGACTGCGATGGGCTAAAGCAAAATGAACTTTTGGCACTCGCTGATAGTGAAGTCAAGCAGCTTTGGGATAACTTGACACTCGGATATACAGAGTCTTTAGGTCATCCGCTTTTAAGAGAAGAAATTGCAAAACTTTACAAGGGAATCACTCCAGAAAATAGTCTTGTTGTAGTGCCAGAGGAGGGAATATATATAGCCCTTCAAAGTATCCTTGAGTCCAGCGACCATGTCATTTGCTCGTTTCCAGGATATCAATCACTCTATGAGATTTCAGAAGGTCTGGGCTGTGAAGTTACCAGGTGGTTGCCAGAAGAAGATAATGGCTGGAAATTTAACCCCGACTTTCTCGAAAAAAACATCAAGCCAAATACCAAATTGATAATTATTAACTTCCCTCACAATCCCACTGGGAGCATGCCTTCCATTCAGGATTTCCAACAAATAATGAACATTGCTAAAGAAAAAAATATCTTTGTCCTTTCAGACGAAATGTACCGTTTCCTTGAGTACAAAGAAGGTGATCGCTTGCCTTCAGCGTGTGAACTTTATGATAACGCGGTCTCACTTTTCGGCATGTCAAAAACTTTTGGGATGGCAGGGGCTCGAATTGGCTGGGTGGTGACTAAAAACGAGGAATTGTATAAAAAAATGGCAACTTTCAAGGACCACACAACCATCTGTAGCAGTGCTCCTAGTGAGATTCTCTCAATCATCGCGCTTAGAGCAAAAGACAAAATTATTGCTGACAATCTAAATTTAATTGAAAGCAACCTTGGACTTCTTGATACCTTCTTTTCAGATTATGCACACTTGTTTAAGTGGAACAGGCCAATAGCTGGAACGATTGGTTTTGCCAAACTTCTCAAAAACTCCAGTGCTTTAGAATTCTGTCAAAAAGTTGTCACTGAGGCAAACATTATGCTTTTGCCATCTACTGTCTATGACTATGGCGATTCTCACTTCAGATTGGGTTTTGGTCAAAAGAATATGCCAGAGGCATTAACTAAACTTAGAGAATATTTATCAGGTCGGTAATATGTCGTGCAAGCCCCAAAGCTAATCAAGGATTTATATACAGAAAAGGCATCCTTCTAAAACAACTTAATGATTAATAAAACACGAACATCTTCAGCAAAAAGAATTACAAGTAAATTGCTAACAGCCTTTCTTACTGAAACATATGGCATTTCTCCAGCACAGCCAATCAAACTTCTTGAGGGAGGAACTGAAAGTGCCGCCTGGCTGGTCAAAAGTGAGCTGGGCTCTTTTGTAATTAAAATTTTCGACGCCAATGTGCCATTAAGCGAAGTCAATGAGGAGGCAAGACTTTATGAATACTTATTATCTGGCGGAATTCATGTTCCAAAGGTGAGACGCACATCTCAAAATTCCAGCTGCGCATCTTTGCAATTAGAAGAGCTATCATTTCCCACTTTAGTAATGGAGTTCGAGCAACAACGAATGTGTACGCCTTCACAAGTGACAAAAAGCGAATTGTTTAAAATTGGTTCTGAAACAGCCAAGCTACATAAAGTTATCAGGAAATACCCATATTTAACTAAGAAAAAAATAAATGGAACAAAATCCCAGTCTGCCTTCAAAGCATTTACTCAATGCATCAACTCAAATAGTTTTACCAAGAAACAACTCAGCACATTTTCATTAACAGATGCAAATTTAGTAAAAATAGCAAATTCTCAAGATGTCGAACTACCGCTGACTGAAACCTTTCTTCATGCTGACCTAGCACTGGAACACGCAAGAATACTTTCAAATGGAGAAATTTACTTTTTTGATTTTGCAGATAGAAAATGGGGGTCTGTTTCAGAAGAGCTCGCAACTTTTATTTCAATGTTATACCAGTGGGAAGACATTTCATTTGATAAATGGAGGGAGTTAAAAACAGTGTTTCTTGATGGATATCAATCAGTCACAACTTTAACAGCTAATGATTATGAAGCTGTCCCTGCGTATATTGCAGTTCGAATACTAAGATCAACTAGGTATTTATCAATACTTACAAAAGATGAACCTAGCACCCATGTCGTCAACTGGATTAGAAGAGGGTATGAATTGGGGAAACTTTTGACTTCAATGGGGAAAAATTAGCCAACCTTTTTTAATAACCTAAACAGTTGAACCCACTGCTCAAGCCTCAACTCAGTCGGCTTTATCTTTTTTCTCAAAGATAACTTATGCAATGCGATATCAATATCAGTCACAGAAAAGCTTCTTCTCAAATTCTTTCTAATCGCTAGTCCATTGCCGAAAGCAGTTTGAACAAATTTCCTATACTCACTTCTGTCATTAAAAGCGAGTAAGGGATTCAGTCTCTTTACAAAGCGAAATAGCACTGGCTTCACACTTGGAACGGGTGAAAAATCTGATGCTTTAAAGCGATGGATGATAGAAAACTCAAACCACGGCTTATGCATTATCGAAAACATATTTTCTTTGTGTGAGGCAAGCAATCTCTCTGCCAAAGAATCCATAACTACTAAATAGCAATCATCGGGTGGATTTTCATGTTCAATTAATTTGCGGATAATCTTACCTTCTATAGCGAAGGGAACGTTTGCAAAAACCTTATACGGCAGCCTAGGCAATGAGAACGAGAGAAAATCGCCATGGTAGAGGGTGAGGCTATCATCGTGAATAGTATTCATTAAGAACCTGTACCAATGGTTATCAAGCTCCACAGCAATAACGTGACCAGCTGCGCTGATTAGTTCCTTGGTAATAATTCCTTTACCCGGACCTATCTCAAGGACAAGATCTTTTTTGCCAATGGAAGAACTGGCCACTAGTCGAGATACCAACTTTTGGTTATTAAGAAAATTTTGTGATAGAAGCTTCCGTCGTATGCCTTGCAT
>PFLP01000068.1:2586-3194 GCA_002784625.1 Candidatus Pacebacteria bacterium CG_4_10_14_0_8_um_filter_42_14 | reverse complement strand
GACCGGAATTCCCAGTCATGCTCAGTGATTCCTCAAAACTAAAGGATATATCACTACCTAGATTAGACTTTAATAGTGCATATTTAACTGCGGCCACTGCCAAGCTGTTCGCCAACTCGAGTTTTTCAGCCTGGCTCATTTCTTGCTTACTTTCCTCAAGAACTGCAAGCACTTGCGCCCGGGCCTCATCCAGTAGCCACTCGCCAGTAATAATTTTTCCGGTGCGACTGGACATTTTGCCATCTGGAAGTTTAACCATGCCATGGGACAAATGAGTGGTTTTTTTAGCTAACTCTGGATTGATTTGACTCAAGGCCATGAGAAGAACCTTGAAGTAGTCGTCAATTTCATTGCCAGTAATAATAATGGATCGATCGTACTCGCCCAAGCGCTCTTCTTTGATGAATGGCAGACCAAGATCTTTGGCCTCATAAGTGGGTAGACCCATGGAGTTTATGAACACTCTATTGTGCAAGCCGTAGTCCTCGCCCGGGAAAATCACCGCTCCGTTGCTCTCTTTAAAGGCGCCTTTTTTGAGAAATTCTCGAACGATAGCAAGACCTCGCTCCCCCGATTCAGACTCAAAAATATGCTCCTTAAACTTGGTT
>PFLP01000068.1:158-2503 GCA_002784625.1 Candidatus Pacebacteria bacterium CG_4_10_14_0_8_um_filter_42_14 | reverse complement strand
GTCGTCCTCGGCAGAAACAAACTGACTATAATCAATAATTGGGGTAAAATTTTGTTCCTTAACTAAGCGCTCTTGACCAGCCTTATATCCGAGAAAATTGATCTTTTTCATCGCTTCTTTGGCCTCTTCTGAGGTTTCAAAAGCAGTTGCGCCAGCGGCATAGGACCTACCCAAAAAAGCAATGCTCTTATTAAGTTCCCAAGTTCCAACAGTCTCTAAATCAAGATTTTCCTGCTTAAATAAATGCTGAACACCCCACAAACTTTTGGCGACATGCATGCCAACATCACCCTGATAACAGACTCTGTTGGCCGTGGCCCCAGTAGCTGCGAGCAAACGAGAGATCGTCTCTCCCGCGATCGTGGTGAACAGATGGCCGATGTGAAACTCCTTAAATGGATTCGGGTCGCCGAACTCCACCACTACTTTCTTGCCCTTATTTTCTTGTGGTACTAACTCTTCAGTCTCGTCGGCAACGATTGGCAAAAGAGCTGCCAGTGCTTGATCCGTAGCGATGATATTGATGAATCCCGGCTTTGCAGCAGTGGCTGACAGAATCGAGTTTGGTTTATTGCCATTAGTTGTTGCTGTCAATTTGGAAGCAAGGATTTCAGCCAAAGAAAACGGCGATGTAACACCCAGTTCTTGCTTCTTCTCCAGGTCCAGCTGAGTAAATACTACCAGCGGCCAGTTAGTGGCAAAATCGGCCTTTGTGTGTACGGGAGCGGCAGATACACGCAAACTCTCATTAGGAGTTAATCCTAGCTCTGTAGTAATCTTCGCGATTAGTGACTCAAAATGGTTTTCGAGACTGTGGTCTATGTACATAGTTCAGTTATTGTACCGCAGCCCGCGACGTCAATTCGAGTCAAATTTAATGATGCAGAAATAACGCGAACACTTTTGAGTACTAATTGTAATCACCTAGCTGCATCCAAGAAGTACTCATTTGCATATTTATTGAGAAACAATTTGTGTTCAATAAATGGATAAAGTAGATAGTTGGCAATAATTCATACAAATTATTATCGGCTTGTTTGAGAACAAAACCTAGTATTTTGCTCCATTGAATTGCTGCAGAGTCATGTGTTTAGAATTTGGCCCAAAGCTCGTCGTCGACTCTGTGCGATTTGTCAGTCTCGTTGCTTGCAAGCAGCAACTTTCACCATTAATGCATCAAACTATCACAACTGAGTAACCTACCTCACCACCCAATAATTTTTGCCATCGCTAACAATATGAACAGAACCAAGCACATCGGTCCGAAGTATCAATGAGCCCATTTCTTGTAACAAATCCATTGTTTGGGGAGCGGGATGGCCATAAGTGTTGTTTTCGCCGACACTGACCACTGAAATTTCGGGTCGAATAACCCGCAAAAAATCATCAGTCGTACTTGATTTAGACCCATGGTGCGCTACCTTTAAGAGATCTACATCACTCAACAGACCGGCTGACAGTAGCGCCAACTCGCCCTTGGCTTCAAGGTCTCCAGTAAAGAGAGCTGAAAACTGCTGAAAGGAGAGATAAAGAACGATAGACCAGTCATTGGCACCGCCATCATTTAATGAAATATACTCGCTGAAGTCCGATAGTATCGCTTCGGGTGTTTTGGGCTTGGATGGGGCTAGAACTCGCATGCGCACCTCACCACCTACTGCCAGTTCGATGCCTGTCTCAGCCACGAACGGTGGCGACTGAAGTTCATTTTCCCTCGAGACGGCCTCTTCAAGAGCTATGAAATCGGCCGTTTCTTTCCGCACTGGCGGTAACAAAAGCTGTTTTACTCCAAATTGATCGAAGACAAATGGCATGCCGCCGATATGATCGGCGTCGGGATGAGTCGCCACTACTAATTCAAGCTCTCTATCCCCCGCCGGCAAATATTGCCACAAACAACTAAGCACTTGTTCGCCGCGACCGGCGTCAATGAGAATCTGCGAAAGGTGATAGGAAATCAAAATAGTGTCACCTTGTCCGACGTCGCAAAAAATAATGTGCAGCAAATCATCACTGTCCTGTAATGCATAGAGGCTCTTGGCTAGAAGACCAGCAATCAGCATCCCTATAAATACAAGAAACCACTTCATTAGCAAAGCACCCGTGGACAAGCTCTCTTCTTTTGTTGAATAAGCCAAATGAGTACTCTAAGTAAAATTAAGCCGCCCCACCAAAGACTGGAAAAATTGGGTGGAAAATTAGAGATTTCCAGGGGTGGAGGAAGTAAATCAGCCAAGTAATCGAATGTCAAAGTAATGAACCATAAAGCTACTGAAAAGGCCTTGGCGACTGGTGAGAAAAGAAAGCTGCCAATTGGCATGATGGATACAAGAAAGGGCGAAATA
>PFLP01000068.1:0-147 GCA_002784625.1 Candidatus Pacebacteria bacterium CG_4_10_14_0_8_um_filter_42_14 | reverse complement strand
GAAAGGGCGAAATAACAGCGATTGCCAGGCCAGACAATAACAATATTGGTACCAACCAGACGATTGCCACAGATGCGACTGGACCAAATACTTGCAGGGAACCAAATTGATTAAGAACTAGAGGGAAAATGGCCAGCTGGGCAGCAA
>PFLP01000038.1 GCA_002784625.1 Candidatus Pacebacteria bacterium CG_4_10_14_0_8_um_filter_42_14 | reverse complement strand
TTTGTAACTACGAATACATCAAGGTAGTGATTAGTGAGAGCAAAGGCTATGGCCATCGTGGTATAGAGCAGCCAGGTGCTGTAGAAAAAAGCAAAGTGGTTAGTGTATAGATAAATATTAAAAAGTGGCTTTGGTGATAAACTCTGGGCGACGATAATGATAATCCAGGCCAAAAGCGGAACAACAGCGAACACACCTAAGCCGAAGAGTCGCGTAAAGAGGGTTAACCAATGACGGTGGACAATTTTTAACACTACTTCGTTCGCTTCCAGTTTGAGAGTTTCGAGTGACATAAAGTTAGATAGCAAACAGCGTGACCGTCATACTGACAATAAGTATGGCCGACACAATGAGATATATCATAAATGCTGTTGTTGCCTTTGGTTTATTAAGGCTATATTGCGAGATATGGTAGCCTAAACTAATAGAAAAGATGAGAAATATCAGGATAGAAAGAAAGAAAATAGCTTCCGCGCCAACGCTAAGAAACGGTGTGAAATCTACAGTGGGTAGCATCGCTTTATTTTGCCACGGCTTTAGTTAGAACGCTATAGCGGAGGGTGCCGTACTGATCAGGATAAGTGGTGACTATAAATCCAGAACCAGCCCCTAGGGTAGCAATGGCTTCAGTTTGCAATGGTTCGTGTTCCATCCAAAGCTGACCAGCTGGAGTAAGGTAGGCGGGGGCGGCAGTAATAATGCGCGCGATGAGCTCAAGCCCAAGCTGGCCGCCAAAGAGAGCGAGATGTGGTTCGTTAGTGATAACACTCTTGTCAACAGTCTGTGCGTCAGCATCTATATATGGTGGATTAGTTAAAATAAAATCAAATTTTCCGGTAACATTTTCAAACAAGTCACTTTGTAAAATTTTGTAACTAGTTCCACCAATATTGCGATTAATCGCGATATTGGTGGATAAGTTTTTTTCTATGGTGGGGAGGAGAGTAGGGTTAATTTCAGCAAAAGTTACCCCAACATCAGGAACCGCTCTGGCTACCGCCACTCCAATTACGCCCGAACCAGCGCAGAGGTCAAGAATACGCACTACTTCGTCCATCACCATCCGTCTTTGCGAGCCACAGAGCGACAATCCACGTTCATCCAGCTGCATCTTGGATTGCCACGTCACTCCACTATCGTTATGTTCCTCGTAAAGACGACGGATGTCTCCGTCACCTTCTTCAACACCGTCGTCTTTGCGAGGCACGAAGCCAGGCACGTCCGTCCGTATATCTCCGTCATTGAAAGCGGGGCGCGACAATCCTTTTTGCCCTAGGCCTCGCCTAGGGCAATTATTTTGGACGGTTTGCCTAGGCGAGGCCTGGGCATAATTTATGACTGTTATAGCTTTCTCTACCCAATATTCGGTTTCGGGACGGGGAATGAGGGGGTGAGAATCTAGATAAATTTTACAGTCAAGAAAAGGAATGGAACCGATGATATAGGCTAAAGGCTCTCCCGTGGCGAGCCGTTCACAATCGGCGTGAAAAGCTGCGCTTTTCACGCCAGCGTATTTTTCTTGAAGCAGCCAGGCAATTTCTTGATTTTTCACCCCTAAACCATAGCAGAAAACGGAGTCAGAATTACCATTGACAATATATATATATAGTGTTATCTTTTTTTTAGCTTGCACCTTTACAATACTGAAACTTAGAGCAAGTAGAAAGAAGAACCGCAATGCCTTGTCCTGAGAATACCACTGTCAGTGGTGTGATTACTGAATTCTTTAAAACACCTGATGGGGAAATTGCTTTCGCCAGGGTGAATGACTACGGGACTGTTACAATCGCTCTCAATACAACTTGCTGGGAGGGAATAACAGGTCCTGCCAAGAAAGAAAAAGTCGTAATCGTCGGATTGACGATGTATGAGCAGGGGTGGCGTGCCTACAAAGCACGGCGCTATACACTCAAAGACCAACAAAATGGTCTTTGAGTAGAATCTAGAAACCTAAAGCAGAATCCGACCGGCAGTACCGGAAAACAAAAGGGAGAAGACGAGATGAGTAAAGCTGTTGATGTGAAGGAAGACAAAACCCCTTACCAGATTTCTACTGTCAACCCTGAAACGGGACAAAGTGATGATCTGATTGCGACGGCAAGGGCTGCAACTATGTTGTTGCATTCGAAAGGGACGATTAACGCCTCTGGTCAGTGCTTCGCTTTCGTTTCACCTGATAGAGTGCTCAAGGAGGCCGGTTTTACTTGCGGTATTGCCCACTTTATCCTTTTCTTGGATCGGATGGGCCTGGCGCGGAAACTCACCAAGACTGGTTCCGCCGGTTTGTATTGTTACCAGATTATGGACCCCGTTTTTTTCGATGTGCTGGTGTCGCCTGAGAGTGTTATGGCGGTTCTCAGGCAGATGCAGGAACGTCGATACCTGCAGATGGCGGTGCTACGGTTGAAAAGGATTCTGAACCAGAAATCTGTTCATCTACGTACTTCCTTGTCGCCGGGGGCTGAAGTGACGACGGCTCCACAGATTGTGGAGCGAGTGGTCGAAACCGGCGTGTCGCTGGAGCAACTGGCCGAGGCGGTGGCGAGGGTAGAGGACCTTAAGGCACAGAATGAAGTGATGGCCGCTGAGGTTGCAAAAGTTCATGCCGACAAGCAGCGGTTGGAAGAAGAAGTTGCTAAGCTTAAGGTCAAGTCTGACGCGGCGGCGATAGCTGCGGCTATGATTGCTCAAATGCGGATGAATAAAGTCTGATGGGCGAGTAAGCGCCCGAGAAATACGAGCAGACTCGTTTCAACTGATAAGGCGACACCATGGTGTCGCCTTTTTTACGTCCATTTTTCTGTCAGATTGTTACTTATGATGCACAATGTCAAAACCTAGATAGAATTTTATAAAAAACGTTTTTTATTTTGGAATCTCAAAGGTTGGTTTAGTTCCGGTTTCGCGGACAATTTCATCTATATGCTGCCGATGACGTTCGCCATAGTCGATAGCGAAAGTGAGAAAAGGAATTTGCTTGATACGCATTTTCTTTTTTATGAAATGGCGCATGGCATTGCTGCCACGTTTAAGGAAAATGAGGG
This sequence comes from Candidatus Pacebacteria bacterium CG_4_10_14_0_8_um_filter_42_14, assembly GCA_002784625.1. GTDB lineage: Bacteria > Patescibacteriota > Microgenomatia > UBA1400 > PJMF01 > UM-FILTER-42-14. The sequence continues at coordinate 168 of PFLP01000038.1, read as the reverse complement.
CGTCGTTTTGGCGAGCATCTGGAATAGTGGTGAAGTAAATGGTGGCGTTACTGTAGTCACTGGAAATATCGGCGTGAGTGATGGTGATGAGGGGGTCAGCGTTGGCTTCTTTTTGTACGAACAAAGCGACGTAGTACGCTACTTGCTCAGCTACTTTAGTTTGGCGAT
>PFLP01000055.1 GCA_002784625.1 Candidatus Pacebacteria bacterium CG_4_10_14_0_8_um_filter_42_14 | reverse complement strand
ATCCGCGATGAGCTATCGCCAAATTCCACCATTCTCACAGAGTACTACATGGGCAACCAGATTCCTGCCAATACGGAAGCTCGGGTTTATTTTGGCCATCTTCTCCAAACTCCAAATGCGGCAGGAAAGCAAGAAAAAATCAGAGAATTTTATGGTGGGAAGTTGAGCGATAAGGAAGCCAAGATATTTTTAATTGATAATAATATCCAATATGTTTATATTGGCAGAGAAGAACAAGAAGTTAGCTACTCTTTTCTCAGAAGCATTTTTGAAGAAGATGGAGTAAGTATTTATGAAATCACCAAGTAGCAAGAACCTAGCGACCAACCATCTTGTTTGGGCTGACTTAATACGAATTTTTTCCATTTCCCTAGTCGTACTCTTGCACACTTTTAATCTCCCAACTGGAAATGGATTTTCAGCAACCAGCTCACTCTTATTGATCACCCTTGCCAGCACCGCAGTGCCACTTTTTGTGATGCTCAGCGGCGCTTTACTATTGCCAAAAAAAGAAGCTGCCGGCACTTTCTTTAATAAGAGAATTCAAAGAATCATTGGACCTTGGTTATTTTGGGCACTGGTTTTATTCATCATCACTTACGGTTTGAACCTTCCCGCACCTCTCCAATCCCTCAAAACATACACAGAAATACTTTCCGCCAAATTTACATTTATTCCCATGATCTTTTGTCTTTACCTACTAGTACCCACCTTTCGAATTATCATCAAAGAGGGTGGCAAAAAACACGTGGCTTACTTAGTATCCTTATGGTTTTTGGCTGTTAGCTTTCTCCCATACTTCAGAAACACGATGGCATTCCCAATCTCCGTTGATAATGGCTTGGTCAGACAGACCATCTACTACAGTGGCTACATGCTGGCCGGCTGGTTATTAACTAAAATAAAACTCACCAAGAAAACATTTGTTCTCACCGCATTTACTGCCATTGGCACAATACTCTGGACTGTCGGTTTAGTACAAAATGGCCAAGGAACAAATTCCATCTTCATGTCATATTTTGCTCCACTTATCGTTATTAGCTCTATGAGTGTCTTCCTAATTTTTCAACATAGCGAAAAATATTTTGTAAAAATGTCAAAGAAAGTTAAGAACATCTTGGCGGTGTTAGCTAAAGCAAGCTTTAGTGTCTTTTTAATTCACGGAGTAATTCTAGAAATAGAAAAAATATTCTTACATCCTAATTCAGTAGATTCAATCCAGGGCAACCTCATTCACTGGGCTGTAATTACTGTAGTAAGCTTTCTCATCATTTTGCTTCTAACGAAAGTTCGAAAACTAAAAAGATGGGTGACGTAAAAAAAGACTGTATAATCTGGATCATGCATTCTATTTTCGAGCAACGACTAGAGAACAATCAACCTCTCATTATCCGCGCTCCAAAGACTAGTGATGCTCAAGCGATGTGCGACTACATTAACGCGCTCTCCAAAGAACAAACATTTATTAGATTCCAGGGAGAGCAAGTGACTTCTGAATATGAGACAGAGTATCTTGAGAAGCAATTGAAAAAGATCGAAGAGAAAAAGGCTGTCATGCTTCTTACAGCCACTAATCTTGCCAAAAACCATCTGGACGGACTGAGAATAATTGAGCTCTCAGTTTTTGCCACTAACTGCCTGGCTGTTAAACTCTATGAAAAATTTGGTTTTAAAGAATATGGTAGACTCCAAGAAGGAGTAGCGCGCCAAGACAAGTATGAAGATCATGTATTTATGTTTTTGAAAGTTAAATAACATGCTCATCCTCACCTCAAGCTGTAGTTTCACCACCAAACATTTTGTTCAGCACTTACCCAGAAAGCCTCAAGATCTGAGATTAACTTTCATTCCAACTGCAGCAGAGGCCGAGGAGGGGGACAAACAATGGCTTAAAGATGACAGACAAGCTCTGGTCGACGTGGGATTTCCAGTCAATGATTTTACTCTCACGGGGAAAACAACCGATGAAGTAAGGGAGATGCTTGAAAAAACCAATTTTGTTTTCTTCTCTGGAGGCAATACATTTTATTTACTCCAAGAAATGAATAAAAGTGGTTTTACCAAAATAATTCACCAGTATATAGACAAAGGCGTCATCTATGGAGGTTCAAGTGCTGGCTCAATTGTTGCCGGACCAAGTATAGGATTAGCAAGAAACATTGACTACGAAAAACTGGCGCCTGAGTTAGGTAGCTTTCAAGCTTTGAATTTAACTGATGTTGTTGTTTTTCCTCACTGGGGAAATGAAGATTTGCAGAAAAGATATACAAAACTCATAAAAAATGCCTACAAAAAAGGTAATAAGCTTGTTTTGCTGACTGATGATCAATATCTTTTGGTCGAAAACGGAAAATACTCCATCGAGAGTATCTAGAAAAACTACTCCAGCGATAAAAAAATTGTTTTGATACGATATGCCCATGAGCAATAATCGTCCCTTTACAACCCTTTTTCTAATTGAATCACTTGATGGCAAAATATCTACTGGAGATGACGATGGGAGAGACGTCGATGTTGATTTCCCAACAATAAAGGGAGTCAAAGAAGGCCTTCATCAATACTACGAAATTGAGAAGACAACCGATCCTTTTTCCTTGAACACCGGAAGAGTCATGGCAAAAATAGGCGTTAATGATAGGAAAGAGAAACCAACAAAAATTGGCTGTAGTTTTATCATAATTGACAGTAAACCCCATCTAACAGCAAAGGGTGTTGATTATTTGGCAAGATGGGTTAAGCATTTATTCCTCGTGACGACAAATGAGAACCACCCTGTATTTGATCAAACCAAGAAACACAAAAACTTAACTATTATTAAATTTGACAAGAAAATAAATCTTAAAGACTTGTTGACACAAATGAAAAACGAGCATGGTGTAGAAAGACTCACTATCCAGTCGGGAGGCACGCTAAATTCATTCTGGATTAGAGAGGGATTAGTTGATCAAGTTTCGATAGTGATTGCCCCATGCTTAGTTGGTGGAAAAGACACGCAATCATTGGTTGGAGGAGAATCACTTCATTCGAAAAAAGATCTTGAAAAAATCAAAGCTCTCAAGCTAATCTCATGTAATGTTTTGAAAGATTCATATGTACACTTGAGGTATGAAGTGATGAATTAGTTTTTTTGGGCCTAAGTAAACTTTTGCGTTGGTTTTCTAGTTACTTTTCATTGATTGATAGCATACAATCTCACCACTTTAATGTGATAGGAGATTAAATGA
>PFLP01000048.1 GCA_002784625.1 Candidatus Pacebacteria bacterium CG_4_10_14_0_8_um_filter_42_14 | reverse complement strand
ACACTTAGGAAGTAACCAGCGAGCGAGCCCGCGCCATAACCCGGCATGATTTTTTGCGGATACCAGTTCCAAACAAGTAGGCCTGCAAAAGCGCCAGCGAGAATAAATGCTAGGTTAGTCGTATTGAATGAGGTTGGATCGGCGTAAAACTTCGTTGACAGTATGCCGATAAAAACGAAGGCGGCCGAAACGAATCCGGGCATTTGACCATCTACGCCTTTGGCCCAATTAACAATGTTAATATTCCAGACGATGAAAATGACGGCAAAAAGATCGGCCAGGATCCAAATGTTTCTGGTTTTGCCAAACAGATCTAAGACAAGCTGCGGTTGATCCAGATGAATTACTCCGGAGGCGATTGGATTGCTTACATAGGCGATGCCGATACCAGATCCAACAACTAGAAGAGCGGCCACAATATTGGCGATCAGTCTTGGAACTGGATGGAGGTCGTAGCGGTCGTCAAGAATGCCGCTGATCGTAAGGATTAAAGCTCCCAGCAGAATTGCCACCAAGTACTTATCAAACTGCAGGGAAATGACTGAGGCTAATAGAACAGTAAGAAAAATGGCTAGGCCACCACCGCGCGGAACCACGGAGTTATGAGTCGTTTTCGCATGCTTATTTTTCTCTGGGTCATCTACCCAGCCACGACGTTTGTAAAAAGCGATTACGATCGGTGTGATCGTGAAAGCCAGAATGAAACTAAGAATTATTGGGTACATAAACTTACCAAACCAGGATGATAATTCTCAGTAATTCCGCCAATAATAAGGAGTTGATAATTACTGTTCCCCAAGCGAAGAGAGAAAAAATTGTGCTTTTACTTTTACTAAAAAAGGCTAAGAGCAAAAAATTAAGAACACTGCTGGCGAGTATTATTCCCGGAATGAGGAAAATCCACTCTTTGGAGGCCAAGGTATTTTCGGCAGAGGCGGCTGTGTAGTAAAGCGGAATAACGGGTTGCAGAACTTTGTAGCCGATGACGCTAGCGACGACGACGCTTCCAAGTAGGAGAACTGAGAAAATAAATTGGATCCGAAACTGTTGAAAGAGTTGCATCTAGCCTAGTATAGCAGGCCTTGGGGTTGATTTATTCGTTTCCATAGGACGAAGTTATCAAAGTCGCCGTTAATAATGTAGTTTTCGGATAAAAGTTGTCCCAGGCCTGGGAGTTGATTGCGCTCGTCATGCATGACGACGATGAATTTTGGTTTAGCCGCGGCCACATCGGCGATGGTTTGGTCAAAAACATTCAGATCTGCAATGTGAAAAGAGACAGTAAAGCGAGTCGGTGGTATTGCCTTAGCCAGGGCGTACAGCATTGGATTGGTTCCCCAGATGAAGAGGCTGGGTTCGTCAGAGCCACTGCGAATTACTTTTGCTGCTTCGTAGTTATCTTTCATAAGATAGTTAAAGGTTTGGTAGTACTCTGCTTTGCTAAGTTTCCCTTGGGTGAACTGCAGCCAGTTTTTGTAGTAGGAACCTGTCTGATAAAGGCCGACATTCAAGGTCACGAGAACCGCTACAAATAGAGCTAGAGAGGCCGTTGGTAAGATTATCTCTAGTAGATTGACTTTGCCTTTTTTGTTAACAAATTGGCTGACGGCAAGGCCGACAAGCAGAGCCAGCGGGGGGATAGCTTGGAGATAATAATGTGGATATGGTCTGTTTGACAGTAGTGTGGCGAAAAGAGCTAAAACAAACCAAGCTGTAGCGAACTGAAGTGGTTTTGAAATTTTCTTAGTGAAGATAAATAAGCCGACGATGACCAGCATCATGACCACAAATTTCCCCTTAAAAGTGAAGAGAGCGGCGACGATGGCGCTCGGAAAGCTTGGGACCCAAGTGCCAGCGTAATGGAAATTGTAAAGTAAACCAAAATCAAGATAGTCTTGACCAGAACCGAGGGCGACGAAATAGAGAATGCTGAGAATAACAGGAGCGAGAATACCAAGGCCGAAGGTTAGAGCAGCTTGAAAGATTATTTTGAAATTCGACCAACCAGAGCGCACTAGCATGAAGAAAAATATTATTCCAAAGCCCGCGATATCAAAAATAGCTGGAACTTTAGTCAGGGCACTTAGGCCGAAAAATACACCAGCACCAAGAAGAAAGAAGTAGTCTTTTTTCTTGAGAACAATTGCTGTAGTTTTTTTCTGTTCAAAGTACTTTTTAAACATCGAAGTCTGGAGTAAAAGCCAGGCTCCAAGTAAAACAAAAGTCATCACGAATAGTTCGCCATTAGCAATGTGGCCCTCGAACCAAGGGAGGGAGGTGAAAATTACGAAAAGCAAGCCAGCGATGAAAGTTGGTAGCAATTTTTTGAAAAGAGCTTTGCTGAGGACAAAAAAAGCCGTGGTGGCCAAGATCATCGAAAGATATAAAACGATGCGAAACTGGAATTGCGAATCGACCGCAGCTAAGTAATAAATGACTGGCGTTTTATGATCGACAATATCGGTATAAAGCTTGCCTCCGTGTCTAATGCTGTTGCCGATGGTGAGATAAATGCCTTCATCGCCGTACCAGTAAGGTTCTGAAAAGTTTGGCAGGCGCAAAATGGTAACGAGAAGAAGAAGTAGGGCGAGAAGAGAAATTGGCTTGGTTAGAGAAGTAATAAATTTTTTCACTGACCTAGTATAGCGACTCTACTCACTTTTCCACAAGCAGCGCTCAAACTTTCTCGGTGACTTTATATTCGATGTACTTACCAAACATCAGTCTGGTATGGGCATCTATACCTGGCAAAGCTGAGAAAAAGAAGCCAACGACTGGTAGAAGTAAGAATTCAAGGGGTTGGAGAATAACAGAAAGAACCTTGTTTTTATCAGGGCGGGGAGGTCTATTCAGAGCATCAATGACAAAGATAACAAGCATTGAGACCAGGGAAAGAGTCAGCAGCGTTGATGTCACCTGTGGCAGAGTCTTGCCAATGACAGTCCGGTTGAACTCTTCATTCAAGAGTGGAGGAAAGAACGCTGAGATAGTAATGGCAAACCAGTTGACTGGCCAAAGGAAATGATCCTCAACAGTTTTTAAGACCCTGATGGTCTTATCCCAGAATGGCATATCCGGATTGGTGAGGTACTGCCTAATAATGTAGGCATCGTCGCTGACTCCCCAAGCCCAGCGCTTAAGCTGTTCGTATTGATTGGCGAAGGTTTTCAGCCAGGTATCTGATTCTGCTGCATCTGAATATATTGGCAAGAAAATTGGTTTAACAGAGAACTCGCCTTTTTTGG
>PFLP01000035.1 GCA_002784625.1 Candidatus Pacebacteria bacterium CG_4_10_14_0_8_um_filter_42_14 | reverse complement strand
AGCCTACTTTTTGGCATCGAAACAAAGGTAAAAACCAACGCAAAACTTTACTTAACCCAAAAAATGTCAATATTTTCTACAGAAATGATCAAGAAGAATGGGAGACTACTCCCAGATCAGATATCATTAGATTCATCAACATCACAAGAACTGACTATATTCTTATTCTTACGCAGGGGTTTGCTCAAAATACAGTTACAATTGAGCCAGATATGAAATTATCTACCTATGATAGTTCTTTGATACTCTGGAAATTTTCGCCAATTGATCGTGATTACCATGAATACTGTAAAATTGACAATTTTTAGATTCGATAGAAAATGAAAAGCTAGTTCTCGGGAGTGTCCAGATCGAGGGCAAAGAGGCGGCGAGGTGGAATGAGGTGAGCAATGGGGTTACTAAATACCAATCTTGATCAGATCATTTTTAAGACTTATAGTAAGCTTTCGTAACTCTTATAACAGTTTCATAATCAAGTCTATCAACATCTATATGCTGGAGGACACCATGCCTGACAAGCAACGCCGCACATTCAGTCACAGCATTTGCTACCCCACCGTGATCTCCCTCAACTGTTGTTTGGAGTTGACCAATTAAAACATCAAATACACTTTGACCAGGCTTCAAGTCATCTAAATTGATTTCAGCATCAGTTATAATCTTCTCAAGAATCCTTCTACGATCCCCTTGTAAGTCCATTGCTGCTACTTCATCACTTTGTACTTGGCTAGCTTCAGCTGGTTCAGTCGCTATCATAATTTCCTCAGATCTTGATTTGATACTAATATTTAGTATATCAGAACACGAAACTAGGACCAGATGATCTCAGATCATTACTGTCGTGCTGACAAATCAGAAATATTTGAGAATACTATTTGTGAAATCTACTTCGCAACTGCAGGCTTATAATGCGTGGTTAAACCAGCTTTTTTCAACATGCGTAGAAGTTTTGTTGGCACTCTGAGGCGTTTCTTTTGACCATTAGCAGTAACCGTCACGGTGTGAAGGTTGTACTTAAAGCTTCTTTTAGAGCGATTTTTCGCATGAGAAACTTTGTTGCCGATGTGCGCGACTTGTGGATATTTGAAATCGAAACTTGCCATAAGGGTCGTATTCTACCATCGAGGTCTACTTGCAACAAGCTACAGTGAGGTATACTACCCAAATGGGACTTTTAAGCATTCTTTTCCAAAACCCAATCGCCTTCTTTCTGGTGGCGGGAATTCTCATCATCTCGATCACCATTCATGAATTCGCCCATGCTTGGGTGGCTGATAAACTCGGCGATCCCACTCCCCGATACCAGGGGCGCGTCACTCTGAATCCCCTCGCCCACCTCGATCCGCTCGGCACCGCTGCTCTGCTTTTTATCGGCTTTGGTTGGGGCAAACCAGTCATGTTCGATCCTTACAATCTCAAAGATCAACAACGCGATACTGCCCTCATCGCCTTGGCCGGACCGGCCTCGAATATCTTAATGGCGCTGGTCATTGCCATCATTGCGGGATTTGTTGGCGCGGCCTCACCACTCTTTAACCTTATCGTCTCTCTGAGTCTTTTCTACAACGTCATGTTGGCTATTTTTAACCTTGTACCAGTTGCTCCTCTGGATGGCAGCAAAATTCTCATGGGGATTCTGCCCAAAGATACCGCCTATGAATATGAAAAATTCATGGCTCGCTACGGCATGTTTGTGCTAATCGCCCTGATTTTCCCATGGAGTGGTGGTGGCTCTCCAGTCAGTCAGCTGGTCTCCCCAGTTATTCAGGCAGTAGTGACTGGCCTGGTGTTTATTTCAAATTTGGTTGGTGGGTTAATCGCTTAAAAGCGCAGGCAATTCATCAAGGGTGTGGATAGTTTCAACGCTCCCGTGCTTCTCTTCTGAATTTCTATTTATCCAAATTGGTCTAAAGTTACGACCGGCCGCAAGCAACGCGTCTATGACTTCTTTTTTGTCGTCAATTATCACCGCTCCTTCAGGCAACCAATCTCTCAAGTAGTCAGAGTCAATTTTTTGTAAATCAATAAATATATGATTGCTGGAAAAGTTCGCAATTAAACCTGTGCTCAAAAGTTTGAATTCTTGCCATCGCTTCACGCCCTGAGAAAAAATTCCCAAAGTATAATTTGCGGACAAATCGCTTAAAATCTTGATCACTTCTGGAAAAATTGCGCGTTGGTAAATTTCCACATCAAATAATGCTGTTTCAAGCTGAGTTCTTAGATTGTCATCATCATCAGCAACAAAAAGAATAAATTTCCAAAGATCAAAAAATGTTGAGTCTGAAATAGTTGCGTAGTACTTGTCAAAAAGAACTGTTATTTCTTCCTGAGAACAGGCAAGCTCTTCTTGCATTTTTTTAGCAGTTTCCTGAGACAATTTATCCGTATTAATGATCGTGCGATCGATATCAAATAAAATGATTGGTTTTTCTGGAGAAGTCATGAGTTATTATAACAACATGCTCGACATCAAAACTTTGGTTCTCGGTGAAATGGCTACCAACTGCTATATCGTCATCGAAGAAGACTCGCGAGAGGCTATTGTCATTGACCCGGCTGACTCGGGCGAAACCATTCTGGATGTCATCCTGGCTGAACAATTAGAGCTAAAAGCCATCGTTCTCACCCACGGGCATTTTGACCATCTCTTGGGACTCCTCTCGATCTACCTGTCTTTCCCAAATGTACCGATTTTTCTCCATCCTGCTGACATTTTTCTCTATAAACGCGCTGCTGAAAGCGCCAAACACTGGCTGGGGCACCCTGTCGATCCCCTACCTCCCATAGAAATCTTAACCCATCTCTCAAAAAAAACGCTGATCAACATAGGAAAAATAGAACTAAAAATCCTCGAACTTCCCGGTCACACTCCTGGCAGCATCGCTCTTCTCGGGCCAGACTGGATAATTAGTGGTGATCTGGCTTTTGCAGACGGTGGTGTTGGTCGCACTGATTTTAAGTACTCTGACCAAGGGCAACTCAACTCATCCCTGAAAAGACTCCAGAAACTCCCGGAAAACTGGACCATTTATCCAGGCCACGGCGAGTCATTTTACGTCTCGGAATTTCGTGATCTCATTGCTCAAGATGGCGAAAACCAGTACAGTAGTTTGCATGCGACATCGCTTTAAGTCACACTCCCGCCAATTTCACCATCTGCCTAAACTCACGGCCAAATCACAAATGGTCACAGGCTACTTCGTCACTATCGCTTTCTTCTACTTAGCCGACGGCCTCATCGCCTACGCTATGCCGATCGTCATTGAAGCACACTCGGTCAACATGATGGTCGTTGGCGTCGTCCTCAGCTTGAGCTCCGCAGCCGGATTTCTCACCGATATTATTTTCCCGGAACTCTTCCCAACCAGGGGCATGCGCTTCTACACTCGGTTGGCTCTTGGTTTTGCGCTCATTACCGCCCTCACCCTCTTTGGCCTGCCCCACATTCTCTGGGTTCTGGCCTTGGGTAGCGTCCTCTGGGGCGCCTACTACGAAGCGATTAGTTTTTCCCACTTCACCTTTGTCCACCAGCTAATTCCAGCTAAAAAACATGACTCCACCTGGGGATGGTTGGAAACAATCCGCTCCATTGGTTATGTCGTTGCCCCACTTCTCGGCGCTTTTCTTTTGCTGCAAAATAATAAGCATCCTTTTGGAGTGGCTCTGTTCTTTTTTCTGCTCGCTAGTGGAATTTTCCTTGGCAGCAGGAAGGCAGCTCGTCAGATGAAGCCAGACCTAGTAGCAACGGAACATCAAACTTTTTCCCAAGAACTCGGCATTTGGCGAAAGATTTTAAGAAAAATTTGGCATATCTACTTCTTTTACTTTGCCCTAATCATGGTCGATATGGCTTTCTGGAGCGTCGGCATTCTTCTCTCAGTGGAAATGCTGGAAACTTCTAAACTTAGTAGCCTTGTTTTGCCCGCATACATGGTGCCATTTTTAATAGTGCCTTTATTTGCTTCAAAATTAAATTTGCGCTGGAAGAAATCTCAGGTGGCCTTTGTGACCGCGGCATTGGGCGCTCTTTTACTTGCGATCGGAAGTATTTTCAGCACCGGAGTACTATTAATTCTGGCGATCTTTGTGGCTTCAATATTTTTGGCCTTGGCCACACCGGAAATTCAAGCAGTTTTCCAAGACTACACCGAAACTCTCGGTATTTACGGCAACGATATGGTTGGACTTCAACGCTCTGCCAGTAGCTTCGCCTGGATTATTGGACCACTAATTGCCGGAGCCCTCTCGACGCTCATGGGAAATCAGCTCACTATGTCATTTTTTGCTTTTGTCTTATTTATTAGTGCCATGATCGCTTACTTCGGACCCAAGAAAATAGGTCTCTCTCAAAAGGGACTGCAAAAATCTGGTGTATGATAACTACATGACAGTCTCGATCATCTACGCAACCTACTCAAACAGTACATCCATGGCCTCAGAGGTCCTAAAACAAGCTCTGGAAGCCGCCGGTCATGTAGTCGCCATGAATATGGCTTTTGAGGCTACTCCAGAGTTAATCAAGCCAGCTGATCTCATTGTCCTCGCCTCTCCTAGTTGGGATTTTAATGACGAAGAAGGTCAGCCTCACGAAGATTTCTTCAACTTTTTTGAAAAAATGCCCAAGGAAGTTTTCAAGGGCAAAAAATGCGCTCTCCTAGGTCTTGGTGATAAAAATTATAATAAATTCTGCGGCGCCGTCGATGTTTTCAGAACTCAGCTTGAAGAGCGAGATGCGAAAATAATCGGTGAGCTGCGACTCGACCAGTACTATCTAAATGAAGCCCAGTGCGTTGAAAGCATTAAATCTTGGGCAGGTGAAATCACTAAATAATGGCACAGAAATCTCTTCTCTGGAAAACTGGTGGTCCCGCTGGCCAAGGCGTAATGACGACTGGTCTATCCATGAGTAAGTTAGCCGCACGCTCGGGCGCATACGTCTTCGATTATGCCGAGTATCCTTCACTGGTGCAGGGTGGTCACAACACCTATGAAGTCTTGATTCGCGACACCCAACCTACCGCCAGTGCCTGGACGATTGATTGTTTGGTTTGTCTAAATGAAGAAACTTTTGAGCTCCATCAACATCGATTAGATGAAAAAAGTTTAGTGGTTTATGACCCAGCCGATTTCAACCCCGAAGACACAGTCGCCACAACTCTCGCTCTTCCACTCAAAGAACTTTTAGCCGAACTTAAAGCCAACACCATCATGATTAACATGATTGCTTTAGGGGCTAGCTGGGCACTTCTTAGTGGCAATAAAACTATATTGGAAACCTTAATCACTGAGCAGTTCGAGCGCAAAGGTACCGAGGTCGTGGAACAAAACTCTGCTTGCGCTTTAACTGGTTACGACTATGTTTTAAAACATTTTCAGAAGCACATGAAGAATTTCGCCTGGAAAACAGATTCTCGCCCTCAAGCTGTCCTCACTGGCAACGATGCCTTTTCGCTTGGCGCTGCCGCCGCTGATTGCAAATTTTATGCTGCCTATCCTATGACCCCTGCTTCTTCAGTGCTGTCAACTCTCGCTGCCTGGCAACCACAAACTCAGATGGTTGTTCGTCATGCTGAAGACGAGGTTGGCGTCGTTAGTGAAGCTCTTGGCGCCTCGTTCGCAGGTGTGCGCAGCTGTGTTGGTACATCTGGTGGTGGTTTTGCTCTGATGACCGAATCGCTTTCTTATGCTGGCATCGCCGAAATTCCTCTGGTTCTTTTCTTGTCACAACGTCCTGGCCCAGCTACTGGCTTACCAACTTGGACAGAGCAAGGCGATCTCCTTTTCGCCGCCCACGCCGGTCACGGTGATTTTCCTAAGATAATTCTCGCTCCCGGAGATCAAGAAGAGATGGTGGAACTCACCCAAACAGCATTTGATCTCGCTGATGTTTATCAAACCCCCGTCATTGTTATGTCTGACAAATTTCTTTCAGAATCACACGCCAGTGTTTCCCTAGATTCGATAGAGCGCATTGTCTCCAGAGTCCAAAATCGCGGCAAAACCACTACTGAAACCCACGAAAACTACTTACGCTACCAAGTCACTGACGACGGCATCTCTCCTCGCTTAATTCCAGGAAGCCCTGGCACTTTTTATCAGGCCAACTCCTATGAGCATTCAGAAGACAGCCACACTACTGAAGACGCGGAAGATCGAACGAATCAAACTGAAAAACGCGCTCGGAAACTCGCCACCTTCATCGAAAAAGACTACGAACCCTGCGCGGTTTATGGCGATCTAGAAGACGCCGAGATTATTTTCGTTTCTTGGGGCTCTACCAAAGGCCCAGTGTTCATGGCGCGCGAAATGCTAGAAATGAAAACTTCACATCTGCATTTTTCTAACGTCTACCCGCTAGACGAAGAGGCTTTAAAAAATTATTTCAAACACAACGGTGAGTATGTTTTAGTCGAAAACAACATGAACGGACAGTTCGGCCAACTGCTTAGACAACAAACGGGAATCAATATTGAGAGAAAAATTCTTAAATACGACGGTCGGGCTTTTTACCCTGAAGAAATTGTCGCGGCGATACTACAGCAACAAGGAGAGGCCTCATGACAGACGCATCCCTAGACTTCGCTGGCTTCACTCCCACTTGGTGCGGGGGTTGTGGGAACTGGGGTATCGGTAAAGCCGTGGAACTTGCATTGAAAAAACAAAACTTAACCCCCGATAAAATCGCCATGCTTTTCGATATCGGCTGCTCCGGCAATATGAATGACTTCATTAATGCCTACGCCATGCACACCTTGCACGGCCGTGCTCTGGCCACCGCTGTTGGTGTCAAAATCGCTAATCATTCTCTCCCCGTTCTTGTCACAGGCGGAGATGGAGCTCTTTACGGCGAAGGCGGCAATCATTTTCTTCACGCCTGCCGTGGCAATCACGATCTCACCGTCATCGTCCATGATAATAGCGTTTATGGTCTGACCACCGGCCAAGTCTCACCGACTGCCCATAAGGGTCATAAGTCAAAATCGACACCACAAGGCACGATTGACAGACCGGTCAATCCCCTGCTTCTCGCCCTGACTCAAGGAGCGACTTTTATCGCCCAGGGCTTCACCGCTCAGCTGCCGCAGCTTACAGAGATGATTGAAGCTGGTATGGAACATAAAGGCCTAGCAGTTATTAACGTCTTACAGCCTTGCGTAACTTTTAACAAAGTTAATACCTACGCCTACTATCTAAAAAGAATCCAAAAATTAGCTGAAAATTATGATCCCAGTGACTACCGCGCTGCTCTGGAAATTACCCACTTGCCGCTGGAAGAAAAATTCCCACTGGGAATCATTTATAAAACCGACCGAGTGACTTATCAGGACGAACTGCCACAGCTCGAGGCCGGGCCACTGGTGCACCAATCACCGTTTACGAATGCGGGGGAGTTGGCGCGGGGGTGGAGGTAGAAACAATCAATGCTCAGCTAATCCTCATCAATCATTAGAGACCTCATTTCAATGTCTGCTAAAGCCAGTAATATTTGAAGTTCCTCGTCATAATCGCGTCCCCTATTCTCTGAAATTGTTTGAACCATTCTCTTGAAATCTAAATCACCTAACATCGATTGATAAAAATGATTCTTGAGCGCCTTTATAACAAATTTCTCAAGAATTCTGGTTTGTAATTCTTTAAAGGCTGCCTCAAAAATGTCGGTATCCATGAGAGTATCTGATGTGATTATCTCAGCACTCCCTTCGGGGATAACACTCAATGGAGTGTCAGCTCTTTTGGCACCTGATCTTCTAACTCTAACAGCTCCTAAACCAGCCATGCCCAAGTCTTGAGCACATTTATTGATGCTTTCGATTTGGTTGGGATCGTCGTCACACAATGTCACCATGACTTGCCATTTCTGAAACAAAATTCCCTCATCGCGCTCAGTCTCATCGTACGAATACCTGATCGGCACATCTTTGAAAGGATTAAGTTCTACTAACTCTGAGAAGAATTTTCCCTTCTTTGTTTTTGTCAAAAAGATTGCACTCACTTCTGGAGATTGATCCATTAATGTGATCGTTTTAGATAGCTGAAAGTATGGGTCTCCATGGGTCAGAAAGGCAATATTTATTGGTCGTTTCCCAGGATTATGAAGTCTTTTCAATGTTCCTAGTGTGTCTGGATACAAAGTTGAGGTATATCGTGTTTTCTTATACAAATCACGAATCTCGTCTAAAACCACAAAGTCAGATAGATTTTTTGTTCTAATCATCTCGGTTATAGCATTCCCAAGTCGAGATTCTATTGTTTCCTGATCTTGGCCTTCTATCTTCAGCTGCAAAGCTAAAGTAACAAGCCTCATCTCTAACTCAGGTTGATAAAGTTTGCCTGCCTCACCAAAATCTACTCTGCAGATTTTGTCGCAAAACTTTACAAGATCTTCAGGTAATCCCATTTCTTCTAGCGAAGCCCAGCATCTCTCGGTTTTATCATAAGTTGTCCTCGCAGCTGTATCATCAAAGTCAAATAATACCCAGGGAGCCTCAGCTACTATGTCAGGATTTTCTTGATTTCTACGAACCACCATGTAGCCAGAAGTCCCAACTTTGATTAAGTCCAGTTCACGATCACCAATTAATTCCTTAAGTTGAGAGACTTCTTCATCCTCATCCCATGGGAAAAAATCAACCTCTGCTTCATTTGGTGAACGTTCTTGTTCTGTTTGTGCTGTCATAGATATATGTCAAGTATAGCAAAAGAAAAGCCGTCAATTTTTTTTCTTGGGTGAGTTGGCAAAGGGGTGGAGGTGATAATATTCCTCTATCTAAATATCTTGAGGCATAACAAAAGTAAATGAACATTAGAGAAGTCACACACTAACTTGACTTCATGCAAAATTAATTTACTCGTCTATTTTTTCTAATCTAAACTGACTGAAGATTGGTGTTTTCAGCCTCAGCATTGAATAATTCCTGAAGCATTTTCTCAGCCAATCCTTTTTCAACACAAACATCTGCACTTACTATTCGATATGCAGAGTTAGGTTGAGTAGGAACATCCGGCTTTTCTACTTTTACATGAAGGTCTATTCCTTCAGCGATATTTTTTCTTATTATAGAATCACCTTGCAACGCCTTACGTGAAAGATCTTCAAAACTAGAGCCAACTGTAGCTCTAACCTTAGAATTATCTCCAAAAGCCAAAGGTACAAAGTGTTTTGCGTCCTCACTCATTCTTCCAAATGGCAATGGGTGGACCTTTAGAAAAAATGATGCATCGCGCTCTCCATTTCTAATATCATGCCAAATTCCCATGTCTTTTGCAAAACCTTTGGCAACTTCATCAGAAATAATTTCGATAATATCTTCCAAATTAAGAGGCTCGGCATTAGCTACTATCTCTTCAGCTTGTGGAACTTCAGTCATATTTTTAACCTTTTTTAATTAATTTTATTTTCTTTCATAATCTTGATATATATAGAAAAATCATACCACAATAAATAATGTGGGATAGAGGCCAACTATAAACGGAATCTGCTTGAGTTTGAGGTCGGTCTTCTCCTATAGTTTTCATCCCCAGTGAAAACAAATACCAAATAGTTTTCATTGACAGTGAAAACTTTTCTCAAAGCAAATCTTAAATAAGATAAATTCGCTACTTCTTGATACACTTAAGCAATGGGTGAACAAAGACCAACATTTACCGACCTAAATTCAACGTAACGCTGAATTTAGAACTTTGGCTCAGAAAATACTTGATAACGTTACAGCAGCTGAAGAAATTCCCTCAATCTCTGAAGAGCTAGTTGCCAAAGTGAGAAACCATCTCACAGATTGTGAAGAATGGCTAAATCAAAGATTCACACCAGAAATAAAACCAAATCGAACTAGTTGCGCAAGTCAGGTAAAATTTTTGGATACTCCAGACTATATTTCTTATCTACTTAAACAAATACCTGGACAAGAACAAGGCTCAGGAATGACCTTAGAAATCTTTGAAGCGTGCATGACAGCCATCAATACACATGGTCAAAGAACCATGGATGGGAAGACGGCTCTTGTTCATACTACTAAAATTGAAGATGGAGCGGCTAGACAACTAACGCTAGAAGAAATACTCGCTACCGCAGCTCACGAAATGATTCATCTAAAAGTAGAGCCAATAATAGTCGTCGAAAACGGAATGACAATAAGACGCACTGGTTGCAAAGAAATTAGAGCTGACCACGAAACAGGTAAGGTAGAATCAAGACATGTTGTCATGTACGAAGCGTTAACGTCAATTTTAGCTATTGCGGCTTCGCAGCCTGAAATAAGTAGTTTCGGAGAAATAATCACTGCTTACAATCGGAAAGCAACAACTGACGACCAGCCTCAACATACTGCTTTAGCGGCTGTCTGTGAGTTACTGGAAGCAGCAGGACCAGATTTTAATGGCTTAATCAAAACGATTGGCAAAAGCTACTTCAATTCAGATGGAGAAAATATGTTTTATATAATTAAATATATTTTTCCTAGTGCAATGGGAAATATATTAGATACATTTATTAAAGCTAGCGCCAATAATTCTCTTGATGAGATGGTTGAGGCTGTTAATCAAATCAAACAGAGTAATCTTTCTTGATGAAGCACTGGGTAATTAATTGTTAATATGAATGAAAACAAAGATCTCAGAGAAACTGTATTTATAAACAGCCGTGGCGGTGTCGGAGAAGAAATAGGGCGAAAACTGCACACGCTGTAGGCCCCGATAAAGTCCTGATTCGATATCATAGCAAAGAAAACCAGGAGCTATCCTCAACTGAATATGGAATTTCACAATTCTACATGCATAAAATTCTGCACCTTATGTTTCCCGATAACTTTCCAATGGTTTTTGCTGGGGGGGCAGGAGCAATATTAGTTGAAAGAATCCAAGACACACCAGATTTTGCAAGAGCGCGAGAAATAAACGAATTATTTTTAGATCCGAAAAAACACTATCTACTCAATGATGGAATAGACAAAGAATGGTGGGAGAAAAAAGCTCAGGAAATATATTCTCATGCTGAATACAAATTGATAATTAGGGTAGTTCAAGCCATTGGAATTGCTACCGGGAAAGATCATGAAGCATATGAATTATCTCAACCAATAAATACTGTTATGCAAAATGGACATCCGGTATTACTTGAAATGATGAAACCAATTGTCTCAAACCAAAAAGGAGAAATGGTTCCTCGTATGAATACAGAAATACTTAATCAAGTTGTTAGATCAGGTGTGGAAAAGGGATTCATAGAACCAAGAACTGAAAAAACAATTTTAAGTCTGGCAAAGAGATATGAAATGAATGCAATGGCTGCTTGTGAAAAAGCTAAAGAAAAAGGGAAAATTATTTATTAATCCCCCAACACCTTCGTCTCTCCCTCGCTCACCTCAGTTTTTCCAGAGCGTATGATCGGCTCAAAGACTGGATGCTTAATGGTTTTATTTACCAATTCTCTTGTTCCGGTAGCTTCGAGCCAGCCAAACATTCTCGTCATCCACTCTTCGACCAGATTCGATAAAGTAGCCGTGACTGGGTCGGGGAGTTCCCAAAGTTCTCTTTTAAATTCACCCCAAGCATTTTTTCTCATGCGATAATGGAACTGAGCATCAGACATTTTGCCAAGTTCAGAGCTATATTTTTTATCTATATAATTATGCATATTTTCAAGTAAAGCCTCTGGAAAAGCGGGATGATCCATAATCATGTTTTGGATACCTGTGGCCAAATGTACCTCGATCGCCTCTGATTCTGGAAGCATTCCGAAGGCCTCATTTTCTAGGGTCGAGGCTCCATGCTGAACAGTGCCGGCTAGGCCGAATTGACTGCGGATGAATGGAGAAAGATTTTTATGGAGAGAAAAATCGACCATCATCTTCTGAACACTGCCATCTTCAGAAACCACCCCGCCATGCTGGGTGCCAGTCTGAATACTAAGTTTACTCAAGCCAGATACCTGGGAGAGAAAGACTTCACACTCTTCTTTTGTCGAGTTGGTACCACCGATATGACCGAGCTCGCCACCGACAGAAGTGATGATGTCCTTCTGTTCGTGCTCACGAATGAAGTTGTGAAGATCATTGGTAAAGCGCACGTTTGGAACTTGTTGATCTTCGACAGAAATTTTTTCCAAATCCACCAAAGTCGACATATCGATATCAATATTTAAAATTCCGGAGGCCAGTGACGACTCGATGAGTTTTTTAATCGCTTCGATCTCGCCTGTCTTCACCACTCCAGATCTCGCTGCTTTTGCCTGGAAATGATCACCTTGAACGAAAACTGGGCCCGTCCATTCTTCCGCCAGGGCTGCCGCCAGAACCATAGCCACATACTCTTCGGGAGATTGTTTGGTGTAGCCCATTTCTGATCGGGCAAGCTCAAAAATAAAAGCACCGGCATTTTGTCTTTTTGCAGCTCGAAAGATCGCTCGCATCGTCTGAAAACTAAGCCCGCGAATATTTAGGGCGGGAACACAAAACTTTATCTGATGCTCTCCTCTGGCGCGCGCCATACAGAGCTCTTGGATCGAGGCTAAACGAATATCATTTTGGGAAGCTAAAGTATAAAGCTCTAGCCTTGCCTCTCTGACTTCGCGCGGAGAGCCGAACTGAACGGCGGCTGCTAATTCTTTGGGGGGGGTGTTTGTCATACACTTCTACTATCCCAACTCGAGAGCGAGTTGTCTAGGTGGAGGATGGGTTGAGTGTGGTCAAACAGACGTATTTGTATTAATACGTATGGTATGGTATCATCAATTCATGATAATACCTCGGTTATTGCAACCTAATTTAAAGAAATCAGTACAACCCGGCCATGTCGTCGTCGTTTATGGTCCACGCCGAGTTGGAAAAACTAGCCTTATTGAGGAATTTATTAACAATTACGAAGGTAAGCAATTGTTTCTCAATGCCGACGAACTTGTTAACCGCGAAGCCCTTGAGGTGCAGAATGCCTCAGCTCTTGCCTCATTGGTCGAAGGATATGATCTTTTGGTTGTAGACGAAGCTCAGCGAGTTTCAAATATTGGGTTGAATTTAAAAATTTTAGTCGACACCCAACCCCAACTAAAAATTATTGCCACTGGCTCTGCATCATTTGAGCTAGCTAACAAAATCAGCGAACCCCTTACGGGTAGAAAAACAACCTTGTCACTATTTCCAATAAGTTTCACAGAAATGTTTAATCATTTTGGATCTCATGTTGCTCATACAAAACTTGAGACAATGCTAATTTACGGAGGCTATCCTCAAAGTGTAACTGCTGCGAGTGCGGTAAAAAAAGCAACATTCCTAGACGAACTACTTGGATCGTATTTATATAAAGACGTCCTCGAGCTAGAATCCATAAGGCGCTCTGAAAAAATTGTGGATTTATTGAGGCTCATCGCATTTCAGATTGGTCAGGAGGTCTCTATAGCAGAACTTGCAACAAATCTTTCTCTAAATCATCAAACAGTCGAGCGCTATCTAGACTTACTCGAAAAAGTCTTTGTCATCTATCGTGTTGCTGGTTTCTCTAGAAACTTACGAAAAGAAATTAGTAAAAATGACCGTTATTACTTCTTTGACCTGGGTGTACGAAATTCACTTATTCAGAATTTTAACAAGCTCTCTATCAGAAACGACGTTGGTCAGCTCTGGGAAAACTTTATCTTCACCGAACGAATAAAGCACTTACACTACAACAATCAGTCGGTGAATAGATACTTTTGGCGAACGTATGACCAAAAAGAAATTGACTTGGTGGAGGAAGCAAAAGGAAAAATTTCTGGTTACGAAATCAAGTGGAAAAAGTCTTCAGTTCCACAAAAGACAAAACTTGAATTCAAAGCAGCCTATCCAGGCTCGAGTGTTGAAGTCATTAATTCAGAAAACTTTGTAACATTTATTTCCTGATTATTGATTCTAGACAGACAAACGCAGATACTTAAACATTATCTATGCCAAATTTTGATAATCCAGAGATAAATAGAACACACGCTTGTCCAAGAGTTGAGTATGATCGACGCGCTCGTGATCAATACTCAACTGCGATTGATCGTGAAGTTGTAACCGAATTATTATCCGAGCATGGTGTTCCACTAGAAGACATAAATAAAAATGGCTAGTGGGTTAACGCAGAAATGCTATAAAAAGACTGATATGCTGTGGGGATGGAAAAGCGGT
>PFLP01000052.1 GCA_002784625.1 Candidatus Pacebacteria bacterium CG_4_10_14_0_8_um_filter_42_14 | reverse complement strand
CATTGACACGATGCCACCAAATGTCATATATTGACAGTATATGGAAACGTATAATAAAACCAAAATCATTAAAAGACTGCAGGATTCTCCTCATATTTTAATCACCCCCAGAATTTTAAAAGAATACGCGGGAATTGTTTCTGAATCGACACTATATCGCCTGATACTAGATTTAGTCGAGAGCGATATTCTTGGCAAGCTCGAAAGAGGCAAATACTTCCTCAATGACGACAGAGTTGATGATTTTGTAAAAGCCAACATACTATTTTCACCTTCATATATCTCATTTGAAACAGCTCTGAATCATCATGGAATACTGTCTCAATTTCCTTACGAAACTACTAGTGCAACCCCAAAAAAATCTAAAACCAAAAAAATTGATGGAAAAGTTTATTCATATGTTCATATTAAGAAGTCTTTCTATTGGGGCTATATAAAACAGGGTAACTATCTAATTGCCGAGCCAGAGAAAGCTCTCCTCGATCAGCTTTACCTGAGCTCCAAAGGCATAAAAGGCCAGGCGATTGATGAGTACGACTATGAAACTTTGGATATGAAGAAATTCTGGAAATACGCCAAAGCTTTTCCCCAGACAGCCAAGTTTAAGAGTTTGCTAGAGAGGTTAAAAGATGCTGTCAGCTAATCAATTAAAAGAATTGGCAAAAAAATTCAATTCATCTGAGTCGGTGGTGCTTCGAGAATATATCCAGCTAATTTTTCTTGAGAACCTCTATGCCGCCCGTGGCAGCGATCAGATTATTTTTAAAGGAGGCACTGCGGTCCATCTTATGTACCAAGGCCCAAGATTTTCTGAAGATCTTGACTTTACTGTTCTCATGGAGCTTGAAGAATTTGAAGTGTTTATAGACAAGGTGTTTAAAACAATTTCACTGTCATATGAAATCACTTTTAAAGAACGAAAGACAATCACAGGCAAAAGATATTTATTAACGGCGGCTCCGGAAATACTGAAAGGTAATACTTTCATAAATCTGGATTTCTCTTTTAGAGAGAAAGTCACCCTAATTGAAAAAAATCCTTTAATTACCGAGTATCCAATGACGGTGACTGCGCCGATCTACTACATGGGCAAGGATGAGATCATTGCAGAAAAAATTAGAGCGATTCTGACCAGGGAAAAAGGTAGAGATCTTTATGATTTTTGGTTTCTTTTACTTAATAAGGGCAAGATTAACAAAGACTTAGTGAAAGAAAAGCTTGGGTACTATGGTGACAAGAGTCTCTCAATCGATAATTTACTCCAAAAAATTAATGATTTTTCTGTCAAACTGTACTGTGATGATTTAAGGCCATTTGTGACCTATCAGAAGCGCGAGCTTTTAGAGAGAGACTTCAGAGATATGAAAGAGTTTTTAACCAGCGGGAGGCTAAATCTATGAGTTTATTTCAAATAATTGCCACACTTTTCGCCCTTTTCATGCTCTATGTCGTCAACATTCACAGACGTAAATTGCAGTTAAATTCAGCAGAACAGCTATTCTGGTACGCCCTTTGGATAGCCTTCATCATCATCGCCATCTTCCCAAACCTTCTTCTGGGAGTAGCTAGGCTGATCCATTTCGAGCGCGTTTTCGATCTTCTTGTTGTTGGCTCCTCGATGGTCATTACTACCTTAGTAGTCACCAACTACTTTCTTCAGCGCGAGAATAACAGGAAGCTTGAGGAAGTGATCCGGACTTTTGCCCTGAAAGAAGCTGATAAAGATCAAGGAAAATCAACCAAATGAAAAAACCATCTCTCCCAACTATTTCCATTATTACTCCCAGCTACAATCAGGGAAAATTCATTCGTGAAACAATAGACAGTGTTTTAGCCCAAAACTATCCAAATTTAGAGTACTGGGTCATTGATGGCGGCTCCACTGACGACACTGTAAAAATTCTCAAGTCATATGGAGACAAGATAAATTGGCTTAGTGAGAAAGATGGCGGTCAGACAGAAGCGATTAACAAGGGCATGAAGATGGTGACTGGTGATGTGGTCGCCTACCTGAACTCCGACGATGTCTACTTGCCAAATACATTACAAACTGTGGCTGAAACATTTACAGAAAAACCAGAAATTCAGTGGCTTTCTGGTGACTATTTTATTGTTGATGAAAACGGAAAAAAAATTCAATCATACGTAGCCACTTACAAAAAGTTTTTGCGTAAGTATCCAGTAAGAAATGTCTTAAATGTTGCTAATTTTGTGATCCAGCCAAGCACATTCTGGAGAAGATCACTTTTTTCGGAGCTAGGATACTTCGACGAATCGCTAAAGTACTGCATGGATTATGAATACTGGATGAGAACGATTAGAAAGTATCTGCCAATTATTTCGGCCCGTCATTTTTCACTTTTCCGCATTCATGGAAATTCCAAGGGCGGAAGTTTATTTCAAAAACAGTTCGCTGAAGAGCACGAAATTTTACAACGTTTTGAGAACAATCCCCTCGTATTGGGACTGCATTGGTTGCACGCAGCAGCTATAGTAGCCGTATATAAACTAATTAAGTAATTTCATGTCGGAACTCAACCTAAAAGGAAAAACAGTACTAGTCACGGGAGGGGGTGGTTTCCTTGGCTCTCATCTCGTTGAGTTACTAAAGAAAGAAAAACTTGGGAAGCTAATTGTGCCTCGATCGGCAGACCTTGATTTGAGAAAAGAAAAAACTAACAAAGAATTATTTAAGGATGTAGATGTAGTTATTCATTTAGCTGCGAATGTCGGAGGAATTGGCTACAACCAAGAGCATCCAGCAGAGCTTTTTTATGACAATCTTCTCATGGGTGTTCATGCTATGCATGAGGCTTATAAAGCAGGCGTCAAAAAGTTTGTGGCACTTGGCACAATTTGTGCTTATCCGAAGTACACTCCAGTTCCTTTCAGCGAAGAGGATCTTTGGAATGGTTATCCCGAAGAAACGAACGCTCCTTACGGACTAGCCAAAAAAATGCAGCTAGTTCAGTCTCAGGCATATCGTGACCAGTATGGTTTTAACTCCATTTTCTTGCTTCCCACCAATCTTTATGGTCCTGGAGATAACTTTGATCCCAATTCTTCTCATGTTATCCCAGCGCTGATCCGCAAGTTTGTTGAGGCGAAAAAAGCCAAAGCTGAGGAAGTGGTTGTCTGGGGCACCGGCGCCCCAACCAGAGAATTCCTCTATGTCGAAGATGCTGCCCGAGGCATTCTCCTAGCCACAAAGCGATACGATAAGCCAGAGCCAGTTAATTTGGGCTCAAGCTTTGAGATAAGTATTGCAGAACTGTCTCATCTTATCGGCGACATTGTTGGCTTTCAGGGCAAAATTCGCTTTGATGTGACTAAGCCAGATGGTCAGCCTCGTAGAAAAATCGATACGAGTCGTGCCAGAGAAGAGTTAGGGTTCGTTAGCGAAGTGAAGTTTGAAGAAGGCTTGAAAAAGACGGTGGAGTGGTATGAAAAAAAATAAAAAAATGTATTTTTACGAGTCGATCGCGAGCGAATTCGACAGTATTGTCAAAATGTATGACACTAACAAAAGACTAGAAGTCGTTTATAAGCAGTTACTTCCAGAAGATATTTCTGGCAAGAAACTTCTCGATGCCGGTTGTGGTACTGGCTGGTTCAGCGGAGGAGCAGCGGAAAGAGGAGCGAGTGTTACTTCTATGGATTTAGGAGAAGGCTTACTTAATGAAGTTAAGAAAAAATGCAAAAGTAAAACAGTAGTTGGCTCAATCGAAAAAATGCCCTTTCCAGATGCATCATTTGATATTGTTGTTACCAGCGAAGTCATCGAACATATCCCCCATCAAATTCTTGCTTTTAAAGAACTCTCGCGAGTTTTAAAGCCGGGAGGCACTCTCATACTCACCACCCCTAACAAGTTCTGGTACTGGTCAGTGGTCATTGCAAATAAGCTAAACCTGCGCCCTTATCAGGGTTTGGAAAACTGGCTCTCGTGGGACGAGCTGACTAGAGGCTTAGAACACGTTGAATTTAAAGTAGAAAAACAGCTAGGTGTCCACGCCTTACCATTCACTGTGAAATCACTTCATCCGATTCTTGATATGCTCCATGCCTTTAATAAGCCGCTTGCCCCATATATGATAAATATGGCGATCAGATGCCAGAAGAAAAAATGAATACACCAACTCTCTCTATAGTTATTCCCGTTTTTAATGAACAAGAGGCCATCACGGAGCTTTTTTCGGCGCTCGCTAAACTCGAGAAGAGTTTTCCTACAGACATAGAGGTTATTTTGGTCGATGACGGTTCAACAGACCACACTCTAGAAAAGATAAAATCCCTAGATCTTCCATATAAAAAGCAAACAATTTCTCTCTCAAGAAATTTTGGGCATCAAGCTGCCTTAGTCGCAGGTCTCGAAGCCTCTAGTGGAGAAATTGTAGTTACTATGGATGGTGATTTACAGCATCCGCCAGCACTTATTCCTGAAATGCTAAAACAGCATGCAGAAGGTGTCGACATTGTCTTCACCAGAAGAATTGATACAAACGCGATCTCATTAGAGAAAAAAATGACCTCAGGCATGTTTTATTCTCTTATAAATAGATTTTCTGGCACTAAGATAGAGCGTAACGGCTCTGATTTTCGTTCCTTGAACAGAAAAGCACTCACGGCTCTTTTGAGCATGCCGGAAAAAAGGAAGTTTCTCCGGGGGATGGTTAGCTGGATTGGCTTTAAAACAATTGTTCTCCCGTTCACTGTGCAAGAGCGGGCCGCGGGGAAGAGCAAATATACTCTTTTTAAAATGATGCGTCTTGCCTTATCAGGAATCACTTCATTTAGTACGTTTCCACTCTACCTGTCAGCCTTTTTTGGAGCAGGGCTTTTTATCGCTGCAGTAATTTATGCCCTTTATGTTCTATATATAAGATTCTTTGCAGGAGGTATTGTCCAAGGTTGGGCTAGCGTTCTTTTTGTACTTCTGATTGTTGGCGGCTTTTTAAGTTTGTTTATTGGCGTAATAGGTCTGTATGTGGCGGCGATCTATGATGAGGTAAAAAATAGGCCTATTTATTTTATTAAAGAAGTCAATGGGTAACAACATAATGATTAACTTCTCATTGCCGTAGTACTTGATTGTATTTGTGTATTTTTTTCTATGATTATAACTATTTTAACCTTTATATAGTGCAAATTTCAGTAAATTTATTGAATTAGTTTGTAAAGATGGGTACTATTAAGAATTGGAACAGTAAAACATGAAAGACAATTAATCAATGATAAATATAAATAATAAGTTTATCAAAACAGTAATATTATATAGAAGATTTTTAATAATTAGTTTTATTTCTCTAGCTATCTATTTGGTTTACTCACTGCTTGTTCTTAGTCCAGCATCTTATAGGTATTTTTCACTGATTGATGATGGGCAATCGCTAGATAATTACCACTCGTTGGAAACTTGTATTAAAATTAGTGATTGCAAGCAAGCCTCATCAGTTCTTGTCGAGAAGGAGTTTGGTCGTTTTCGGCCTATGTACTGGATAATGAATTCCTTAGTTTTTTTCGTAGGTCACTCCAATCCAGTTACAATTCATTTCATAAGGATATTTGTATTAGGAGGTCTAATATGCTTGCTGTTGGGGGCAAACATATATTCAATCTCTCGCTCATCCATTGGTGTTTTGGTAGGTACTTCATTATTTTTTTCTAACATGTCATTTACTGAGAACATGGTGCGTATTGGTCCGGCAGAGCCGTTTCAGTTGATTCTAATCTCATTTTTTTCGTTGATTCTTCTTAACTACAATAATCTGTCTGTCCGCATAAAACCATGGGTTTTGACTGGTGGAATGATGCTCTTGTTAATGATTTTAAGTATGACAAAAGAAACAACTATAGCGTTGGTGCCTGTTTTGCTTTTTCTCTTTTTATTTTACAGATCAAAATTTAGCAAGATTAAATGGCAGTACTTGCTTTCACCGTTCTTGATTATTTTCGTTGGAAAAATTGTTTCTAGATCTGGTTCGGAACTCACTCAGTATGGGAGTTTTTATTCTATTTCTTTTTCACTCATATATAGAAACCTACTCGCCTATTGGCACATTCTATTAGGGGGAGTCAAGTGGTACCTACCTATAATTGGAATATTTGGATTATTTGTAACTACAATTAAATTTAAAGTTAGTCATGATTTTATACCTCTTTTGTATTGGGGATTATTATCGTGTTGTTTTTTCCTCATTCTTTTGCCATGGGAGTTTGTGTTAGAGAGGTATTTTTTAATAGTGCTTTTTGGAATTGCAATTATAATCGGATCTGTATTTGGTGTTTTATTACAAGAAATTCAATTCAAATTACGAAGTATGATAAGGAGGTCAAGATTTTCATGGCTAAGCCCTCATTTTTCAATCCTTATTAATTTATTAGCATTTGTGGTTGTTTCAAACATTTTTTTTCTGTCACTAGTTGTTCATTTTCCAAGATCAGTAAATTATGCAACGTGGTATTCTCGTTATTTGGATTATGAACATGGACTTGTTAAAACTTTATCAGACGTTAATAGACCTGTATACTTAAATGCTGTTGAGACACTAGATAATTGGGAGGTATTGTATGAAATTCCTCTCCATCTAAAGTACTTTTATAAGCAGGATGAAAAGGTAATAATTGTGCCAGACCGTTTGACGAAAGGGGATATTGTTCTGACAACATCTTCACTTATACCAAACCAAGAACTTAACATACAAATAAGCACTGAAAGTGCGATATTAAATCAAGAAAAAGCAGAAATATCTCAACTTGATGTTATAGAGTTTCGTTCAGAATTTCGTGCTAGACCCGTCCAAACGATATTAAATCCACCATACAGCGAAAACTACATTACGCACGGATGGGTATTGTCAGAAATACAATAAATATGAGAAAAATAATCAAGGACTCAACTATAAAATTTATTGAACATCCAGCTGCCTTGTTTTTTTCATGGATATTGTTTTTACTAATACCAGTAGTAAATTTTTTGCGTTTATTCATCATTTCTCATGATAAGTTAGTTGATGAAAATTTAAGAGTGCTGCTCAGCAAATTGTCACAGGTTGCAGTTGGATTTTTAAGCATATACAGCTTATCGTTATTTTTTGTATGTCTTTATTATTTTAGCAACCGTGTGATTTTAAAACAACAACGAAAAGCATTCCTCTTCATAGTTAGCTCAGGTGTCATATTTTTTGTTATAAATTCATTGTTGATTTCATTGGAGGGAAGAAAATTTCCAAATTATTTATATTCAACAATTGGTAGTACAGCTGACTTTCTGTCGAACCTGAATCTTCTTACACTATTTAATCTAGCGTTGGTTTTAATCATCCTTTTTCAACGTGGCTCGTTGTTCCATATGAATTCCAAAGCTAACAAATCTTCATTGTCAAAAAAATTTGCAGTAATTATCCATTCATCAAAAATTCTGATTGTTTTAATTCTTATTTTTTCTTTTATAAGTAGCATAAACACTATTCTAAACTTCAGAAGTCAGTACAAAAACGCTCAGATTTCATATGAACAAAGGTTTGGAGATGAATATGAGTTTGTAAAAATTCTGAAAGCTACTGTCCCCGAGCGAAGTTCTGTTATCCATCCACCCCAAAATTCAACCTGGCCATTTATTGGCAATCAACCTATTATTCGCTACTTTTTATTTCCAAGAAGGCTCATTAGTGGTGTATTATTGAACAATAGAAAAATAACACAAGAGATATCAGCAGCATACTTTGCCGAAATCTATTCAGAATCAACAGACAAGCATTGGCCATTGGTCGATACTAGTAACAAGGCGATTATTTTCGATCAGAAAACCTCCATAGAATATTCAGAATTAGAAAAGGTCGCCGAAGTAAACGGCGTTGTTATATATAAAATATCATTTCTATGAATAAAGTACTTTTTTTACTAGTAAGTTTTTTATGTGCAATTATGTTTTTTGCAAAATTCTTCTTTTTAGTCAGTGAGAACAGTAGCGATTTTTATTTGTTAGCTGTTATCGAATTGATATCTATTGTTGTATTGTTTGGATGGTCCATTTTTTCTTTTATTACAAGTGAAAAAGTGAAAAAAATGCGTCCATCTAGAACTCGTTTTTCACTACCAGTAATTATTTTAGCAACATTATGTATTACTCTTCTTGTAAGTTCATTTATACAGACTAGTGTTACAAATTCTTTGGATTGGGATGCGGTGGCACTTTATGACGCACGAGCAAAGTTTCTTCTTGATGGAGTGAAGTTTTCAGAAATGAAATCTCTTACATCGTTTGATTTTAAAAATGGTTATTATTACTCTTTATATCCTCCTTTTACGAGCATACTTCATTTTGGATGGTACAGGTTTGGAATTCCGGCACCTGTCCCTGTCTTGTATTCCCTATTCTTGGTAATGTTTGCAACAGGAATCTTTTTGATGCTTCATCCACGTCTTGGAATTTCTTGGAGCTTACTTGCAACCTTTATAGTTATTGGTCAGCAAAACCTATTCTCAACTTCGATTATCGCATACTCCAATCTCCCATATACTCTCTATCTCAGTTTGGGAATACTTTTCCTGCACAGATATCTTATTGATAAAAAAAACTGGTATTTAGGATTTGGGATTATACTTGTAATGAGTTCTCAGTGGATCCGTTTTTTAGAGCCATCTTGGTTAATTGTTGTCATATCTTTTGCGGCTATAAGTTGGAAAAGTTTAAGCTTGCGTAGAACTATCATTCCCGCAATCCTATTGACAGCTTCCTGCATAATTTCCTACGTTTCGTGGAAATACTTTGCCGAAGTAGTCAGTCAAAAAGAAACCATTTTTCAGACATCTTTATTAAATTTTCTGGAGCCCGTTTTGGGAATATTTACGGGATCACTACTTATCATTTCAATTGCTTATTTGAAAATGTGGGGGGGGACATTGATAATCTACATTGGATCAATCATTGCAGCCCTCAATTTACAGGATGAAGAGGCGAAGGCTGATCTTTTCTTAGTTTTTTTGATTGTCTTAAGTTTCTCTATGTATTTTTTTGGGTTATATTTCATATCCTTTCAATTTGAATGGTGGCCTGAAATGGGTGGCTCACTTTTACGATCATCAACTTTCTTATTGCCAGTAGCAGTATATCTTTTAACAAAAGCTACAAAGCAAATATTTAAAAATAAGACAAAAATATGATGTATGCTTTTGCGCAATTCAGAGTCATCCTTTCTGTTATTATTTTGATGATTTCGGCACTTGGAATTGGCTCCTATATATATAGGTTGATATTAGGGACAAGCGTAAAATCGCCCCAGCATTTTTGGTTGGGTTACTTTTATGGGCAAGCATTGTTATCAACTTTTTTTTTCCTAATAAGTTGGCTGATACCGACTCCTATTAACTGGTACTTTGGTATTGGATTAATAATTCTGGGAATATGGTGTTTTTTTAATTCATTTCCAGAATTTAAGTTGTTTGCAGCAAAAAAATGGAGCCTACCTGAATTGTTTGTGATGACTACATTATCGGCAGTTATATTGTTCAGCGTTTTTTATTCGTTTCTAAAACCTACGGAGTGGGACGAGGTTTCATACCACGTACCGGTTATGAAAGAGCTAGCGCAGGGAAATCTTCGTTTTCCTTTACTGCAAGCAAGTCCTTATGTGGCATTTTACCAGCCGTTTTCATTTTTTTATGGAAGTTTGCCATATGCGTCTGAAAGCTTTGCTAGCTGGGGGTATTTAATAAGTGGGGAGAATGAAAGTGTTGCTCATCTCATTTATATGGTAAATTTTGTGATTTTTCTTTTGATAGTTAATGCTTTTCTATTAGAATTTTATAAGATCGGGCGGCTAACGCGCATGGTAGTATGCTTAGCAATAACTCTTCATGGAGGTATCTTAATGTTGTTAACAACTGGGTTGGTCGATGTTACAACGGGAATTCTTCAAGTGCTGTCTGGTTTGCTATTAATCCAAGCGGACAAGGAGAAAAAGAGAGGCTATCTCTGGTTGTCTTTATTCTGCTTAGGAGCAGCATTTGGTCACAAGTTTACTACCGCATTTATTTTGCCCGTATATATTCCTTGGTTTTACTTATCTGCAAGAAAATTAGCAACCCTTCGAGAACAGTCGCTTAAGGGAATTTCCTGGTTATTTTTGGGTGGAGGAATCTGGTATTTTAAGAATTTGCTGTATTTCTTTAATCCAGTTTATCCACTCTATTTTGGTCATAAGGGAATGACTGATGATCAGTATCTATTCTTGCACAATACTTTAATTCAAGTACTCCGTGTCCCTATAAATCTTTCTTCTTTTATTAAAATGATCTCAGATCAGTACAAAAATGAGGTGGGACTTATTGCATTCTTAATTGTTCTTATATTTAGCTTTTTCTTTTCAAAAGTGCGGTTAAAGAGAACAGAACTAATTTTATTGCTTGCTGGACTTAGTATGTTTTTTATGAACTTTTTGTTGGGAAGCCAGTTGAGCAGATATGTCTTGCTACTTCCTATTATTGTTTATTTGTTGTCTGCAAAGTATGTGGACTGGTCAAAAATATTATCCATTATGCTTTTTGCAGTTTTATTGCTAATGCAATTCACAAATATTAAGGCAAAATCACTCTGGCAGGCACGTATTCATGAATTAACATCGATTGCTAACGCAACAAATAAAGATAATTTGGGTGGTAGCATTGGTTGCGTTGCAAGCATCTATGAGTATTGCATAGAAAATTGTTCTAAACCTGAATCGGTCTTAAATTTGTGGGATGCCTATGCAGCGGTCTACTATGAGAGTTCTCGAATTTTCATTACTCCTAAAACTACCACTTTTGAAGACTTAGAGCTACCAAATACCGTAGAGTATGTATATATTAATTTCCAATGGAGGGATTCATTATTACGTGACGCAGAACCTCATCGGGATATGAGACCTGTAGCCAGAGCAAAGTTTGAGGAGAAACGAATGTCAATTGATGATCCAATTTTTACTACTGATGGTTGTTCGCTTTACAAATTGATAACAGACCCACCAAATAATACAGAAATGCAACCACAATGAAAAAGAGAATTCCGAAGGTTGTCATAGTGATGCCGGCATATAATGCCGAAATGACCCTAGAAGACACATTCCGTGAAATTCCCCCAAAATACAAAAAACATGTTATTTTAGTTGATGATTTTAGCTCAGACGATACTTCTGGAGTTGCATCTAAATTGAACATCGTGCTAATTAAACACAAAAAAAATATGGGATATGGAGCGAATCAAAAGACTTGCTACAACGCAGCGCTAAAGCTGAATCCAGATGTTGTGGCCATGCTTCATGCCGACTACCAATATAGCGCCAAGTACCTACGGGATTTAATTGAATTGATTGAAATTGGCAAATATGATTTTATGTTTGGCAGTAGAATATCTACGAGACGCAGTGCGCTTGATGGTGGCATGCCGAAGTTGAAGTATTATACAAATCGTTTCTTTACAGTAGTACAAAATATAATCTTAGGTGTTAATTTCACAGAACACTTCTCTGGATTTCGTGCATACTCAGCAGATGTTTTGAAGACTGTTCCATATCAGAAATTTTCCAACGACTTTCTTTTCGATTTACACATGACTTTGTCTGCACTAAGTTATGGTTTTAGAATAGGTGAAATCCCAATTCCCACTAGATACGATGAGGAGTCCTCATCAATGAGTTTACAAAAAGGAATTAAATTTATTTTCGAAACAACTCTGTTGTTAATTAGTTATATTCTTCATCAAAAGCATTTAGTCAAAAGCAAGTTATTTTCAAGATCTTAATGAATAAATTGCAGATTAATGTCTCAAGGCCCAACATGTTGATAACAGGCTCAAGCGGTTTGTTGGGTTCTTATATACTAGAACAAAATACTAGTATAAGTGAGAAAAAAGAATTTAATCTATTAAGCCCGGCACACAATGAGTTGGATATCACGGATCGAAATAACCTGTCGAAATACTTCGATAAATATCGACCAGAAGTAGTTATTAATTTTGCAGCCCACAGAGATGCAACCACAGCAGAAATGCAACGAGGAAACAAACAGGGAAGCGCCTGGCAAACAAATGTCAACGGTACTAAAAATATTGCGGAACAGGTAAAAAAATATGGTAGCTACCTAATTCATATTTCGACAGACTATGTTTTCGCAGGAACCTCTGAGCATCCGGGACCATTTTCTGAAAAAGATGAGCCAGAGCAGAATAACGATCTTCTTTCTTGGTATGGCATTACAAAACGAGAAGCAGAATCTGCCATACTTAGTTTTCAGAATAATTCAGCAATAGTTAGAATCAACAATATTACTCGCCCAAACAATCAGCAGAGACTTGATTATATTGGCAAGATACTACTGCTGTACGAACAAAAGAAACTATATCCACTTTTTGATGATCAATACGTTTCGCTAACTTACATCCCACTGCTTGATAAAATGATTAAAAAGCTTGTAAAAAATAAAAAAGCTGGAGTGTTCCACGCGGCCAGCTCCGATCTTTGTACGCCATACGAGCTTGCTCAGTATGCTATAGAGCGACTATATGGAAAGAAAAATGTCGTAAAGTCCTCTAGTATTAATTATTTCATAAGTAACCACCCGCGTCGTTATCCAAAATTTGGTGGACTCCAGTCAGATTTTACTCAATCACAACTCCATATAAATATGCCAGAATGGAAAGAAATTGTAGAGTTATATATCTCAGGTCAGAAACAAACTTAAGCTTTTTTAAACTTTAGGCTTACTGAGCCACCGAAAAGATTGAGAATGGGGAGTGACCCAAGCATGGTAAATAACTCATCGAAGATAATCGAGAATCTAAGAGGAATAAAGGATGGAAGAGAAACAAACTCTGAGGTTTTCCATTTTAAAGATTTAAATTTAGATAGATAGCTTTGAAACTTAAGCGGGTTGATGGCCCATTCATCGGGAGAGTCACCAGCTTTTTCTTTTAGATATGGAATACTTTTAATTGCTAGAACAACAGGATTGAGCAGATTTGGTTCATAAAAGAGGCCCTCTCCTCCCTGTTTCAAAATCCGATGCATTTCTTTTACAGTTGCAGGTATGTCTAGATGATGAAGAATATAAAATCCACACACAATATCAAATGAACCATTCTTGAATGGAAGATCGTATGCGCTCATGGCTTTGAATTGCACATTTGAGAAGTTCTCACATTTTTTTTTGGCTACAGCTAAAACTTTAGGTGATATATCGACAGCTGTTATAGAAGCATTTGAGAACAGTTTAGCAAGATGCTGTGTATATTCGCCAGTTCCAGCTCCAATTTCTAAAATTGCAATTTTTCCATTTGAATTATGTGAGTCAAAGAGAGCGGACATTTTTTTTTGAATTTTGTATTGCGTGAACGGCGTGTTGTATGTGTAGTTGGAATCATATAAATCAGCCATTTTGTCAAAATGCTTTTTCTCAGAATTTTCTTGATTGGAAATGCTTGAGGGTTTTATCACAGTAGCAACTATACGACGACGACTTCAATCATGTAAAGACTCAAAGATTAACAAGCGAGTTTAATTACTTTTCTGTTCTTGCGAAGGAGATGCCTCCATTTTTAGGAAAAAAATATAATAAAAAAAGTAGTAAGCTAAAATAAGACACATAGTGCTCAAGTTGACGAGCATAACTTGTGTGAAGTTGTCGTGAAACAACCAAATGCCCGTAGCTTGAATAGTGACCATGATTAAGGGAATGGCTGAGGTAAGATGGTTTCGTGAGAGTGCGTGCTGTGTTATTACAGTAACGATTGAATAAAGTGTCCCGTATATACCTGCAAGAGTCATTAGTGGTACGATTTCAATAAATTTGCCTCCGAATAGAATTCCGAGTATGAGTGCTGGGAAAAATGTGTAAAGAATTGTTGCACCTGAGCCAATGGCGAGAATTGCAAAAACAGCTATTAGTAGAAATTGATTTCTTTTTGGCAAATTTTCTTTCCCAGTAAAAAACGCAAATGACACCGAAATTATTGGTGCTACAAAGTAAAAGATAGTTTTAGAAAGTAGTGATAAGCCAGCATAAAGTCCTACTTGTGATGCTGAGAAGAAATGTTTAGCCATCATCAAGTCGATACCCAAAACAGCTGAGAGACCAAGGCCGGTTGCTAAAGGTAACCAAAGCGTTTTAGAGAACAGACGAAGATTAAGGTTCGATCGGAATGTTGACTTTTGTTTTTTAATTTTTCTTCTATTAAATAACCAATACATAATTACTAATAATACTGTGGAAAATAACACAGACTGATAAATTCCCTTAAGTGAAGAACTAAGAAGTATTACAAGTATCAGGGCTATCACTCTGATTAGCGTGGCTCCCGCTGCCATTACTCCTTGTGCAAAGAATAATTTCTGAGATTGCATTCCAGCTGTGTAAAGAGTTACAAAAAAACTTGCAGCAGTCACTGAAAGTATCATTATAATACTGATGATTTTTAGACCACTTATCTGGAGAAGAAACCATCCGATGAAAAATGCTAACAGGGTGAGTAACCAGCTGTAATGAATAAATTTTAGCCAGAAGGATTTAGCTAGTTGTGAGAGCGCACTGGATCGTTCCACAAGAGGAAAAGATCCTAATAGTTTAACAACACCAAAGCCTACGGCGGCAAAGGGCACAGCTAAAATAGTCATGTATGACATTGCCGTGTAGTACTCACCGTAGATATAAAGAGAGAAGAAGCGTGCAACCAGTAAGCTAAAAATGTATGTAAAGACACTTGCAAGTAATGAGGTCAGAGTAGCAACAACAGATCCTCTCAGAAATTGATGGCTAAACATTTTTTTGAGGTTTATCACAAATTCCTATTGTATAGTATTGATTATTACCAATGTGCTGGGTTA
>PFLP01000001.1 GCA_002784625.1 Candidatus Pacebacteria bacterium CG_4_10_14_0_8_um_filter_42_14 | reverse complement strand
ATTTGTTCACCAGCGCTCATTAATACCGGAAGTTATTAGAGAAAATGGAATCACCATTTTAATACTCTCACAAAAAAAAGTGTCTGATGAGCCGATATCTGAAGATTTGTCAAAAAACATTTCAGATCAAGCTAATGCTATCAGACAAACAGGACTTCATCAAAATTGTTTTTTTATTGCTCAAGGTGCTTGTAAAGAACAAGGCTTTACCGGAAGAGTATCCGCTCCCAGTGGAGTTGATAAATTTCTTGTTTGGAAGAACCACTGTATAAATTGGCATGAAGTTGATGAAGGGCAGGTAGTTGCCCTGGATTTTACAGCAGCAATTAATATAGATTGCGGAATGGGAAATTTTGATGTTCTTCTAATAAGAGCCGAAGATTTAGTCACTCTGTTAGAATATTTGGCTGAGCTCTATGGAGGCGAATGGAGTCCAATACAATCTAACGCTGTGAGCGACAAGTTATAGAACCAGAAAGATGTGAAGAGTGGCGCTAAATTAGGCACGTAGTACACTAGTATTATGACTATTCGAAACTTTTCTAATGAAGACATGCCATACATTCAAACGATAGTTGATGGCTTACATCCAAAATGGTTTGACGATGGGGCAGTGAAAAACATTCCTTTTGATATCAATTTTCAGAAAGCGTACGTTGCTGATGTTGATAGTAAAGTTGTCGGATTTATTTCTATTCGATCACAAGATGGCAAACCATACATAGGTTGGCTTGGTGTGGACATACGAAGTCATCGGTCCGGCATCGGGAAGGCGTTGGTTGCCCATGTTCAAGATCTATTGGTTGCCGCTGGTGCAAATACACTGAGGGTTGAAACCGTGGTGGAGCAGGATCCTCCTGATGGATCGTATGACCTTACAGTGAAGTTCTACAAATCTTGTGGGTTTGCGATCGAACACGTTGAGGAACGAAAGACGGCCGATGGCTTTAAGTTCAGCATGGGGACGATGATAAAAGAATTAGGTTCTTGAGTTAACAAAAGTGGTGAACAATTCATAGGTTTATAGCTAGCACCTCGCTGAGGACAGCATCATTTATTAGCTGGCATTCCTATATTAACCTCGGGAAAAACAAACTTCACATGACCCTCAATCCAGGTTCGGATATCGTCCCAGAGTGTCAACACGAGTTTAAAAGACCTAGAGATGGGTCTTTTTTATTATTTAATGATAAATTGGGTAAAAATTACCCGTAGAGTGCTTATTGACAGAAAAGCCTTCAACGGGTAATATTTCGCTAATGAAAATATTTCTTTCAAATCGAGGAAACTTGCGAAACTTTAAGAGTTTTGTAGAGTCACTTGATTTATCGAATCCTAAAAGATTAGAGGTAACTACACATGATAAATGGGTAACTGTCCATCCCGCCAATCTTGTTATAGTTGCAGCACTAGCAATTCAAGCGGGCAAAGAAAACACAGAAATTATCGGTCATATTCCTGAGACTGGACGATATTTGGACAGAATGGGACTGTATGAATTGATGAATACACCTTCACCATTTGCGTATCAAAAAAAAGAGGAAGCTGGAAGATTTGTGCCCATAAAGTTAATTAATAATTCAGACGATCAATCCCGATTTATTTCAGATGTGATACCTCTCTTGCATCTGTCAGAAAAAAACGCTCTGGTCGTAAAATATGTGATTGGTGAATTAGTTCGAAATGTACTTGAGCATTCGCTCGCAAGGGATGGCGCAGTTGTTGCAGCTCAATATTATAAAAAAACAAATCGTGTGAGCATTGGAATTTGCGATACCGGCATAGGAATTTGGAAAAGCATGAATACTCACTGGCATCCTAGAAATGATATCGATGCGATTTCCTTAGCATTAACACCTGGCATTACCGGGACTACACGTAAGGATGGAGGTACTGCCGAAAATGCCGGAGCCGGATTGTTCTTTATTAAATCTATTGCGAAAATCACACGGAATTATTTTGTAATTTACAGCGGTAGTGCGCAATACACTCTTTTAAAACATAGAAAACGGATTAAAGGAATGCCTCGATTGTACGCAGATCCCATGAGGGATCCACACAATAAGACCAATAATTCACCAAGTTTTCAAGGCACGGCAGTAGCAGTAGACATCTCACTTGATGAAACACCAGAATTCAACGATTTGTTATCCAGTATTGGTGATTTTTATGACAAGGCAATTCGTGAACGCAAGCGAGCAAAATACCAACAACCAAAGTTTATATGAAGAAGAACATCATACTGCGAAATGAAATTGGTGATTTTGCCGAGAATAAGGATACTGCAAAAAGGTTAAGAATTGGCATTATTATGCCAGCTCTGTTAGTGGGCGATGAGGTCATAATTGATTTTGAAGGCATTAGTGGCGCCACCCAGTCTTTTATTCACGCACTGATAAGTGATCCAATTCGCGATTTCAAAGAAGTCGCATTTGATAAATTAGTTTACAAGAATGCAAACAATGATATTCGTGAAATCATTTCAATCGTGTATCGATACATGCAAGAAAGTTTAGTAGGTAATGATAGCGATCAAACGGGCTCAGAAAGATAGACAAACTTTCCAAATCAGTGAGGATCATAATTGCTCGGAAATCGTCCCATATGCGCAACAAGAGTTTAAAAGACCTAGAGATGGGTCTTTTTTTATTATTTAATGATAAAATTTTGGGTCATAAATACTTATCCAAACCCAAGTTCTCCAACGCCCCACAGTCTAGACCTTGGCTCAGGGATGCCGCCGAAAGGGAAGCTGATCCCCTGATCATAACAAACTCCATTCACCCTATAATCACGATATTTCCTTTCTCTTACATTTGCAATAATGCCAAGAAGCTGGTCTTCTATCAGTCTCTTAAGGAAATCAAATTCTACTTCAATATTTTTCTTAAGCTCTGCATCTGACAGTTCCACCCACTCACCAGAGGGATCTTCCCTTGGGATACAGGTTACAGATTTAGGCAAATCGTGTCCAAGAAAAAATGACCTCAAACGATACACTTGCCTGTGAGGTACTAGCAAGACAACATCTGTTCTAGAGCCAAGAGATGTGAGAGGACCGAGACATTGTGATCTGAGTGAATTAATGATCTGATCAGGAATACCCTTTTCCCTCAGAACCTCCAATGTTATCGGATGTGGGTAGCCATCGTGTTTACGTTCATAGCCCTTCTG
This sequence comes from Candidatus Pacebacteria bacterium CG_4_10_14_0_8_um_filter_42_14, assembly GCA_002784625.1. Classification (GTDB taxonomy): domain Bacteria; phylum Patescibacteriota; class Microgenomatia; order UBA1400; family PJMF01; genus UM-FILTER-42-14. The sequence continues at coordinate 180 of PFLP01000001.1, read as the reverse complement.
CAAAGCCCGACTAGACAACCATATATTAGGAAATCTCCCTTTTTGAATTAAATCTTTTATTATTGCTTCTGCAAGAATACTTCTACCCAGGTTTGCGCCACAAGCTAAAATTAATTCATGGATATCAAGTTTGTTCCAATCTTCTTTGTTAATTGTGGGTATTGGGATAATTTCAGTTAG
>PFLP01000026.1 GCA_002784625.1 Candidatus Pacebacteria bacterium CG_4_10_14_0_8_um_filter_42_14 | reverse complement strand
TCTTAGCCTTGCAACTTCTACCAGGCAGGATTTGCAAAGCGCAGCCTTTTCGATTTCATCCCGGCTTGGACGGCTAACCGCCGAGACTATCCTACCAAGGCCCTAATCCATCCCGTAGGCTGGACGGTTAGAGGCTGCTCTAACTTAGTTAAAGCAGACTGTTGGGATAAACATCGGTCTTGCCCCAAAGGACAATCCCAATGCCGGCCCTAAACGTGACACTGTCGTGTTTGCGTTTGAATTGTGCACGGGTTATTAACGCGGCTAACCATGCGTCCGCGACATGCTGCTCTTATCCGACTATCTCAAGTCGAACCCTTTCACCCCCAAATTTTCAAATAACAATATTCTAAAAAACTCTTTACCCTCTTCTATTTTTTACTACCCTGCGCATTTCACGATCTATTTCTCTGCGCTTGATACTTTGGCGCTTATCATAAAATTTCTTACCTTTACCAAGCGCCAATTCCACTTTTACAAAACCCCGGTCATTAAAATAGATCTTTAACGGAACTAAGGTCAGGCCTTTTTGGGTAAGTTTACCGATGAACTTCTGAATTTGCCCCTTATGCAAAAGAAGTTTCCGGGCCCGATCCGGATCTACGTTTAAGTAACTGGCCTCTGTATAATGACTGATATGGGCGTTATATAAAAAAATCTCACTACCTTCAGGACGGGCGAAGCTATCATCCAGGGTAATTTTACCGGCGCGCAGAGATTTTACTTCAGAGCCCTTAAGCTCGATACCACTCTCAATAGACTCCAAGACCTCATAATCCCTGTAGGCCTTACGGTTAGTGACAATAATTTTACTCATTTTAGCACAACCAGCGATAAATATAAACCTAAAAATAACGGTATGGTAACCAAGCCGAGGATATGGCTAAAAAATACTCCTTGGCTGATTAATGCGTCTTGGCGGTTATAGCGGCGAATAATTACCGATAAAGAAGTTGCCGAAGGCATCGCCAATTGCATTACGATCAGGAAACCAAATAACTGCGGCAAGCCCAGTTTAAGCACAATCCACAGACCCAATGCCGGTAAAATAATCAACTTGCCTAAAAGAAAGAATGACATCGCCTTATAATTAATGTTCTTCAGTTGCACTAAAGCAACATTACCGCCGACGACAATCAAATCCAAAGGCAGAGTACAATTACCCACCATCTGAATAGGCTTAAATATGGTGGCCGGTATAAATTTATTTAAACCCAAAGCAATCAGAGCAAGAGTTGCTAAATTCGCGATTACCGGAGGGCTAAAAATATGCCCTAGCTTAAACCTTGATTCTTGATCAAAGGTGAGCATATATATTCCCAATGACCAGGCCACCAGATCAAAACCAAGCAGAAACAGAAAGATATAAATAAAAATATTATTCATTTGTTGCCCTGAAAATATGGCGGCAACCATCGCCAAAGGAAGATATCCGGAGTTCTGAAATCCTACCAGGCTTAAAAATTGCAGCTTGTTATCTTTTAATTTTATAAGCTTAAGCAGGCAGAAGCCTACGGTCAGTCCGGCTGTGGTAATTAAAAAACTGGTCAACGGAAAAATCCACCAGTTCGGAAAAAGGCTAAAGCTAAAATTCTGCAACAGCTGGGTAAAAATTAAGGCCGGAAAAACAATCTGAATCACCAGCCGGCTTAAAGCATCAAGGCCGGGGTGAGAAAGTATATTTTTCTTTACCAAAACATAACCCAAGGCCCCCAAAATGAATATCTGGGCCATAGCCAATCCGGTAATTTTAAAATGTTCTAAAAACATAATTTGCCTTTCATTTAATCTGTTATTATAACAGCAAAAAAACTCCGCCGCAATTCATTTATACAAAAGTACAAAAGGTACAAAAGGGGACGTCCCAAAAAGGGACACCCTTGAAAAAGGGTGTCCCCTAACAGGACGTCCCTACTTTAGAGTAGTTATGATTGACAGGATTACGGGGCTAAGATATACTTAAGAATAATTTTGCGGAGGTGGTGGAATGGCAGACACGCAGGTCTCAGAAGCCTGTGCCGCAAGGTGTGAGGGTTCAACTCCCTCCCTCCGCACCATTAAAATATATCTTGGAAATTAAACGAAATCTACGGCTGGTCCGATTTAGATTTTATTGCTTTTTCTATTGTCTTAATAAGCTTGGCATCGTCGACAGGCTTAACAAGATAATCAGTAATCCCGAATCTAAAAGCCTTAAGCTTATCCGTACTTTTATCTAATCCCGAAATTACGATTATCGGAATCGTTGCGCCGATAGAATCATTATTAAGCATGGCGCAGGCATCTAACCCGCCGATACCCGGCATGAGCAAGTCTAATAAGATAACATCGGGTTTAAAGATATGAATGCGTTCGATTATGTCTTTTGCTTCAGTGATGGCCATAACTTCATAACCGGCAGAAGCCTCAAGGCGCATTTTAAGCATTGAAGCAAAATCCTCTTCATCATCAATAATTATTATTTTCTTCTTCAAGAAAATCCTCCCTCTTGATCTAAATATACCACTAATCCCTGCTGATTCAAAAAGCTATTAACGACACTATTGCTTATGCGGCTGCTGTTCGATATTAATATAATCATCGAAACTGATCGGTTCTCCTAACTCCTGTTTGACCACCCTAATTCGGTCAGGAACATAGGGGTGTGTTTTAAAATATGACTTCTCCTGAAGCGGCATTCTACGGTTGATATCCTGCAGCTTGATTAAAAAAGTGATCATCGCATGCGGATCATATCCTGCTAATTTAGCGTAACGGGCACCTAATTGATCTGCCAGAAGCTCATCCTCCCGGCTATAGCCAAGAAGGAATTGAGTAAAAGCAACATCGGCAGCCGTGCCTACTTCTCCTGTTCCCGGAGCAGGGGCCACAGCTACTAATAATCTTAATATAGAAAAACTTTGCATGGCCTGAAGTTTTTTGATGCTATGCCGGGCAACGATATGGCCAATTTCGTGCGCCAGAATACACGCCAGCTCATCATCATTGTCAACTTTATCCAGTAATCCGGTATTTACATAGACATAGCCTCCGGGTAAAGAAACGGCATTTACCGTGTCCTCTTCTAAAACCTGAAAATGATAATCGATCTCTTTTCTGTCGCTCACCAAGGCTATTTTTTTACCGATATCTTCAACGCGTTTTTTTTGCAAAGGGTCATTGGTAAATTTTAACTCTTTCTCCACCTGACGGTTTATCGACTGGCCCATAATTACTTCTTTATCGGTGTTATAGTAGTATTTCTCCTCTTGTTTAGTGGCCAGATTATATTCGGTAGAACAGCCGCAAAGCACCAGAACAAAACAAATGATCGAAAACAGCCCGAGCTTTTTAAAAATATGGTAGAGTTTCCGCAAAGGCAGGCCGACAACATTATAAAAACATCCGTCGATCCTCTTGATAAAAAATGCCCCTTTGCCCTGAATATCAAAACTTCCCGCCTTATCCATTGGAGA
>PFLP01000071.1 GCA_002784625.1 Candidatus Pacebacteria bacterium CG_4_10_14_0_8_um_filter_42_14 | reverse complement strand
AAGTTCTCAAGATCTGAAAGAAAAGAATCACAAAACGACTTCTCATTCTTCATCTTCAATAACAAGTATACTGACTTTGCCATCTTGATAGATGAAACCGAGCTCTACTAATCTCTGATATGTCTTGAGAATGCTCTTGAAAAAGTGTTCTAACTGAGGGGTCATGGGGTCACAGCGTATGACACCTTTCCAAAACGGTCACCTTTTTAAAAAAAGCTTGGTAAATCAATTCCTGGTTTTTTAACAATTTCAAGTGATGTTTTTCCATTAAGACGTCTAAATTTGCCGCTACAATCAGTGAATTTCTTTGTTCTTCTTCTCAGGAAGTAGGCATTTAACCATAGATCTGCGTGTCAAAGCCTTTGCGATATCTCTCGTCTGGGTTTTGAGCAATTACAAGCCTGAGCGGGAAGGTCTTTTTTATCCAAGCACAATACGGTCTAACGTGTTAAAACAGCAATTCAGAACAACCTATCAATCAAATTTAATAAAAAACGCGCCTGATTTGAAACGGTCTCTGAAGAAATCTCCAACCGGAGATTTTTTTATGCTTTGCTCTCGTTGTGAAATCAATCCTGAACGAAGTGAGGAGGTTCTGCCGCATGACAAGTGAAATGAGTCAGGCTAATGCATGAGAGCGAACGATAGTGAGTGAATCGTAGATTCCTCATGGGGTCACAAGCGTGATTTGATATCCCGATAAAAGCATACTCTTGAAAGGCAATTACAAAGTTAGTCGCCGTCCTGCATCCTCCAGAACTCAAAGTACAGGCCCTTTTTATTCAGCAGCTGATAGTGAGTTCCCTCCTCAACTATTCTTCCATCATCAATCATATAGATATAATCTGCTTTCCTAGCGACGCTAATTCTATGTGTAATGAATAAAATAGCTGAGTGATTTTTCTGCGTATGCAAAAGATCTAAAATACGCCTCTCTTTCTCAATATCTAGTTGGCTACTACCTTCGTCGAAAATAACAAATGGTCTGCGCTGCAACATTGTTCTTGCCATTACTAAAAGCTGTTGTTGACCTCCTGACAACAATATATCTTCACCAATTATTGATTCCAAGCCCTTCTTTGATGATTCGAGCTTTCGTTTTAGACCGAGAGCTTCAAGTGTTTCCCAGATTTTAGAGTCCCCAATAGACTCGCCTACTCCCAAAAGAAGATTGCTACGAATACTAAATCTATCTAGAATGAAGGGAGCTTGCTGCAAGTATGCGAATGATGAAGAAACAGACTCCCGATTGAAGTCATTTATTTTATTACCATCAATCAAAACTTCCCCTTCGTCAGCCTCAAATGAATGCATCATGATTTTAGTAATGGTTGTTTTTCCTGATCCGTTTCGACCCAGAAGGGCAACAAGCTTCCCCCTAGGAATATTGACTGATACATCGTGAAGCACTTTTTCGTTTGACGACTCTGAAGAAACCAATTCCCTCCACCTATCAAGTTCTTTTCGAATATATGAAGTTTCACTTATCTCGTTCCTTTGTGTAAGCTTGTCAATTATTTCACTCATAAATAACTTCTCGTCCTCATAAAAACTTGGATAGGCAAAACCAATTCCGCGAAGAGAAATATTTTTTGGATTCACCAGATTCTTGGCGCCGTGACTAGTGATAAGCCTAGATTTTAAACTCAAAATGAAATTTAATTTTAAGATATCGAGGTGTAGATCTTGAAATTTAGACTTCACTCCTATAATTCCTCCAATAGAAACATTAATTTGACTGATATACGAAATAGTCATGGTAAAAGTACCAATGCTAATATTCCCAGCAAATATCTCTGATGCTACGAATAGGTTTGCAACAATAGTAAAAATATTATCAATTACCCAATTAACCCCCGCGAGTTTCTGGTTGTAAAGCATGTTTTTCTGAGAAAAATCTTCTGCCTTTTTTTGTTCAAAAAAATACTCGCTCATTAGTTGTTGGCCTGCGCCAACCTCTTTAAGAGATCCAAAGTCATTTTCCATGATATTCTTGATAACCCATGATTTATCAAAGACGTAATTGTCAACAAACCCTTGGTTAAGTGAGATTTTTCTTCTGTACTCGTCAATCATGAGCTGACCGATTGCTGCTCCAAAAACAATTAAGATTAATTTCCAATTAACCAGATAAAGAAGTGGGATTATGGCTATAAGCGTGATGACGGTGTTTAGGTTATCAGTAACAAAATATATTGACCTATTAATGACGCTAGTAGCGTCAAATGCTGTCTTGACTAAATGATCATTTCTTCCTGATTGAAAAAATCCAAGATCGAACGTCTGCAACTTGTTCCAAATCATTTTCTCAACATCTACCCTTACATTAAACTCAAAAATATGACGTAGTTTTTCAACTAGATAGTCAAAAAAGAATAATCGAAAAATTTCTATTACTGATGGAATTATCAGCAGTACTAAAAAAATTAAAATAGGATTATTAATCCCTGGAACTTTGAGTGCTTGCGTTTCGAGATAATCTATTTGGAGTTTAAACAGATATGGCATCAAAACACTTATGAGCGATATTGCCGAACTCACCGCAAGAAATGGCACAAGAATCTTAGTTCTCTTCCTGAGTATTTGAAAGAGGGATGAATAGGTTGTCCTTAGATAGTCGTCAATTTTTCTCATGCTTTTCTTGGCCTGCTTTATTATCTCATATACTCATTTTTATGATATGTTCTCTCAGCTCAGTCTGTCTAATCTAATAGAGCGAATGTTTACAAATAAGTGATAACATACAATTTAATGTCCAAAAACGCGTTAAAAATAATTCTCCTCTGGCTCGCCGCCGAAGCATTCATTTGGATTCCATATCGCAACTTCATTTCCTATGATAAAGTTTTGGTCGCAGTTGTTTACTTTCTAATTTATAGCTCAATTACTATTTTTCTTTTCAAAGACGTCTTTAAGAAACTAATTACGGACACCAAGGCAAATAAGTATCTATTAATTGTCGGGTCGCTGATATTTCATGGGCTCGTTTATTGGTTCTGCAACACTTATCTCAGCGCGCCGTTAGAGTTAATGAAAAATAGCCCTGCCTCATATACATTAGTGAATAATTATTTTCTCTTTGGGAAGCCATTTGACATTCTCCTGCAACAATTAATGCTGGTTGTTTTAGTGAAAAAATTAGAAGAAGAAAATATAAGTCTTAAAAATATTGCTTTAGTTGTTACAGTTATTTTTGGAATTGCTCATCTTGAAGCACTCAGGCGTATGGAACTTGTCTATGCACTAATTCTTACTAGCGCAGCTACTCTGATGGCTCTCATTATTCCGCGCCTAATCTTAAAAATAAAAGATGGCTTCATACACAGCTTTATGATTCATCTAGCTTTTGTGGATGTGGCGGCGTTACTATTCTGGATCATTTTTTAGTTTATACTTCCTTCATGAACAAAAAACTATTAATTATCCCCGCCGCACTTTTACTCCTCTCCTCATCTATTGCCTTTGCCGGAGGCAGCAATGTGATGATCAGAGCCCTGAACACTGGAACAGCCCTGAATGACGGCGTTAAAGTCAGAGTTACAGCCTTTAACCCAAACACAAATTCTTATGGGTGGGACGATTTAACTAAATATGCGGTAGATCCAAGCGGTTATGAAAAAATCGGCATTATGCCTAGATCTCTAGATGTAAAGTTTATTGATCCTATTGAAAACCAGCACTGCAAAGCTGATGGCTCGAGCACGACAGACGAATATGGAGCGGCAGTATTCTATTGTTTTTCTGCAGTCCCAGGAACATTCCAGGTTGGCGTCGTATTTGATAGTAATGAACCACTTTATGACGGAGGGCCGGCAGCTAATCAACCTTACTTCACTACCAACGCTATTTTTAACAGAGCACCAGTAAATGAAGAGGCGAAGAAAGTCAAAAAAGAAAACAAGAAGTCAGAAGACGAAGAAAAAAAGGTTGAGAAAGAGGTAGAGAAAGAAGAACAAAAAGAAGTCAAAGCGGAAGAGGAAAACGAGCCTGATGAAGAAGTCCAGGCTCTTCAAAATCAAGTTGAGGAACTACAAACAAAGATTGATGAGCAAGATCAAAAGATAAATTATCTCACCGAGATCATTAATAAATTAAAACAATTTTTCTCAGGGCTGTTTTAGCGGCTTACTGCAGTCAATCCGGTAGCCCAAATTGAAAGAGCGAGAATTGTCGCGACGAAGTCTGCTAGCGTTTATTTTCAGTCATAAATCATTTGATTTTTTGGCGGATTGAATTTCTAGCTTCACGGAATCCAAGTGCGAAAAACTGCATTGCAAGTGACCATATTAACTGCTGATCTCTAAGTATCCCCCTCATAGAGCTGCGATTCTCATGCACACCTTTTACCCTCGTTTTTTGATTTGTTACTTGCTCCTCAGCTCCTTTGACACCATATACTGCAAACCAATCAAGGCCACCTGTAGACGATTTTCTACCTTGAAACTCCAGACCTAAGTCAGCGCCAGCCATAAAAATTTCTAGTCTGCTCATAAAAGTTGTGATACTTCTCCAACGTGTCTCTAGTTCTTTTGCTACTGACTCAACCAACTCAAAAGATGATGGCTTGATAATTGACCTCAAAATTTCATATGTTAATTGAGAGTCCTGACATAAGTGAATAATATGGTTTGAAATGTCATCTTCACTGACGTCAGCCAACTGATGCTCGTCCCTGCTATCTAAGTAGATCTCGATCATCAATTGATCGTATAGAACATTCTCATCAACACTCAAATTACTCTTATTTCGTAGTCTTTTAGCCAGAGTATTTAGATTTGCTGTGTCTATATGATTTCTACCAAATCCATGTGTTATTCTATTAATTGGTCTTTTATCACCAATGTAAATTTTCATTTCAATAAGCTGGTTAACATCAAGAGGATTTTTGAGAGTATCTTCAAATGATCTGACCTGGATGGTCCCATCCATCAAACTTACATGAATAACCGGTGAGTTCTTGTCAGGAGTTAAAACCATAACCATGTGCTGATCTGCAAGATCTGGATCGAGCTTGCCGGGTGGATCATTGCCAACCAGAACCTCAGTTAATTTGACACCTTTTTCTTGCATGCCAAGCCAGTCATTGAATAATCCATATTTAAACCTATCTTTAAGATTTGCATCAGATATACCTCCTCCAAAAAAAACTTCAACGAGCTCATCATCTCCAGGATTAAAGTAAGCCCAAGGATTCTTCCCAAGTTTTTTGCCATTCGCTTGACTGTACGCAAAACATGATCTAATAGAAGCTTGTCTACCTTTAGATATGATCTCAAGTATTTCTCTTTTAATCTTTACTATTTCATCATCTCTCACCCTTCCTGAAAGATTTCTCCTCACCTGAAAAATTTTGTAAGGCATTAAATCTGGAGATATCTCTCCCTCAACAGGAGTAGGATATTGCTCATTAATCATTGCCTGTAAACGTGCTTTTGCAGAAACAAAAACATTTCTTGACGCTGCCTCTCTCATCAAGTCAAACGTTTGAACATAGTCAATACCATCAAATGCTTGGCATGCATACGTCCACATACTTCCCATTTGTTTTCTCGCTTCAATGAAAGCAGAGGTGATGGGATCTAAATCTAGACCAACTAACGGTAATTGTCCTCTGTACACTCCACCAGCAATACCGTCTACAGAAAGCCATTCGCCTTCGCCGATCACTGCTCCCCCTCTTACCATTATGCTCTTATCTATAATTGTAAATCCATCTTCACAGCGTAGAACACCAACCCCGCCTTGATTGTTAAGAACAGCTGCGGCATGGCTAGCTGGAGACCCACCAGTTGCTATTACCGCAAGTCTGTCACCATAGCTCTCGACGAGACTAGCTAGTGCATTGGGGTCAAGATTTTCCACAGCCAACACGACATTTACTGGGGATCCATCACCATTTGTCTCAGTTGTCAAAATACGGCGTGCTTCATCCCAAGTCAAACACAATTTTCCTACTAAACCTTTACTACCAATAGGCTTTCCAAAAAACAATGACTTCTGATCATGACGTATCTCCAGCATTTCGCCAGATCGTAAAAGCATTGGTGGAATCATTTTCAGTAGAACATCTGGCCTGATCCCTTGTTGTCTTCTATCAATAAGTTCAGCTGGATGTAATTTTAAAGCTTCTTTAATTAGAAGTTCTAATTGTGCCGCTGGGGATGGTTTCCCCTCTCGGATTTGCACAATCCATAGCTTGCCATTCTCTACAACAAATTCAATATCTCCAGTTATTAAGTACAAACTAGAGAGGCTAGCAGCAATATCCTCCAACTCTTCGTATAAATTTCTTGGAAGATCCCCGACTTCTCCCACCTGGGCCTCTTCACTAACTATTTTCGTGCCCTGAGCTTTATGAGCAAATTCGACCACAAGCCCTTTATTACCTGTCTGCATATCATGCGTGTAGGCAACTCCAGAACCCGAGATTTGGTGATTATCAAGTTCAAAATTTCCAAATATCATCGGCATAACACTAACGGCTGTGTGAGCGTGCCTTGGCATACCTCTGCGATGTCTGACCATGGCTGCATCATGAGAGTCAAATGATCTATAAACTGCTTGGATTGACGCTGTCAACTGTTGATGTGGTTCCTTTGGAAGAGTAATGCCCTTACTTATTAAGAAACCAAGAAGCATTCTCACGATGGCTTCATTGCTAATCCCTTCACCTAAATTTTCTATCTGAGCTTCTAACAGCGATTTCTCTACTCCATAAACTGTTGGTACAAAAGTTAGAATAAAGTTCAAAAAACATTCCCAAGCAGAGTTTTTCCCTATAAGTTCTTCCAGTGCCGGCATTGACTCTAAGTTGCAGCCCACATTAAGAACTGTTTCCATTGCACCAGGCATCGAAAATGGAGCGCCTGATCTCACCGCTAGCAGCATGGGCTTGCTTTTATCTGCAAACTCACATTCACTGAGACCTTTCGTTCGCTCTGATTTGCCATTCCATGAACCAAGCCTGGCAACTTGATCACGAATACCCATTTTCAAACCTAATTCTACTTCAGGCGACGAGCCTGATTTCTTTAGTAATTTTCCCAAGCCAGTATCCAACGTGAAACCAGGAGGACACAATCCTAGTTGGGAAAGATGAAAAAGACCAGAACCCTTACCACCCCATCTATCTCTTAGCTCTCCTTTGTCAAAATATAAAAGATCAACTTCAGCAAAAGACGTGCTATGCTCTCCAACAAGGCGAGCTATTAATTCAGCCTTAGCCACTTTTGCTTCAATAGCTGAAACTATTGCCTCATCTTTATAACTCATGTTTGATATCACTCATTGTTATTAAATTTCTTATAAAAAGTACTATTAAGATATCTTTTGATATTAATATTTGGTTATTTTACTCTTTTTCTTAAAAAAACTCATCTTGAAAATTACAGATGATTTCCTGTGTAGCTTCTGGGTTCACCTAGCTTTTGTGGATGTGGCGGCGTTGTTGTTTTGGTCGATGTTTTAGATTATTTTGCTTTCCTAAAAAGTTACTTTTCAATCTCAATCTCTAGTAATTCATTCCCACTCTTGTAAACAGCTCGATAAGAAATAACCTTCCCTTCCTTGTTGAAAAGATTCGGCAAAATGGCATGTATTTCCGCCAACATGTTCTCTTTCTCAAGCATTTCTGCTGGCGACAGCCATGCCAATTCACCATTTTCTGGCTCTGGAATTACTTCGCCACTCGCATAGTCGGCTTCTACAAAATGGAAGAAAAATTCCTGATCAAGATCTTGCAGATATGCATTCCCAGTGGCAATAACTTTCAGATTTTTTATATCTAAACCAGTTTCTTCCTTGACCTCTCTTCTGGCGCAGGCGAATAAGCCCTCATTAAACTCTCTGTGTCCCCCTGGGGCCATCCAAACACCTGGCATTATTCTTTTATTTGGACTTCGATGCAGCATGAGGTATTTGCCATCTTTTTTTACAAAGCATTCCAAGGTAACTGCAATATTTCTCTTTTTTTTAGCTGCCATGTATAACCCTTCCTTGATGGTATTAACCATCTTTATACAACAAAAATAGACAGATGGCATCAACAGTCTCCGCCGCCGCCGCTTGACAATACTTTGCTCTCATATATACTAGCGAACTAGTACATGATGACAAACAAATATCTCAATCAACTGGCTGATACTTTTTTGACTTTCGAGTCAAGAAAGGAAATTATCGACTTTCTAAAAGGGATATTAACTCCACAGGAACTCGACGAGATCCCGCTACGACTGGAAATTGTTCGACTCTTGAAAGAGGGAGTGACTCAACGAAAGATAGCCGATGACTTGGGTGTCGGCATAGCAACTGTGACCAGAGGCTCAAGAGAGCTGCGAAAAGGTAGGTTTAAATGAAACAACAAATTACACAATTAGCGTTAATGACTTTCTGTTGGTGGACCGGTCGATATCGATGGCGGGAGTGATTTTATCGTAATAATTAACTATCACCCGCCAATAAGGCGGGTTTTTTGTAGCAAAGTAATAGAAATAACAAAGGAAATATGAAACAAAACAATGATAAAAAAGTAGAAAACTTACCAACACAAGCAGGTTTTTTTGGTGAGTATGGTGGTAGATTTGTCCCACCTCAGCTAACTGAAGCGTTAATAGAAGTCGAAGAAGCTTATCTAGATGCCAAGAAAGATGAGAGCTTTCAGCAAGAGTTTCGTCGATTGTTGAAGCACTTCGTAGGACACCCTTCCCCCCTGTATTTGGCTCAGAATCTAACTTCGAAATATGGTGGCGCTCAGATTTACCTTAAAAGAGAGGATCTAAATCACACCGGCGCTCACAAGATTAATCACACCATCGGTGAAGCCTTACTTGCCAAACGGATGGGAAAAACCAAGCTATTGGCTGAAACTGGAGCAGGACAACATGGAGTTGCACTTGCGACTGCCGCAGCACTGTTAGGGCTAGAGTGTGAAATTCACATGGGAGCGATAGATGTGGCGAAGCAACATCCGAACGTGTTACGTATGCAACTGTTGGGTGCCAAGGTGGTGACGGTGAAAAGTGGCGGTCGATGTTTGAAAGATGCTGTAGATAGCGCCTTTGCGACCTTCATAGCTGATCATGAGCACACATTCTTTGGTATTGGCTCAGTGGTGGGACCTCATCCCTACCCGATGATGGTGCGTGACTTTCAGTCGATAGTAGGCGAAGAAGCGCGAGAACAGATTCTCGAGCAAGAAGGGCGTTTACCCGATAACTTAATTGCCTGCGTCGGTGGTGGCTCCAATGCCATGGGTCTCTTTGCTGCTTTCCTCAATGACCCAGTTTCCATGACTGGCGTTGAACCCGGAGGCAGAAGTTTCAAACCTGGAGATCATGCAGCTACGCTGACACTTGGAAAACCAGGGACATTGCATGGCATGTTTACTTACCTACTGCAGGATGATCAAGGAGAACCACTGCCCGTGCACTCCATTGCCTCTGGCTTAGATTATCCTGGTGTAGGACCACAGCACTCGTACTTCAAAGACTCTGGAAGGGTGGAATATGTGACAGCAACAGACAAGGAAGCTCTTAAGGCCTTCTCAATTCTCAGTCGAACGGAGGGTATTATCCCTGCTTTGGAAAGCGCACACGCTGTGGCTCATGCCATTAAGTTATCACCAACTCTGAAAAAAGATAAAGTGATTATCGTTAATCTCTCAGGCAGAGGTGATAAAGATGTGGATTATGTGGCACCGCTATTGGGGATTGAGTAAATCTAAAATCTCCCCCAACTCACTAATCACATGAGTTGGCTGAAACTCAAGTAGAGTCTTTTTATCATAAAGAATTTTGTGTGACTCGGGATAGAAAAGTATGCTATCAATGCCAGCATTTTTCCCAGCGAGCAAATCACTTTTAGTGTCTCCGATGATGACGGCCTCGCTTTTATCAGCTTTGAAAAAATCTAGTGCTTTATAGATCACTTCTGGATCAGGTTTGTGTTTCTCCACATCTTCTCCGGAAATGATGATCTCAAAATAATCTTTGATTTCATTGTTTGCGAAAGCCATATCTAAATGTCTCCTTACAGAGGAGCTGACCAAAGCAATTCTTGCTCCCCTCGCGCGACTCTCTTCTAACATTTCCTTCGCCCCCGGATATAAACCTACAGTCTCAATTCCTTTGTCGATAATCGGCATCATCTTCTCGAAAAATTCGTCGTTGTCTGGGATACCAAGCTTGGCAGGACCCTCCCAATCTCCGAACACCTTACTTACAATCTCCTCTAAAGTTGGATTCACGCCATACGTGGCAAAAACTTTTACGTAAGCATCTAACCAAACTTCAGCTGTCTTTGCTAAACAGCCGTCCCAATCAAAAAGAAGGTATTTGTATTTCATTTATTCTCGTTTCTTAGCTCTATCTAGAGTTTTAATGGCTACCTCCGCAAATTCATCAAAGCCGTCTTCGACTTGTTTAGCTTCAATTTTCTGATACTCATCAAAATTTTTTTCTGCTATCTCCAATGCTAATTCATGTGATATTTTCCCTGCATCTGTCAAGATATCTTTGTCGTTAATCTGTAAAAATGCGTTGAGCTTATCTATCCAGTCCTTCATATACATCGGTACTCTTTGTAGAGCCTGACCCTCCGCGAATACAAGGTATTGCTCTATGAGGTTGTTTAGTACAACCAGTTCTTGCTTATTCAAGTAATTTTTAGCAACACCGACTTCTTTCTTTGTAGGTTTCATACCTCTAAAATTCGTCAATCCCGAGTTTGGTTTTTTGCTATCTACTCTACTCGCAATTATCTCAGCGGCTGTTTTACCCGTGATGGCATAATGAACTTTGTTCTGGACTGTCTTGAAAAATAAAATACTTTGTTCTGCAGTCGGATCATAATCAACACTAGTGGCGTATATATCAGTAATTTTTCGATAGAACCTTTTTTCTGAAGTGCGGATGTCCTGAATTCGGCGAGTAAGTTCTTCAAAGTAATCAAAAGGCAAGTCAGGGTTTTTTAGCCGTTCATCATCGAGAACAAAACCTTTGACAATGTATTCACGCAGGTGTGCTGTTGCCCACTGGCGGAACTGTGTACCACGAAGTGATTTGACTCTGTACCCGACGGAAATAATAACCTCAAGATTGTAGAAATTAATTGAGTAACGTTTTCCGTCAGAACCAGTACGTCGGAATTCCCGACATACTGATTTTTCTACCAATTCTTTTTCCTTAAACACATTGGAAATATGCTCTGTAATAGTTGAGCGACCTTTGTCAAACAGTCGAGCCATTTCAGCTTGACTTAACCACACAGTCTCATCCTCGAATCGAACGTCAATCTTGGTCTCACCAGTTGCGGTTTTGTAAATGATTATCTGTGATTTTTGTTTTTTCTTATTCATTTTCATAACGCGATAAATTTATTGTACATACCCCAACGTCTCTAGGGTACTCTTAGCCGCAGCACTGAACTGATTATTTGTTATGAATTCTGCTATCCGATCTAAATCAACCCATCTTACTTCTGAGACTTCGGTGGTATCGAATTCAGTCGGAGTAAAATCTAGTTTTCCTACGTAGATAGATGTGAGCTCTTGCTCTCTTTCGAGTTTGGATAATTCTTTGACAACAAACTTCAGCTCAATATTTACGCCCAACTCCTCTTTTGTTTCTCGCTCCGCTGCTTGCAGATATGTTTCACCAAAAGTCACGTGCCCGCTGGCAGAAATGGACCAGAATCCAGGGTTGGTATCTTTATGCATACTTCGCTTCTGAAGCAGAATTCGTCTCTTAGAATTCGTGATGGCAATGTCGACTGCGCGATGAATGATGTTTCTATCAGCGTGGGCTTCACTTCTTGGTACAGAACCTATAACTTTGTCATTTTTGTCAACTCTGTAAAATAGTTCTGCTTGGTTGTCGTGGGGCATGACACTGAGTATACCCCATATAAAATTTGACAAACGATCGTTATTGAGGTTGAGAGTTATATACTCGATTGCCGTCAGAATCGACCCAGGAATATTGCTGTGAATAGGGTTTTAATGTGCTGATCTTCCATATTTGGTTTTGCAAAATGGTATTAAATTTTTGTATTGTTTTAATATCAAAATCGTTATCCACTATTTCTTGAAGTTGCATATGAAAAATAGCGCTAAGAGCTATTTCTAAATAAGAATCTGGAGCAAGATCTGAGGTACAATAAATGGCAAAAGCAAGTTCATCACCGATCATGCATTGTCCATCACTTTTTACAAGAGCGTGATGGTAATTAATATATAGAAGCAGATATTTCCTAAGCTCTCTTTTTTGTTCTGTTGTTGCTCGAATGGTGCTAACGATAGCCTCTAGCTGTTCAGTAATATTACCCATATCAACATCCATAGCTTTAACAGCCGAATATAATTGTAAAAACTGGTTATCGTCACTCCCAAAATGTTCGTTTGGTACCTCATCAATTATCGTATCAAGTTGAGAGGAGATTTCATCAGCAACCCTTGATAAACTACCAAGCGTTAAATTAGAATTCGGATTAATCCCGCTTCGCAGTAATTCTTCGACTAGCTGACTCAGCGTTTCTTCCTCAGCAGGGTACTTCTCAAACGCATACTTATCAAAATCATCTAACGAAAGTAACACTGCCTCTCTGTGAGAACCAGCGACAAGTCTGCCAACCAATTCTGCAATAAACTCCACATAATAATTCCTAATGGACCAGTAACCCTCTGTGGAAGTGTAGTCAATATTCATCGTGTTAAGCATTTTGATTAAAAGATCTGCTTCAAATACTGAAATTTTTCTGTTTTTTGGGATAAAATCATTCAAAACAACTCTGTTTTCTTCAGAAATTTCAATTGATCCGTCATTCCAGTAACTTATTGCAAAATTCATAGCCATAATCCGGTTTTCAACTACGACTGGAGTAGCGCCATAATCTCCACCCAAAGCTACAAGCGTTTGGTTTGGCATGATTTGAATTTTATCAATTATTTTTCCGAAGATTTCTTCTGTCTTAGACTTTGAGGAGGGGTCTTGCCTCGAGCCGTCTGTAATAGCATGAATAAGTTCGTGAATTATGCTCAACACAAATTCGTTCGAGTCTTCTGCAACATTCTCAATGTACACTTGCATTCTGTTTTTGCCATCATCGCCAACTTGAAATCTAGCATAATATGGTCCTCGACCCTTAAGGAGCCTTACCTCGCTAATTGAGGTTACATTATTTAGCTCGAATAATGAAAGAATGCTTCTTATGACTGGATAGTAACGAGTGTATGAATCATCTTCAGTTATTATCGTCGGCTCAGCCAAGGCCACCTCTCTATAAATACTTTGGGAAGGTGCTATTGAATTTTCCGGAATAAAACCTAGCCCAGAAAAGTATCTTGAACGAACCGACATTTCCCAAACGCTAAATAAACCAAGTTGGTGAAATAGGCCTATATAATCATCATTGCCTGAGTTGTCCTGATTGAAAGCTTCGATATAATGTAGAAATGCTTCTATAATTTTTGACATTAACAAGTCAAAGTCGTCTATTTCTTCAATTTTTGTTCCAGAATTTGCAAACACAAAATCTCTCAACAATGCAAGATCTAGCTCTCCGCTATTAATCTTCTCAATAATTCTTCTACTTAGAAAATACACAAAGGTGTTTTTTTCTAAGCTGCCGTATGACATCTTCATTATTTTGATCAATAATTCTGGATTATTGTTAGCTAGTTGCATATAATCTGCTATCTCTATTGCTTGCCAGGGAAGCATGACCTCGTGTACTTCAGCCACCGAAAAACAGTTCAAGACATCTTTGGCTGGATAGTCATGGAAATATGCCTTGAGAATATGAGGGATTAGCGCAAGTTGCTCATCGCTAAAATTATTTATTTCACTTCTCTTCAGCTGTGCCGAAAGTGTCTCAGGGTGATTCTTTTCAGAATCGCAAAAAGTATCTAAAAGAGCTAGCGTTGCTGCTATTTTCTGTAGATTTATTTCCTCAGAAATTGGCTGATCAGCATGCACAGGAAACACTACTGCGTTTAGAAAAAAAATTGCAATGCTTACCAAATATACGAAGCGACTGCTTGTGCCTATTGATCGTTCAACTGATTTCATCATGGATAAAGTATATACATCTTAAGTGTGTATATTATAATTTATCCTATAACATAGTAAATATGGTAAAAATAATCGCGATTTCAGACAGAATTATCAATTAGTTACAAAAAAATTGCTTGATTTCATGGTATGTGTTAATTAAGAGTTTCGTGGGATTTATTTACAGCTGCTCTGCAAGTCCAACGTACTTCTCACTTTGAAGAAGTCGTTCCATCTCAGCTTTGATATCTTTATAGTCGTCATCTGTGTATGCTTTAAAGCTTTCATAGTATTCCGGACTGTCACCGACATATGGCAAGAACAATGCTTCTGGGAATGCTCTAAATCGTTGATCACCTGCGGGGTGCTTCTCGCCATTTGATCTCACATAAAGATGAAGCCACTCCCGCGACCTTACGGTCGGGGTTTCGGCTTCTCAAATGCTAAACAGCATTTGCCCAGAATCTTTTTTGCCTTGGTGTTTGATGTAGTCTTCGATTACTTTCTCATTAGCTCCTACTGTCGTGACGAAGTAGCCTTCTGACCATACTGATTCTGTTCCCCAATACATTTCTTTGAGAAACGGGAATTTTTTCTTTAGATCTTTAGCAGTATTTTGTTTAATGATACCGACTGCTTTACCAACGGAGATTGTTGGCGGAATGGAGACTAGTAGATGTAAGTGATCTTTATCATGATTTATCTCTAGAAAAGTAATAGACTTGTCGCAAAATAAGGAACAACACTTCCCCCTCCCCAAATTCAGTTAGAGTGTTGTTGATTTTGTAAAGTTGTACAGT
>PFLP01000047.1 GCA_002784625.1 Candidatus Pacebacteria bacterium CG_4_10_14_0_8_um_filter_42_14 | reverse complement strand
TGCGGATAGTATCTGTGAAAAGATCATCCGCGATTTTGATAAAATTTCTCCGTCATTCTACATTCAAGAAGACCGGAAAAACGGTTTTATCATCGGCTATGACCGCCAAAGTAAAATCCACAAGATCCCTATGCTCTCAATATCAATCGGTGTTGTAACTAATGAAATGCGCGACATAACCCACGTCGCTCAGATCGGTGAGATCGGCGCAGAGCTAAAGAAGCTTGCCAAAAACATAGAGAAAAGTAATTACGTTAAAGATAAGCGGCAGGAAAAACGTTAAAAGTGCGCGAGGGGGGAGTTGAACCCCCAAGCCTTTCGGCACAAGCCCCTCATGCTTGCGTGTCTGCCATTCCACCACCCGCGCATAAATTCTACCTGTATTCTAAAGCATAACTTCAAATTGTCAAAATCTTTTCCTAAATAAGCGGCTAAAAAATAACTTAATAACTTTCGGCTGGAAAAATAAAACAAAAATCCAGGCGCACAAATCATAGATTAATATCGGAATAAGGTGCAGGAAAAATCCAAAGAAAGTTTCATTTTTTAATATAGTCAGATAGCGGTTTTCAATTAAGCCGCAATGTAACTCATCGCTCAAATATCTACGCGCCACAGGCTTATCTATGCCGGAATCAGGACGAAATGAACCTCCGCGCACATGATTTGCTACAGCGGTTGGAATATAATATGCAAGCCACCCCCTCTTCTTAGCCCGCCAGGATAGATCTAAATCCTCATAGAACATACTAAACCTGGAATCAAAATAACCATTCTTGTCTTTAACTTCCTCTAGCATTTCCTTCCGGTAAAAAGCCGCCGCGCCGTTTACTCCGAAGATAAAACCCCCTTGCTCAAACTGCCCTGAATTCGCTAAGCCGTAACCCCTCTCCTTAGCCGTTCGCCAGGCGCTTAAAAATAAACCCGTACTATCCAAAGTTTTTCCGTCGCGGCGTAAAATCTTTCCGCTTACCAAACCTATATTTTTCTTTACCGAAAACCCACTAAGTGCCTGGCGGATAAAATCTTTATCCAAAATCACATCGTCGTTGAGGCAAAGGATAAATTCCCCTCTGCTTAGGCCTATGCCTTGATTCAAAGCTTGAGCATAGAATGAATCCTTAGCTCCGGGATAAACTTTAACCGATGGATACAATTTATTAATCTCTAAGGCTAAACTTTGCGTAGATGAATTATCAATAACAATAACCTCAAAAAGCAAATGTGTTTGTTTAAAAATAGATTCTAAGCAGGAATTGATATAATTTTTTGTGCCCATTGTTACGATGATCACGCTGACATTAGTCATAGTTAAAATTATCCTAATTTAGGAAATTTACACTTAAATTTAACCGCAAGCATGAGAAATCTAGGCAAATCATAAACTAAATATAACTGAAACATTAATAAGGTTATAAAAAAACGTTGATTTTTAAAAATCATTAACTGGCGATTACGAAAACTTAAAAATTGCCTGGTTTTTTTATCCGTGGATGAACTGTTTCCATTATGAAAACACCTTATTCGGGGGTAATACATACAACCCCAGCCTTTTTTTTGCGCCCGCCAGGATAAATCTGCATCCTCAAAAAGAAAGAAAAATCTTTCGTCGAAATACCCATAACCATCCTTCAGGTCTTCCAGCATTTTACGTCTATATAAAGCTGAAGCACAACAGGCACCAAAGATGGATCCTTCAACAGTAAATTTTTGCGAGTCAGGTAAACCTTTTCCAATATCATAAAATCTGCTTAACCAAGAACGATATATGCCGCAGGAATAAATTTCTTTGCTGTTTTGAGTTAAAATTTTTGGTTGAATCATGCCAATTGAATCTTTAGAATTATTTGCAAATTCCATAATTTTTTTAATAAATCCATCGGTTAATACAATGTCACAGTCTAAAGTTAAAATCCATTTGTGTAAAGCAATGTTAATACCCTGATTTCTCGCATAAGAGACCCCTAAATTTTTCTCATTTGTAATTAATCTAACTTGCGGATAGTTTTCTCTTATAAAACCGGCAGTTCCATCTTTTGAACCGTTATCAACTACAATTACTTCGATATTACCATATTGTTGATTAAATAAAGAATCCAGGCATAATTTAATATATTCCCTGCTATTAAAAGTTAAAATAATTACCGAAATATCTGGCATCAAACCGTCCTTATAATTTCATATAATTGCTTACCTAAAACAGAGAGAGAATAATTCTCCTCCACGGTCTTGCGCGCCTGAATTCCCAACTGCTGCCGTAAGACAGAATCAGCAATTAATCTATTCATTTTTACTATAAACTCCTCTTTATTATTCGCTAAAAATCCGTTTTTATTATCCTGAATAATTCTTGCGGCTTCTCCGATATTACTGGAAACAGTAGGCTTAGCCATGGCCATATACTCAAAGAGCTTAGTCGGAGATTTTGCCAAATTAAACTTCGTATTTTGAATCAAAGGCAAGAGTCCGATATCTATTTTTGAAAGATAAGCTGGGATCTGCTCAGGAGATATCCATCCTTCATTTATCACCCTATCTTTATACTTAAAAATATCTAGCCCGCTTATAACCTCATTAAAATATTTACCTTTACCGGCAAGGCTCAAAAAAATGTTATTATTTCTGTCCGCCAGAGCCAAGAAAACATCCAGGATAAACCTTAAATTTTCACCCATTTCCGGATGATATGCCGTACCTATCCAGGAAAATATTATTTCCGAAGTATTTTTATCTTTGGCTTTCGGGCTAAATATCTGAGTATCCACACCCGTAGGCAAATAATACACAAGCTTATTAAATTGCGATAAATATTCATTTAAAAATCCACTAGCAGCAATACAGACATTAGAATATCCAGCCAATTTTCTAGTTAAATATTCCATCTTTGAACTTGGATAAAATCCAAAACGGTAAACTGGATTCTCCCGGATATTCCAATCATCGCAGTCAAAAATAAATTTTCTTTTCCCTGGCCAGGAAATAAGGAACGGGGCTAGGGCGTGATAATTTAATCTCTGTAGAAAAAATATATCTTTTTCCCCAGTTTTTATGAGTCGTTTAAAGGCTGCTAAATTATATTTTAGTTTTGTAATCCAACTCATTTGAGATTCTTCTTCTGCGCATTTTGCCCCTAAATTATCCGCAAATGAAAAAATTTCAGTCTCTATTCCATATGTATTTAATTGCCGCGCAAAACCGTGACAACGCACCCGTGCGCCAGACAATTGAGACCCTTCGCGTGTTACAAAAATCACCTTCATTTCACTCCGCTAATTTTATTATATGCCTCTAATAAATTCGTTGCTGTATATGACCAATTAAATTTACGCTCTGCCCTCATGCGAGCAGCCAAACCTAACTTTTTACACAACTCTCTATCATTAAGTAAAGCGTTAATCCCCTCAGCCAAGCTTTGATAATCCCCCGCGGCTGCTAAGAAGCCTACCCCTCCTAACATTTTGCGCACCTCTCCAACTTTACTTGCTACAATCGCCTTGCCCGAAGCCATATATTCAACGATTTTTAGAGG
>PFLP01000067.1 GCA_002784625.1 Candidatus Pacebacteria bacterium CG_4_10_14_0_8_um_filter_42_14 | reverse complement strand
AATTGTTAAAAAACCAGGGATTGATTTACCAAGCTTTTTCTAAAAAAAGGTGACCGTTTTGGAACGGTGTCTAGTCCGTATGGGTGACCCCATGCGGAATCGAACCGCAGTTCCCAGGATGAGAACCTGGTGTCCTAACCGCTGGACGATGGGGCCGCGGTGAGTGCCGATTATATGATATAGTCAAGTGGCATGCAACTCATCAAGCGTATTTTCTCTTTTGTTTTTAAGATTTGGGCTTCGGTCTCGGTGGCTATTTTTGCTGTTTTAGTCATGACGGTAGTTTCAATTGGACTTCTAGTAATGATTGGCAGCGGAGTTTCTGATGAGGATATTTCAGAGAATAAGGTCGTTTTCGGCAAGGATGATGCTGCGAATTCGCTTTATTCTATTCCTGTTAATGGTGTGATTTTGGGTGAAAAAGCAACTAGTGGCTGGCTTGAGATGTTGTCTGAGTCATCCGTGGTCTATGGCTACGACGTTAAGAAAACGCTTATGGATTTAGCAGATGATGACGAAGTCGCGGGAGTGATTCTTGAGATAAATTCTCCTGGAGGAACAATTTTTGGTTCTCAAGCTATTGCTGATGGGGTTGCCTACTATAAAGACAGGACTGGCGAACCGGTAATTGCCTATATTAGCAATTTAGCTGCTTCCGGTGGTTACTGGGTTGCTGCTAGTGCCGATGAAATTTTGGCGGACCATGGCACAACTATGGGAAGCATTGGAGTGATTTTTGGGCCAGTTAGTTACTATGACGGCGTGATCAGTCAGGACGGTGGAGCTTTTGTTGGTGGCGTTCAGACTACGGGTGGCATTGAGACTGAGTATATTTCCGCGGGAAGATCGAAAGACCTGGGCAATCCCTTTCGTCGTATGACGGTAGATGAGCGAATTTCTCTCCAATCGATGGTTGATGATTCCTATGGTCAGTTCGTCACTTTTGTGGCTGCCCATCGTCCTTTGACAGAAAAGGAAATAACTGATGATATTGGCGCCCTGGTTTATGGAGAAATCCAGGCGAAAGAGAATGGACTAATTGATCAGATTGCCAACAAGCAAGGTGCTTATGATTATCTAGCAGATAAAGCTGGTGTTAGTAATGACTACAAAGTAGTTAGAGAATCTTCTGCAGACGACGTCTTAAGCCAGATCTTAGGCATGGCAAATAAACAAACTCGCACTGCCAGCCTTCATCCCTTGTGTGGCCAACAAAGTACAGTCTTAGTTTACTTCGGTTCTGTTGCTGTACAGTGTCAGCCATAAATTCTGTATACTAAAATACATGCTGCTCAGAGAGACGCTTGCCCATCTATTTCATCCCCGTAGGTCAAACAATCATCGACCGCGAATTTTGCACCCTCGTGAGCTTTTTAATTTTATCGGCTTAGTGATTATCTTTTCTAGTTTCGTTCACATGACTGCGGCCAGTACTTCGCCATTGGGCAGTGTCTTGGGTTATGCCGTCGATATTCAGGCGCAGCAAGTAGTCGCTGAAACAAATAAGACCCGAGCTTCTTTGGGTCTTGAGCCTTTGACGATTAACCCAAGTTTATCTGCGGCCGCCCTCGCTAAGGGTCAGCACATGCTCACGAATCAATACTGGTCCCACGTGGCTCCAGACGGTACGGAGCCATGGTCGTTTATTAAAAATTCGGGTTATAGCTACACCGTTGCCGGGGAGAACTTAGCGCGTGACTTTCAAGCGACTCCAGAGATGATTTCTGCCTGGATGTCGTCGCCAACTCACAAAGCCAATATTGTGAACCCAGAGTATAAAGATATTGGCGTGGCAGTGATTAATGGCCAGCTTTTGGGTTCTGAAACGACCTTGGTGGTGCAAATGTTTGGCACTCTGAGGCAAGTGGCAGGTGTGGCGAATAAGCAACCTTTGATCCCCGTAGCTAAAGCAGATGATACGGCTACAGCCTTAACTGGAGTGATGCCAGTTCGTCCAAGTGAGATGCGCTCGACTACTTACACCGAAGAAACAAACGCCATTACTCCTCTGCAACTAACCAAGATTGTCTTCTTATCGATAATTGTTGTTCTAATGTTCGCCTTGGTCTACGATGCGATAGTTATGCGCAGAAAGCAGGTGGCTAGAACAGTGGGTGATAACTTGGGCCACATCATGTTGTACTTGACTGTCGCGATTTTAATCATCTTCTTTAAGGGTGGCGTGATTGGCTAATATGTATAAACAATTTCATCAACATTTACTTGCCTATGGTTTCATTGTTGTGGTTCTAGTTGGTTTTTCCGCTCTGTTTCTCCGGGCTTGGCCTGACAGGGAGACGCAGCGCTTGCTGATCGCCTGCCTGATGTTTTTATATTTCGGCTGGGGAATTGTCACTCACACTAAAACAAAACAGCTAACACTACATGTAGTCCTTGAATATTTAAGTGTCTCGCTCCTGGCAGGAGTTTTGCTTGGATTAGTGACGATCTAGAGCACGGGTGATACACTAATCAACATATGAAAGGCATTATTCTCGCCGGTGGCTCTGGCACACGCTTGCGTCCTTTGACCACAATTACTAGTAAGCAATTACTCCCGATTTACAACAAACCCATGATTCTGTATCCGCTGCAGACTTTGCTAACGGCAGGGATCAGAGAAGTGTTGATTATTGTGGCTCCAAATAATGCTGGAGATTTTCTTAAATTACTTGGTAGCGGCAAAGAGTATGGCTGTAAATTTACCTATGAAATTCAAGACAAGCCCGGCGGTCTTGCTGAGGCTTTCATTATTGGTGAAAGCTTTTTAAGGCACGACGATGTCAGTTTGATTTTGGGTGACAACATTTACGAAGATGATTTTTCTGAAGCAATCCAATCATTTCAAGGGGGCGGTCGCGTCTTTGCCAAACAAGTTCCAGACCCAGAGCGATTCGGCGTAGTTGAGTTTGATGAGCAGAGAAGAGCGGTTTCAATTGTGGAAAAACCAGCAGAACCAAAGTCTGATTACGCTGTCACAGGTCTTTATATTTATGACAAAACAGTCGTGGAGAAGACTAAAAACTTGGCTCCTTCAGAGCGCGGTGAACTGGAAATTACTGATCTAAATAATGTCTACCTAAAAGAGGGCAGTCTCGATGTGGCTTTTGTTAAAGGTCACTGGTTTGATACTGGAACTTTTGAGTCAATGTATGAGGCGATTACTTTCGTTCGAGGCCGTGAACTTGCTAACCAATAAATCTCAGTTGACCAGATCTACGCTAGCAGCCTTTTGCCTGGCTGCCTTAGTTGCTGGCGGAGTTGCATTCGCGCAGGATCAAGCTTCCGAAACTATTTTTTTGAAAAGATTTAAGACAGAAGAGTCGCAACGCCTGATCGGTCTTTACCAAGCAAATTTTGAAAAATATAAAACATCTGAGCGTGATTTTTATCTTGCTAAAGCCCAGTATCAGCAGATCAACACTCTGGCCTCACTTGAGTCTGCTGTAGTGTCAACGCGACAGGTTATGGTGGATAGAGCGGATGTATTAATTGTTTATGAAGAATTGCTCGCGGCTAGCTTGGTTGACAGCACTGGAGCGGAGCTAAGTATGAAACAAGACACCTTAGCTGAATTACAGAGTCAGATTGGTGAGTTAAAGGCACACAAGGAAGTCATCCTTGCAGCTCAGGACAGGGCGGCTGTTTATAGAGCGGGTATAGATTTTTCTTTGTTAGTCCCAGAGCTAAGTGCTACAGCCTACGAAACCTTGTCCCAAATTGTTATTGCTGACGTCCAGCGAGTCTACGATAAGACAGTTACCTATTATGCTGATCTAAAGAAGGCTCAGGCAGAGATCGAAATTTCCCCGCTAAAGGCAGAGGAGCGCAAGCGTGCTTATGGAGAGACAGATGCGCTGATGGCCTCAATTGGAGATAATCTTGATTTGATCAGGGGCAGCGTTACTGCTAAAAATCAGCGAGTAGATCACTCTTCGTACACGGAAATAGCCAGGAGTTTGTCATCGGCACACGCGCAACTCTCACAGGCAATGGATTTTCTTAACGAGTTAGAGAGGGGTGGTAGAAGCGAGATCTAATAATATGCCAAAAATTGACAAGTATAATCAAACAGAGTTTTCAGCTGAAGAACCATTATATGAAAGAGTGACTTCGCCTCAGAAACCGGTCGAGCCAGTTATTGAAGTTGAAAAAGAGATAACAGTTCCTGTAAATAACAAAAAAAAGAAAATTCTAATTGCATCTGGAGTTATTACCGTGAGTCTCCTGGTTATTATCTTGATTTTAATGAGTGGTGGTGGCGGACCAGTGTCAAATGGTGAATCAGATCCAACGCCAACTCCAACGGCCGCTGATACGAGAACCCCGATGCAAGCAAGGTTGGAAGAATTGAAAACAGAGCTTCGCGACGCCGACCCTAATCAACAACCGCTTCTTTTTCCTGCTATGGATTATGATATTTCGCTTGGTTCCACCGATGGCTAATATTTTTTTGCTATTACTTGCCAGTATTTCTGCGGTCATCTTTTGGTTAGGATTTAGATATTCAAAAAATGAAGCTTTTTACAGCGACACCTTGTTTTTAACGCCCCTTGGCATCTATGTCTGGGGAGATGCCTTGATTTTGGCACCATTCTGGTTTTTTATCAGCATAGTTTTTTTGACCTCTGAATTAGATCTTAGTCTTCTGCTGCGCTTCTATATTTTGTTTTTAGCGTTGAGATCTGCGTATGAAGTTATTTACTGGTTGCTTCATCAATCTACAAAAAGTGAGTATCAGCCTCCAATTTTTCGTTCAGTCAAGTGGCTTAAAGCGCAAGATATCGCTATCCTTTATCAGCTATTTCACACCTGCATTATTGTGTTATCTCTTGGATGGCTGTTTCTCTAGCTGCAGCACTACAAAGGCGAGCAAGACCCAGAAGCTTAATGATAAGAGTGAGAAGGGTAAGTTTAGACCAAGAATATTTCCAAGCTGATGAGGAATTTCGGCAATCACAAGCAACTGCAGGCTGAGGCGAACAACATAGCCAAAGTTGCTGTTTCGCTGATATATCTTCAACACCAGCCAGACCATTATGATCTCAATGACTAAGAACATTCCTCTGGAGAGCAAAAATCCCACAAAGATCACTAGAGGCAGAAGTGCTACTAAAGTTGACAAGACTATTGGCATGGAGGAGATCCCAGAGCTGATTTCAGACTTTAGCTCTTTGCCTGTAGTTGAAAAAGTTTCGGTAAACATCTCGGTAAGGTTAGAGGCTTGCTCTTGATCACGAAAAGCAACAATCACCCGAGTTGGAGATATGCTAATCAGACTTTCATTTGTTTTTCCATCTGAAGATATTGAGAGAACGTTCTGTGGAATTCCGACAATTGTTTTTAGGGCAGCTGGGGTCTTAACAGTAATATTAGTTGGTTGAGAAAAATCGAGCTTACTGCCATCCCAGTTGAAGGTTAAGTCATCCGGAATTTGAGAAATGAGTTCTTCTGATGTTTGGTTTATGGAAGCTTCGAGGTTAGGCCTAATGTTGAACTGAAACCAGGCAGTATAACCAATGGCGACAAATACGTAGAAAAGTAGGGCGAAGCCGACGCTTCGTAAGATAGGAGTTTTCTGTAGTCGTTTATAAAAACCAATATCAGAAATACTCTCCCACCATGTCTGTAAATACCAATTCGCGGCGCGTCGCATTGTCTTCATGACTGCTAGTATACCTTGCGAAGTATTTGGTACAATGCCAGCATGTCATTCTCACTTACTAACTTTGATCAACGCATTCAGGCTGCTCTCGATTATCTAAAAACTGAACTAAAAAAACTCCGTACGGGTAGGGCTACGGTTTCCCTTTTAGATGATGTCACCATTGATGCTTATGGAGGGAAGATGAAGCTTCAGGAAGTGGCCAGCCTTTCTGCTCCAGATGCAACTTTACTTGTTATCCAACCATGGGACAAGAATCTACTCGAAGCAATTGAGAAAGGCATTCAAAGCGCGGGTGTGAATTTACACCCAATTGTAGATGGTGATATTGTTCGCATTGCCGTGCCGTCGTTGACTGAAGACAACCGCAAAGAACTCGTGAAGCGGCTTCATCAAATGGCCGAGGCTGGACGCGTAAATGTCCGCACTCTTCGAAACGATACAAAAAAACAAATTGAGCAGCAAAAAGGCGGCGATGGAGTAAGCGAAGATGATATCGAGGCCGAAACAGCTGAGCTTGAAAAGAAAGTTCAGAAGTCGCTAGAAGTGATTGATATTCTGGTAAAGCAGAAAGAGCAAGAGTTGTTAACTCTATAAATACGCCATGACAATAGTGCTGATAATCCTAGCTCTTTCTTTCTTGATAACTATTCATGAATTTGGTCATTTTATTGCAGCAAAAATGCGCGGCATTGTCGTAGAAGAGTTCGGCTTGGGCTATCCGCCTCGCGCCATAACCTTATTTACCTGGAAAGGCACTGCCTTTAGTTTGAACTGGATTCCTTTTGGGGGTTTTGTCAAAATGGCTGGAGAAGATGCCTCGCCTTCAAAAAAATCTAAACCTGAAAAAAGTAGTTATTATGGAGCTTCTTTAACTAGTCGTTTAATTGTCTTACTTGCTGGAGCAGGGGTGAACTTTCTTTTTGGAGCCTTAGCTTTTGCCGTGATCTTTACCAAATTTGGTATTCCTGTTGAAATTCAAGGTGTGAGGATTGGCTATGTTGCTCCAGGATCACCAGCTGCCGAAGTCGGAATTCAGGCAAACACGGAAATTACCGCTATTACGATTGCTGATGAAACAACCGCCATTTCAACTCCAGCAGACGTGATAGCAGCTGTCACTGCTCATCGAGGAGAGACCGTTCTTCTTCACACATCAGGCCCATGTCAGGAGACTGCTTGTCCAGAGATTGATTTGACGTTTGAAACTTACTTGCGAACTGAGGAGGAGACACCAGCCGGAGAAGGTTCATTAGGAGTCCAGTTCCAGCAGAGCGTTCAGCTGTTTTATCCAGCCTGGCAGATGCCATTTAGAGGCATTGCTTTTGGTACAAAAGAAGCTGTGAATCTGGGCGTCACCATTGTTGGCTTACTTGGGAATATGATGAGCGAGATGTTTTCTTCTGGAAAGTTAGCACCGGAACTATCCGGTCCAGTTGGAATTGTTTCCCAGGCAAAGACTATGGGAGTTTTCACTGCTGGATTTTTTACCGCCCTTTCATTCGTTGCTATGTTGTCTATAAATTTAGCTGTGATGAATGTCTTGCCAATTCCCCCTCTCGATGGAGGTAAAGCCGTCTTAACAGCCTTAGAGTCAGTCATTAGTCCCAAAATTATCCATAGAGTGGAGTACTACCTGAGCTATGGTGGTTACGTGGCTTTGCTTGGCCTTATTGTGATTATTACTATCCGAGACGTAGTCAGGCTTTTTAGTGTATAAAAGACAGGTATGCAAAAAAGAAGACGAACACGAGCAGAGAAAAAAAGACGTATTATTTCTCAGGTTTCACCCATAAAGGCAGATGAGCCCTTGATAAACGACGTGCCTCTAATCAAAAAAGATCTTCTCAAGACACTCACCATTACTATTTTTTTAGCCTTCCTCTTGATTGGCATTTATTTGTATTTAGGCTAGAATGAGTTTTGTTGTCTTTTATCCATTTACTATAAGGAAATAAGGAATATGCCAAAGAAATCATTAATTCTTGCACTTGTACTCTATGTTGTCTCAAGTGTCACTTCTTACGGAGTCTTTTCGTTCGCGAAAAGTGGCAGCGTCCTTCCAGGAGGAATGGTTTCTGATCAGAATTCTGAAGTTGATGAAAATGAGACTACTTTGCTTTCTACCTTACTAGAAATTCAACCTAGCGATCCCAAAGATCAAGCGTGTCCACTCAGTGGAGCCTACTATACCCAACAAGAAAGAGATGCTTGGGAAAAGCGCAGACCATTGGCAGTAATGGTCGAAAATTCTCCTGACGCACGACCCCAGTCTGGTTTATCAGACGCCGATGTTATTTTTGAACTAGTGGCGGAAGGAGCAGTAACTCGCTTTATGGCTTTATTCTATTGTGGCGTACAGGCTAATGACACTACTCTCGCCCCAATTCGTTCGGCCCGAACATATTTTGTCGACTACGCTTCTGGCTTTAATTTGCCACTTTATGTCCATGTTGGTGGCGCAAACTTGGCTGGACCAGCTAACGCCATTGGTCAAATTGCTGACTATGGTTGGGCGCTTGAAAATGACTTAAACCAATTCTCGATCGGTTATCCAACCTTTATTCGCAACGAGAATAGAATTGCTGACAAAGAAGTAGCTACAGAGCACACCATGGAAACTACCACAGAGAAACTTTGGGCTGTTGGTGAAGAGCGTGGTTGGACCAACATGTCCCCTGAAATGAAGTACGGACGTAAGGTTATTCCAGCAGAAAATTGGGCAGATGCTTTCATACCATGGACCTTTGAAGATTCTGTGCCGGCCGCTGGTGATGTTAGAAATATCTCTCACGAATTCTGGACAGGATATAAACAATATGATGTAAGTTGGAGCTTCGATCCTGCAACTAACAACTATCTTCGCACTATGGGTGGTGAACCACATGTAGATATGAATGATGGCAAACAAATTGCTGCCTCCAACGTGATTGTTCTTCTCACTGTAGAGAAGGGACCAATCGATGAGCTTAAACACATGCTTTACACGACCACAGGAACTGGCAAAGCTCTGATCTTTAAGAATGGTCAGGCTATAACTGGTAAATGGTCTAAAAAGACACGAGAGTCAGAACTACGGTTCACCGACGCCTCGGGGAAAGATATTCCTTTGGCTCGCGGACTAACCTGGATCTCTGTTGTTGATACGTCAACTGAGGTAAACTATTAACAATGAACACACTACAAGACTTCATGATTTCAAGGGTTCGGGCCAAAATGGTCGAGCTGTTCTATGGAAATCCTGAGGAAATGTTCTACGTGCGGGAAATTACCCGCAAAACCAATGAAGAAATAAATGCAGTGAGAAGAGAGCTGGAGCGTATGCTCGGCTATGGAATGCTAAAGAGTGAGCAGAGAGGCAATCGGCTTTACTACTCTCTAAATCCCAGATATGTCTTCTTTCAAGAATTGCAACAAATGGTAGCTAAAAGCACTGGCCTCGGAAAGAAGCTTCGACGTTTCCAACGCAAGCTTGGGAAACTTAAGTTCGTGATGTTCTCTTCTCGATTCGTGAGAAGACTCAAGCCCCGCCAGGGAGAAGTTGATATGCTAGTGGTGGGTGAAGTAGTTCTGCCAGAGCTAGAAGCACTTGTGAAAGTTGAACAAGAGGCCCTTGGTCGAGAAATTAATTACACCATCTTGAATGAAGAAGAGTTTGAGTTTAGAAAAACTCGCCGTGATCCGTTTATTATGGATGTGCTCTTCTCGAGTAGAGTCATGGTCGTTGGCAGTGAAGACGAGTTTGTAGAGCGTCAAATACCAGGATTATAAAAGTTTCAGTGCCCTGCCAAGATAGAATATGTCATCAGTTCAAAAGCGTTATATTGTTATCCTTCTCTTGGCTTTTTTCGCCGGCATCATTGCCTTACCAAAAAAACTTTCTCTAAACTTGCCAGTGATTGGAGAAGTTGAAATAGCTTCACCGCAGCTAGCCTTCACTCTTTTTGGCAAACCAACTGAGATATCTTTCGATTTTAAGCAAGGCCTTGATATCCAGGGTGGTATGCAAGTCGTGCTTGAGGCAGATATGAGCAACATTGCTCCAGAAGATCGCGAGTCAGCTCTCGAGTCAGCCCGAGAAATTTTACTTAGAAGAGTTGATCTTTATGGAATTAGTGAGCCAGTTGTCCAGACGGCTGTCACAGGTGAGAGTTATCGAATTATTGTTGAGCTCCCAGGAGTTAGTGACGAGACAGAGGCTTTGGCACTAGTTGGCAAAACAGCGGAGCTTTCTTTTCAGCTTTTGAAGCAAGAACCGATTGAGATTCCTGTCGCCACAGACGGCGCCACTCCAGTTTTAGATCTGCAACAAACTATGACTCTTGAGGATACGGGCCTTGGTGGTTCTCAGTTGGAAAGGGCTTCAGTCCAGTTCGATCCGCAGACAAATGAGCCTCAGGTTGGTCTCACTTTTGATCCAGAGGGGACTAAGTTATTTGCGACGATCACCAACGAACATACTAATGAACAGTTAGCAATTATTTTAGACGGTGGAATTTTGATGGCCCCAAATATTTCTCAACCGATTCTAACGGGGCAAGCCGTAATTAATGGTGGTTTCACTCTTGATGATGCTAAGCAACTAAGTATTCAGCTTAACGCAGGTGCTCTTCCCGTCCCGATTCATGTCTTAGAGCAGAGAACTATTGGCGCTAGTCTTGGATCTGAATCAGTGCGAGATAGTCTCAGGGCGGGGCTGATTGGTATTGCAGGGGTCATGTTGTTCATGGCTTTGTATTATGGTTGGAAAGGTGTTTTGGCCGATGTTGCCTTGTGTATTTATGCATTGCTAACCGTGGCTGTTTACAAACTTTTTGGGGTTACTGTCACTGTTCCTGGTCTGGCTGGTTTGCTTTTATCAGTGGGTATGGCTGTTGATGCCAATATCTTGATTTTTGAGAGAATGAAGGAAGAACTTCGTATGGGTAGACCGTTTAATCGAGCCATGGAGTTGGGCTTCGGTAGAGCTTGGGATAGTATCAAAGATGCCAACTTGGCGACGATATTGACCGCACTTATTTTGATTAATCCATTGAATTTAACCTTTCTTAATACCAGTGGTATGGTGAGAGGCTTCGGAGTTACGCTTCTGGTTGGAGTGGCACTCGGTTTATTTACTGGAGTATTTGTGACAAGAACACTACTTAGAATGTTCCTCAAGGGCTAATATGAATTTCTTACGTTTTAGAATCTTTTACTTTTCACTTTCATTACTCTTTTTAGTGCCTGGAATTTTCTTCTTGTTAAAATTTGGTTTGAGGCCGAGCATCGACTTCGTCGGTGGCTCACTGTTAGAGGTTAGATTAAGTCAGCCAGCCGAGCTTACTAGCGATACACTTGCCCCATTGTTGCCAGAAGGATATGACATAAACACGCTGCAACCATCGGGAGAGATGCAGTATCAGCTTAAAGGTTCTGAAATCACTAATGATCAAAAGGATCAGTTAGTCCAGGCGCTTCAGAATAATTTTGGGCCAGTCGAAGTTTTGCGATTTGATACCATCGGCCCAACTCTCAGTGCCGAGCTCTTGAAGAAAACTTTGAGTGCAGTTTTGCTAGTTTCAGGACTTATCACTCTTTATGTTTGGTACCGCTTTCGTGATCTGAAGTACGGCGTTTGCGCTACCTTAGCTATGTTTCATGACTCGCTGATTCTCATCGGCAGTTTCAGCATCCTTGGATATTTTCTTGGAGCGGAAGTCGATGTCTTGTTTGTCACAGCTCTTTTAACCACACTGTCATTCTCAGTTCACGACACGATTGTGGTTTACGATCGCATTCGTGAGCTCACCCACAAGCATCCAAGACACAACTACTCCGTGATTTTGAATGCTGCTATTACAGAGACGTTGGCACGATCCATCAATAACTCCTTAACCATTATTTTGATGCTTTTTTCCTTGGCTCTCCTTGGGGGCGAAACTGTTCGTTGGTTCTCGATAGCGTTGCTGATCGGAGCAATCACTGGAACTTATTCTTCAACATTTACCGCCGTGCCACTGCTTAGTTTGTGGGATGAGATTGAGAAGAGGAAGAAGAAATAATTCTTGTCGCTTCCTCTAATAAAATTGCCTTAGTATTTTTTTCAGGATTTTCCAGCACTTGTTCGAAAAGTTGTTGGAGAACTTCGCCAATAATGCGACCAGGTTTTAGTCCGAGAGAGGTGATTAAATCATTGCCATCTATTTCTAGATCCGTAACCTCAAAGGGTTGATGGAGTTCAGCGATCATTCTTTCTTTAAATTCTTCCAGTCGCCAGCTTGTTTTTACTGCACCACTGCCTAAACGATCAGCTTCGCGAAGATCTAGAATATCATCGATGTTTGAAAGGCCGACCTTGCGCATAAATCGTCTCACCGCTGCGTCTGACATGGTTGGTTGATAATGGAACATGTGATAACGAACCAAAATGAATAGGCGATCGGTTTCCTTATTCGAGAGCTTGAGTCTTTTTGCAATTGATTTAGCAACGCGAGAGCCAACGACTTCATGATTATAAAAAGTTGGTTTCCCAGAACCGTCGTCGTAGGTTGCTGGCTTTGCCACATCATGGAGTAAGGTAGCCAGTCTAACTAGAGGGTCACTACTTGGAGACTCATCCAAAGCATCAAGGCTATGTGTCCAGACATCGGTGTTGTGGTGACCACCTTGCACGACGCCTTTCATTGGCAAGATTTCTGGCAAAACATATTGGAGTATGCCAGTGGCATCTAGAAGTTCAACGCCCGCTTTTGGATAGGGACTAAGAAGAATTTTGAATAATTCCTCTCGAATTCTCTCAGCGCTGATGTGCTCAAGATTCTTTGCTTGTTCTTTGACAGCTGCATAGACATCATCGCTTAGTTGCATATTGAGCTGCACGGCAAAGCGGACAGCTCTTAGAAGTCGCAAGGCATCCTCTGAAAAACGCGTTTTTGGATCACCGACTGTATGAATACGATTATTTTCTAAATCAGCTATGCCGCCATGCTCATCAATAATTTCAAATTGACTGTCAGCCAGTTCGACTTCGTCTCCAGCCGAATCAAGATTGACCAAATCGAAGTTCACAACAATTGCCAAGGCGTTAATAGTGAAGTCGCGCCTTTCTAAGTCTTCCGAAAGCGTCTTGCCCCAGGTAACAGTCGCGGGCCTTCGTTTATCCTCATAGGCGCCGTCGGAGCGATAGGTCGTAATTTCATATGGGGGATTGATTGTGATTTCCGCATCAACTTCGCCGATTGCCTCAGTGAGTGAAGGATGTAATTTGGTGGCTCTGGCGATATCGATGACGCGATCGGTTCTACCTGGCTTAAAAACTCTTTTTGGGACAGGTTTTCCAGCCAGTTCATAAAGATGATCGTCAGTTATGCTGACTGTGCCAAAGTCGTTGGTGTAGTAGCTTTCGGGAAATAATTCCAAGATTTTTTCTGGAGTCGCATTAGTCGTAAAGTCGAAATCGGTACCAATCTCTCCTCTTAAAATATCTCTGACCACACCGCCAACTAAAGCCGCTTCAAATCCGGCTGCAATTAGTCGTTTGAGGATATAGACGGATCCAAATGGGAGTTTAAGATTAGCTGGCGAAACCATATTGGTCATTGTACACCACTTGAGGAACAGGTAGAGTACGCTCGATGCGGTTTGTACTAAAATCACCAAAAACTCCGACCTCACAAGAGGAACTCAGAGAGTTGTTACTCGTCAATCGTGGTATCACTGACGTCGATCTATTTCTCAATCCACCCTCTCCAAGCAGCTTCACTTCTGAACAAGTTGGCATTGATGCTAACGAGATGAAAAAGGCAATAAAAAGAATTAAAAAAGCTATTGATACCAAAGAAAAGATAGTTGTCTTCGGCGATTACGACGCTGATGGAATTTGTGCTTCAGCGGTTTTGTGGCAGACATTAATTGACGCCGGCGCAGACGCCTTGCCATTTATTCCAGACAGGATAGCTCATGGCTATGGACTCAGTACCAAGGCCATAGAGACAATTATTGAGTCAAATAAACCGGCTTTAATAGTCACCGTTGACAATGGAATTGTCGCTCATGAAGCAGCAGATTTTTCAAAGAAGCAGGGAATTGACCTGATTATTTCTGATCATCACCAACCCGAAGAAAAATTGCCGACTGCCTTTGCCATTGTTCATACGACTCAGCTTTGTGGCACGACGGTGGCTTGGATGATCGCCCGAGAGCTAGATAAAAATTCGGCGGAGAAGCAGCTTGATCTTTGTGCCATTGCCACCATTGCCGATCAAGTAAAACTGATTGGTCCAAATCGCTCCTTCGCCTTTCACGGTTTAAAATCTTTAGCGAAAACAGAAAGACCAGGACTGCTTTCACTTTTTGAAGCGTCAGCTATAGACATCAAGGCAATTAATACTGGCACAGTTGGTTTCCAAATAGCGCCAAGAATTAACGCGGCTGGCAGAATTGGCGATGGTATCGCTGCCTTGAGACTTCTGTGTACAGAAAAGAGATCGGCGGCCGATCGCATTGCCAGAGAATTAACCACTCTTAACACAGAGAGGCAAGATATGACGGTGCAGGCAGTCGAACACGCTCAATCTCAGGTGGTTCTGCAACAGGACGAGTATTTACTCATTGCTGCGTCGACAGATTATCATGAAGGCGTGATTGGCCTGGTGGCGGGCAGATTGACTGAGGAATTTCATAAACCCAGCATTGTTTTTGCTATTGGTGAAAATAGTATCAAAGGCTCAGCGCGTTCAATTCCAGGCATAAATATTGTCGAGCTTATTCGTACTGAGGCTGAAAACCTAACAAGTGTAGGTGGTCATCCAATGGCTGCGGGCCTCGCTCTCATTCCGGAAATGTTTGAACTAGTTAAGAAAAATCTTTTTGCCACAGCGAAGAAAATGATCGACTCAGAACTCCTTGTGGAGTCTGCAACAGCCGATTGCGTCCTGGCACACGAGATGATTAGTTTTGAAACTATCGAAACAATTGGTGAGCTAGCTCCATTTGGCAGCGGCAATCCCCAGCCAATATTTTTACTGCAGAATATCGAAATTGCCGACGTTCGTGCCGTTGGTAAAGAAGGAAAACATTCCAAGATATTTATTAAACTAGCTGATGGCAGAGTTCTCGAAGCCTTGCAGTGGAACATCACACCAGATCAGATCAACTTGGCAGGTGTCAATGAAATGGTTGTGAGACTAAAGATGAGTGAGTGGCGGGGGAAGAGGAGGATTGAGTTGGTGCTGAATTGAGTTTTCATTCGTTTGTTAAAAACGAGTATCAACAACATTATCTCCCTCTCTTCTAAATTTGCTGATCATTGCCCCTCTTGTTATCGTGCGTAATGCAGCAACGAGACCAGGCTCGGGACCAGAATTCATCATTACACCAACATTTGTAAGATAGTCAAGCATTGCATCAACAACACCACTGTAGAACCATTCCTCATCGTTGTTAATTTCCGGCCTAAGTAAACTTTTGCGTTGGTTTTCTAGTTACTTTTCATTGATTGATAGCATACAATCTCACCACTTTAATGTGATAGGAGATTA
>PFLP01000019.1 GCA_002784625.1 Candidatus Pacebacteria bacterium CG_4_10_14_0_8_um_filter_42_14 | reverse complement strand
CGAACCAACTGGAAACAGCCCAACTGAAAAGCTCGTTGAAACAATTTTGGCAGGATTTGCTCAACTAGATAATGATGTGCGAAGCGAAAGAACTAAAAATGGAATGCGTGCAAGGTTTTTATCGGGTCTACAAAATGGAAACCCACCAATGGGATATAAAATAAGTGATGGATATGCAACTAAAGATCCTGAAACGTGGAGCAGTATTAAAAAATCTTGGGATCTAATGGCTACGGGGAAACACACCTTGGAGGATATGGCAAAATTTTTAAATAAACAGGGTGTTAAACAAGTAATAAGGGGCAAAGAGTACACGATTAGGCCTCAAACCGTCAGTAGGATTTATAAAAACAAGTTTTACTTTGGAATATTAACTTCTGCTAGCTATCCCG
The DNA here is from genome assembly GCA_002784625.1 of Candidatus Pacebacteria bacterium CG_4_10_14_0_8_um_filter_42_14. Classification (GTDB taxonomy): domain Bacteria; phylum Patescibacteriota; class Microgenomatia; order UBA1400; family PJMF01; genus UM-FILTER-42-14. Next base: position 14,815 of record PFLP01000019.1, on the reverse strand, counting down.
AAGAAATTAAGGGTCAACACATTCCAATGATTACAGAAGCTCAATATTATAAAGTGCAATCTGTAATTGCTGGAAGAAATAATAGTATCAAGCTACCCATTGTTGTAAAAAATAGAGATAACCATGATTTTCCACTAAGAAGGCTCGTTAAATGTAGTAAGTGCGGAACCCCATTTACAGGTGGTTGGAGTAGTGGCAGAACCACTAAACATGCTTATTATTTTTGTAGAAACCGTTGCGGGACACCCTCAGTAAAGGCGTATGAGTTAGACTTTACTACAGCAGAATATTTAAGGCATATTTCTCCAATGCCAGAGTGTCTAGATGCATTTATCGCTTTACTTAGAAATAGCTACTATAAAAGAGCCTCAATTTTACAAAAAAAGAAAAACAGTGCAGAAGTTGAGTTGAAAAAGTTATATAGCCTTAGACAATCATTAATCGAAAAGAATTTATCTGGTGTGTATAGCGATGAGATATTTAAGGAACAAAACAAGCTTATTGAAGAACAAATAACCACAATACAAATGACCAAAGATGACGAGCTACTTGAAAAATACAACTTACAATCGGTTGTAGAGTTTATAAAGGATAAGTTTGGAGACCTAGGAAAAACCTACCAACAGTCAGATATAAGTCAGATTAGAGTGCTTCTTGGTTCGATATTTCCCTCTGGACTGGCTTGGGGCTATCCAGGCTATTCGAACCCTGAAATTAGCCCGTTGTATCAGTACATTTACCAGTTTGAAAATGCTTATATCCCTATTGGTGACCCCACAGGGAATCGAACCCTGGTTACCAGGATGAAAACCTGGTGTCCTAACCGCTGGACGATGGGGCCTTTAAAAGAGCCATGTCACGTTCTTGTAGTGTTGTATTGTACCAGGTATTACTGTAATGCAATCAATACGGAATTCTCCGTGATGTTTATTTTCTTTTAGATAACCAGCTGCAAATCTGCGTAAAGCGCGAAGTTTTTTAGCGTTTATGGCCGTGCTTGGTTCACCGAAATAACTTGAGGAGCGAGTTTTGACCTCGACGAAGACCATCTCTTCTGTATCAGGATCAATTGCAATTATATCGGCTTCATAACGTTTATAGCCGATGTTTCTATCTAGAATATGGTAATTTTTAGCGATTAGGTACTTGACTGCCCCGCTCTCGCCTTTTTGACCAAGAGAAAAAGTGGCTGAATTAAGCTGCTTTGTTGAAAAATTTCTTTTCTTTAATTCTGGAGGCGGCTTTACCGATGCGTGCACGCAGGTAGTATAACTTGCTACGTCTTACATTACCCTTACTTTTAACTTCAATTTTCTTGATAGCTGGAACATTAACTGGGAAGATTTTCTCAACTCCGATGCCATCGGCAATTTTTCGAACGACGAATGATTTTCCAGAATCTCGATTCTTAGAAGCAATAATTATGCCTTCGAAGATTTGAATACGTTTTTTGGCGCCTTCAGTAATTTCTTCATGGACGCGAACGGTGTCGCCTACACTGACTTGTTGATCGAGGATTGTAAAAAATTGTGACATATCTTGATTGGCTAGAGGTGGTATTGTACTGGAAAAGTTTCAGAGAAGCAACGAGATGCTTTTAGGCTTTCTTTTTTGTTGCTGCTTTCAGGTACTCGATGAAAATTGGGTGTGGTTTCAGGGGTCTAGACTTATACTCTGGGTGGGCTTGGGTGGCTAAAAAGAATGGGTGTTGGGATTCTGGGAGCTCGATCACTTCGACGAAGACGTCGTCTGGGGAGGTGCCAGAGGTGATAAAACCGTGCTTTTCTAGGGCCTCTCGGTACTCATTATTGAATTCGTAGCGATGACGATGGCGCTCTGAGATGAGGTTCTCTAGTTTGTTCTTAAAACCATCGTGTTTCGAGTAAATCTTGTGAGCTAAAGTACCTTCTTTGAGGACACAGTCATAGGCACCAAGGCGCATGCTTGCTCCGTCTCCCTTGATCTTTTGATATTTTTCTTCAAAAGGAATGTCGTGAATAATTGGGTAGGGAGTGTCTGGACGAACTTCTGTGGTGTGGGCGTCTTTAAGACCAACGACATTACGGGCGAACTCGACGCTTGCTAGCTGCATACCGTAGCAAAGACCGAGGAAGGGGACTTTGTTTTCGCGCGCATAGGTAATGGCATCAATTTTTCCCTCTACTCCACGCTCTCCCCAACCAATAGGAACAATAATGCCGTCTGCATTTTCAAGAGCGTCGACTGCTTTTTTCTTTTTCTTTTCTAGTTCTTCCGCATTGATGAAGTCAATTTGCAGCTCGACATCACCATGCCAAGAAGCATAATATAGTGATTCCAGAAGTGAAACATAGGAATCTTTAAGCTCAAAATCGCCGGTGGCGATGTACTTGGCGATGATGGCTATATTTACTTTCTTCGATTTTGGAGACGTAATTTTGCCAACAAAATCCCTCCACTCGGACAGGTCACCTTTTTTAGCTGGAAGCCCTAGTTTTTTCAGCACAGCTTGATCAAATTTTTGGTCAGCAAAAACTAGGGGCAGCTCATATACAGTGTCACAGTCAGGATTGGAAATCACATCTTCTTTAGCTAGATTGCAGTAGTAGGCGACTTTTTCTTTGCGCTTGTCGTCTATATATGTTCTGGCTCGACCGACAATAAAGTCAGGTTGGATGCCGAGCTCGTTAAGTTTTCTGACCGATAGTTGAGTTGGTTTAGATTTTAGTTCGTTAATGTGAGAAGGATTTGGGAAGTAGGTGACGTGAAGGTGAAGGGTATCTTTGGGGAATCTCAGCTTCATGATGCGGTAAGCTTCGTAATAAATTACGTTCTGATACTCACCTGCTGTACCACCAAGCTCAACTAAGACAATGTCAAAGCCTTCGCCTGCCAGAGTGATTCTTTTAATGACTTCTTCTGGAACGTACGGCAGAGCGTCAACAGTGGCGCCATCGAAATGGAGATCCTGAGTTTTCTTTATAACTGAAAGATAAATTTGACCAACGGTAGTGAAGTTTAGATGACCAACTTCTTGCGAAAGAAATCGCTCATAAGAACCAAGATCTAAATCTGCTTCTAGGCCATCTTCGCAAAGAAAAACGTCGCCATGCTCGACAGGATTTATATTGCCTGAATCTAGGTTTAAGTAATTCTCACACTTGATGTTAGTGACGCTGTAACCCTGGTTTTTTAAGAGGTAACCAAGAGAAGCAGCGGTAATACCTTTGCCAAGGCCAGAAAGAACACCGCCTGATACAAAAATGTATTTTGGTGTTTTCTTTGAATTACTAATTTGGGATTTCCCGGTTTTGCTCACGGGGTGGAATTATACAAGTTCTGGAGCTATACCTCAATGCGAGATTATTTTAGAAGTTTTGAAACTTCATTCTCAAGTTTCTCGGACCATTTCACACCGTAAGGCAAACGCATTCTCTGGGGCTCGTGTCCATTAGGAATCAATACAATAACGCTCTCGTCGCCCTCATGAGCTTTTAGAAGCGTTCCTAAAGCCTGCAAAGTCTCCTGAGAAGTATTTCTAGGAATAAATAATTCGTGGTCTGCAGAGGACGTAGTCTCCTGATCTGATTCACTGGGAGACTTAACCTTCTCGAGAATCAGTTGGAGCTCATCTTCTCGGTTATCAAGCTTGGCTTTAACCAGAACCACGGCATCTCGTCTCAAATCGACTGAAAACTCCTCATAAATTTTGGGGAATGCCACAAATGGTAGAGAGCCTGTGCCATCATCAATCTTTCCAAAAGCCATAAGCTTGCCTGACTTCTTGGTGTTGACTTCGCGAATCTCAGTAATAACCCCACCAAAAAGAAAAGTAGCGCCAGTGTGCACGCTAGCATCAAGCTCAGCAATGGTTTTTGTGGCTCTTTTTGAGACTGCCGTCAGAGCGTGGGCCATCGGGTGCTCGGTAAGATACATGCCAAGTAATTCTTTTTCAAATGAAAGCAGTTCGGCTTTGGGATATTCATTTACCTTAGGAAAAGTGTCTTGCATCTGCTGGACAGAGTGTTTAATTTTTGAAAAAAGCGTGTCCTGGCCCTCAACATCGGAGCTGAGCTGATTAGCGGTCTGTCTGATGGTTTCGAGGTTCTCGAGCATGCTAGCACGAGTACCAAATTCATCGAAAGCGCCAACTTTAATCAAACATTCCAGGGTAGTTTTATTAACTTTTCTACCATCGGTCTCGAAGACAAACTGAGTAAATGAATGGAAAGTACCAACTCTTTTTCTGGTCTCAATGATATTGATTAAAGCTTGTTCACCCACGTGCTTAATGGCGTTAAGACCAAAACGAATTTGCAAACCTTCAAGCGACTTCTCTTCTTTCTCTATTGTAAAGTCGCTGTCTGACTTATTAATATCCGGGGGAACAACTAAAATACCCATTTTCTTACAAGTTTCGATAGCGTATGCCACTTTTTCATCACGATTCATCGAGTGTGAACCCGACTCTACGCTCATAAGAGCAGCCATGTACTCGACTGGATAGTTAGCTTTCAGCCAAGCAGTCTGGTAAGCGATCATGGCATAACTTGCGGCATGAGGCTTGTTAAAACCATAGTTAGCAAAAGCCTCGATGAAGCCCCAAACTTTTTCAGCGACTTGTTTAGTGTATTTGTTGGCAACGGATTGGGAGACAAACATTCGTTTATTCTCATCAAGAAGTTTCTTTTTCTTTTTGCCGATAGCTCTGCGAAGAATGTCAGCTTCTCCAAGAGAATACCCAGCCATAACGTTGGCAATTTGGAGAATTTGCTCCTGATAAACCATAATGCCGTAGGTTTCTTCCAAAACTGGTTTCAGTGAAGGATGTGGATACTTAACTTTTTTCGGATTGTGTTTGCCCTCGATAAACTCCGGAATTAGCTCCATAGGACCAGGTCTATATAGAGCTACCATAGCCATGATATCTGAAAATTGACTTGGTCTGAGGCTTCGTGCCACCCGTCTCATGCCCGCTGACTCGAGCTGGAAAACTCCCATGGTTTCGCCGCTCGAAAGAAGAGCGAAAGTTTTTTTATCAGTAAGAGGAATTGTAGTTATATCTATGTCTTTGCCTTTGTGAAGCTTAATCATCTCAATTGCAGTCTGGATTGTCGACAGATTCCTCAGTCCCAAAAAGTCGAATTTCAAGAGACCAATAGCATCATCAGAAATATTACAGTCAAGTGCATACATGTCGTACTGCGTGATGGTTTTGCCGGTTTTCGAATCTTTCTGAATCGGGGTGTATTCCTGGAGTGGCTTATCAGTAATGATGATGGCAGCGGCATGAACAGATGAGTGACGAACAGAGCCTTCGACTTGCTGGGCTAGATCAATCAATTTTTTATACTTTGGTTGTTTATAGTACTCAGCTAATTCATTGACCGATTCCACTGCGTTTTTGAGAGAAACTTTTTTGGCTGGGATATTAGGAATGAGCTTAGCGATACGATCTGGCTCTTCGTAAGGCATACCAAGAACTCGGCCGATATCGCGGATCGAAACCCTGGCTTCCATGCGACCAAAAGTAATCACGTGAGCCACATGGTCAAAACCATACTTAGAAGCCACATAAGTAATCACTTCGTCACGACGGTTATCGGCAAAATCCATGTCAATATCTGGCGGAGTCGGTCGCTGTGGATTTAAAAAACGCTCAAAAGGCAGGTCATGAAACATTGGATCTATCGTGGTAATTCCCAGCGAGTAAGAAACAATTGAGGCGGCCGCAGAACCTCTTCCTGGGCCAACGCCAATTCCCTGACCGCGAGCCCAATTCACAAAATCTTGGGTAATTAGAAAATACGTGGCATAACCTTTGTCGATGATGACGCCAAGCTCGTACTCCAATCGGTCTTGAAGAACTTTGGTGATCGTGCCATATTTTTTCTTGAGTCCGGCTTCTGAAAGTTTAGTAAGGTAAGAATTCTCCGTCTCTCCTTCAGGCACATCAAATTTAGGAAAAATTAGTTGGCCAGTAGGAATTTCCACATCGCACATCTCAGCTATTTTGACAGTATTTTCGATAGCGTCTGGGTAGTCATGAAAAAGCTCAATCATTTCTTGAGTCGAGCGCAAGTAATAGTCAGGCGAGTCCATCATCGTCATTCGATTGGTGTCAGAGATCAGCCTTCGAGTCTGCACACAAAGAAGCGCATCCTGAGCAACGGCTTCACTAGCTCTAACGTAGTGAACATCATTCGTGGCGACTAAGGGTAAGTCAAGTTTTCGCGCCATAGCCACAGACATTTTTGTGAGCTCCTGCTGTTCTGGTACGGCAGGATGGATTTGAATCTCGACGTAAAATCTGTCTTTGAAAACTTCAGCAAACTGTTTAAATAATGCCTCTGCTTGCTCCTGTTTTCCCTGGCGAAGTAGACGATTAAATGGGCTATTCATGCAGCCACTAGTGACAATCACGCCTTCAGAGTGAGACGCTAATGTCTCGAAATCAATTCGAGGTTTATAAGAAAACCCTTCGAAGTTGGCAATGGAAACCATGGCCATCAGGTTCTGATAACCTTTGAAATTTTGCGCTAACAATGTCAAATGAGCTTGATCTGAGCCCATTTTTGTTTGTTTATCCTTACGAGAATCCTTGGCATAGTAGGCCTCAAAACCGATGATGGGTTTAACCCCTTTTTTCTTGCAGGCATTATAGAAATGAATCGCCCCATGCATGTTGCCGTGGTCGGTAATGGCCACCGCTTTTTGACCATGGGCAGTCACCTCATCAAGAAGCTTGTCAATTTTTGAGAGACCATCTAATAAAGAAAACTCTGTATGAACGTGGAGATGAACGAAATCTTGTTGCATGTGCTGCTACTTCTCTAAACTCAAGAGTATCGTAGCACGAACGGCGGCTGGATCTAGTTTCTTTCCTGAAACCCTCATTACTTGGCCCATCAGAAAACCTATAACTTGTTTTTCACCTTTAGCATACTTCTCTTTGACGTCGGGATTCTCAGACAAAATGGTCTGGATTGTTGCTTTTAGCTCACCAGTATCGACGTCTTCTACAGAATTAAGTTTGGCAAACTCATTAATTATTTTTTCGACATCTGACTCAACTGCGGGCAAAGAAACTTGTTTATTAACTAAAGCTGACGCTAATTTATCTAGGGCAACTTTTTTATTTTTAGCACTGGAAAAAAGAGACTCAAAGATATTAGCTTCTGATGCCGTATTAAAAAGTTTAGTGCCAAATCTGGGTTCTATCTGGTATTCATTTTCCCAACGCTCAACTATCTGAGTGGGCAACTCTGGCAGCGATTTTTTAATCACATCTATCTGAGCTTGGGTAAATCGGATTGGCGGTAAATCTGGATCTGGAAAATAACGATAATCTTCAGCTTCTTCCTTACTTCTCTGAGAGAAAGTCTGCTGTGTACTGACATTCCAGCCCAGGGTTTCTTGCACAACGGTTTCTCCAGCAGCAAGAAGTTTTTCCTGACGCTTCATCTCAAAATTAATCGCTTGCTCCATAAATTTGAATGAGTTTATGTTCTTGAGCTCGGTTTTATATGAGGGCATTTCTGTCGTACCAACTGGTCTCACCGAAACATTAGCCTCAAGCCTCATGCCTCCCTGATCCATGTCGCAATCAGAAATTTCTAAAAATCTAAGGATCTCCCGAAGTTTCTTGCCATACTCTTTAGCTTGCTCTGGCGAGTGAATATCTGCTTCTGTCACAATCTCGATGAGAGGCACACCTCCACGATTAAAGTCGATGAGACTTACATCCTCACCATTAATCTTCTTGTGTAATAGCTTGCCCGTGTCTTCTTCTAGGTGAATCCTGTGAATTCTAACCGTGCCAAAACTGGTCTCAAGTTTGCCGTCATAACAAAAGGGCAAATCATACTGACTAATCTGATAACCCTTTGGTAGGTCTGGATAAAAGTAATGCTTGCGATCGAACTTTGAGAAAAGATTGATTTTACAGCCCAAGGCTAAGCCCAACATGATCGTCCACTCAATGGCTTTTTTGTTAGCCACGGGCAGAGCACCAGGAAGCGCCAGGCAAACTGGACAAGTATGAGAATTAGGTTTTTCCGCTCCAAAAGGATCGTTCTTGCAGCCGCAGAACATTTTTGAAGCTGTTTTCAGTTCGGCGTGGACTTCCATGCCACAGACCAGCTCGTAAGTTGGATTAGTCATTTGTCCTCCAAGAATTCCAGGTGGTTGCCTTTTCGTAAGCATCTCCAAATTGAATGACTAGATCTTCTCTCCAAGCGGGAGCAACAATATTTAAGCCAAGAAATAAATTCGTTTCAGGATCTCGGAAACAAGGAACATTTATCCCAGGCAGCCCACAAATAGAACTTGGCTCTTGTAACATGTCTGCCAATTCACCAAACATTGAAGAACCCTCACTCGCTCCTATTTTTTCAGCTAAGGTTGGGGAACTAGCACTAATCAAGACATCGTATTTCTTAAATAATTTTTCAAAATCTAGTGCAAACTTAGCACGCACCTTCTGAGCACTCAGATAGTATTTGTCAGCGTATCCCTTTCGCAGAGCATGAGTGCCAAGCATAATTCTTCTTTTTGCTTCATCACCGAAATGAGAGCGATCGTTTCCATATCTAATTCCTGTATATCTCGCCAGATTGCTACTCACTTCTGCTCTCTGGACAATTGTATAAACGCTAATGGCGTAGTGTGGGTCAAGTGCTTGAGAATATTCGACTTCAGCTCCAAGATCTTCTAGCACCTTTGATGCTGCATCAATGTAAGGACGAACTTCTTCTAACCCTTTTAAATCTTGATAGAGAACACCAACCTTCATTCCAGATATTTTTTTATTCAGACTGTTTGAAAAAACCGGGTGTTCAGCAGGATTACTAGTGGCATCTAATGGATCATGTCCAGCCATGAAATCTAGTAGAGTAGCTGCATCTTCAACTGTTTTGGCAATTGGTCCTGGTGAGTCGGTTGAAGAAGCCATAGCGGCAATGCCATAACGGCTGACTCTGCCATAAGTTGGTTTAAGACCGACCACTCCACACCAAGCAGATGGTTGGCGAATAGACCCTGCTGTCTCGGTTCCAATAGCAATAATGCAGGTATCTGAAGCAACAGATGCAGCACTACCACCAGAAGAACCACCTGGCAAAAAGTCAGGATTTCTAGGATTTAAGGTTAGGCCAAAATCTGAGGTTTCAGTTGAAGATCCATGAGCCCAGGCATCAAGATTGGTCTTTCCTAAAATCACGCCGCCTGCCTCCTTAACTTTTCGAACTATGCTTGCTTCGTATGGCGGTCTATATCCTTCCAAGACCTTAGAAGAAGCAGTGGTTGGGAAATCAAGCGTACAAACATTATCTTTGACGGCTATTGGCAGAGAATGCAATGAGCCCTCGCTGGCTGTAACTGGAACATCAAGATGTGAAAGGAAGATATTCAGCTTGCCATTAACTTCTTTAATCTGATCAATGCAGGCCTGCTGAATTTCTGCAGCCGTCACCTCTTTTTCAGCGACAAGCTTTTGTGCTTTTTTGAGAGTTAGTTTATTTAGATCAGTCATTGTGGAGAATTCTCGGTACAACAAAATAGCCGACATTAGTTTTTTTAGCCTGACTCAGAGCTTCTTCTTGAGAAAACATTCTTTCGTTATCGACAACATCTTCTCGCATAATGTTCTCTAGACCAGTGGTGTGATGAGCGGGCTCGATACCAGTCGTATCAATTTCCGATAAATTATCAATCACTTGCAGAGTCTCGTCAAAAGCTGCTGTGATTGAACTCAATTCTTTATCACTCAAAGGAATGTTTGCTAAATGGGCAATTTCATCAACTAGTTTTTTTGAAATTACCGCGCTCATACCAAGCCCTTCAGCGCCGCAATTCTCTTCTCCACGGGGGGATGGGTCTGGAACAAACCAGCAAACAAGCCAACTGCTCCGTGAACATTTTTCAGAGGATTGGAGATGTACAGATGCGCCGTAGCTTTATTGGCAACCTCCAAGGGTTCCTTATCTTGTGAAATTTTTACCAAAGCCCTCATCAAACCCTCTGGATTCTTAGTAATACTGACTCCAGATGCATCGGCCAAAAACTCTCGTTTTCTAGAAACTGCTAGCTGAATTAGCTGAGCGATAAGTGGTGAAAGCAAGGCTAAAACAAGACCGACAGCGAACATAATCACCTGCAGCTGACCGCCTTCCTTATTATCTCGTGAGCCACCCTTCCCCCAGAAAGTCATCCTCAGAGCCCAATCGGAAAGTAAGGCAATCATGCCAACCAAGATAGTCACAATGGACATAAGTCGAATATCGTAGTTTCTGACATGCGAAAGCTCGTGAGCCACCACGCCCTCAATCTCTGGTCGCTCAAGCCTCTGCAACAAGCCCGTCGTAGCACACACCACCGCGTGATCTGGATCTCTTCCGGTAGCAAAAGCATTCATGGCTGAATCATCGATCACATAGAGCTTTGGCATTGGCATACCTTGTGATTGGGCAAGATTTTCAGTCACGGTATAAAAATCAAAAAACTCTTCTCGTTTCGCCGGTCGGGCTTTTGAAATACTTAAAATCACTTTATCTGACCACCAATAAGAGGCAAAAGACATGACTCCAGAAACAATTAGAGCAATTCCGACCATATCCAGTCCGTAACCAAACCCGTAGGCAATAGCGTATGCAGATAGCCCCACAAAAAGTGTAAAAGCTGTGATTACAACCCACGACTTTATTTTATTGGTCTGTGCTAACTGATAGTGAGTCATGACGAATGTCTAAACCTAAATGTCAACGGTTACATCCTTCATTTCAGCTGAGCTTGTTTGAAGATGCCCGCCTGAATGAGGCGTCTCTAGACCCTTTTGCTCCTCGAACTTAAAAATTGATGCGACAATGTTAGATGGGAAAGTGACCAATTTTTCATTGAATTGTTGCGATAAATCAATAACAGTTCTTCGAGCATACATTAGTTTATCAGCTGTATCGCTCAGTTCCTGCATGAAACGCATCACAGTCTGATCAGACTTAATTTCTGGATTATCTTCAACAGCGACAGCAATTTTTGGCATCATTGTCTGAATCTGATCGATGGCTTTCTCGATATCAACCATATTTCCAGACTGTGTTGCTTTTGTTGCGGAAGTGCGAGCCTCAGTGAGCATACCAAAAATCTCTTTTTCCTGCCTCATATATCCCTTGACTGAAGCCTGGAGACTTGGAATAAGCGATGCCTGTCTTTTGAGCTGATTACCAATTTCTTGGATGCTGGCTTTAATCTGGGTTTTTAGTCTTTGGAGGGTGTTATAGACACCGAGCATGTACATGCCGATGACCAAAATGACGCCGATTAAAATGAATGGAAATGTTAACATACTGCTGTCTCCTTATGAGTAGTATACCGCAGCGGGACGCCCTGTCTAGTTCTTGGCAAAACAAGGCCTGTTCCGTATAATCATCACACTCGTGGACCCGTGGTGTAGTGGTTAACATGCTTCCCTGTCACGGAAGAGATCACCAGTTCGATCCTGGTCGGGTTCGCAGTTTTTTGTATCAACATGATATACTAATGTCGTACAAATTTTTCTTGGAAATAAAAAAATGACACTAATCCATGAACTGACACCAATTACAGCACCTCTCGATGCCCAGACTGGTGAGCCAGGTGAGGGCGAAATTGCTGTTTTGGCAAGTAGTTTGAAGCCTGGGGATAGATTTTCGTTTCTTAGTGGTTTAGGTATACCTATAATTCAAAGCGATGGAGACTTGACTAATGAGACACGAGATAATCGTTTAGTTTATAGATTTACAGTTAAAAACGTTGGCCGTGGAGTTTTGTTTGTTGAGGAAGACGGAACAGTTGTTCCTATAAATAAAACTGTTTTTGTGAAAAAACCCCTGGCAGCAGCTTAAGTTTTTCTCACCATTCAACCCCTCCTTATCCCGAAAAAGATTAACAATTACGTCCACATCTATCTAGTGTTAACTATGGTCTTATCATAAGGCAAATTTGTAAGTTCTGCGACACGAGTAGTTCCACTACGATTGAGGCATTAATACAGGCGTATATCCAATGTCCTCGGGAGTAAGCCAGCGACCCATTGCCTCCACAATTCTCTCAAGTGAGATGCCAATCTGTTCCACGCAACTCTGGTCGGGTTCGCTGATTGTTTTGAAATTGACATGCGTACAGTATGCACGAGGCTATTCACTCCCAATGAGCAACGATGACTCTGGCGATAGACTACTTTCAAGGGTTCCGTAATTGCATATATGAAATAAATTTTTCACTCCGTGACTTGAACAAATCGTTTGGAGACTCTCGCGGACATCACAAGAGATTTTGTAAAGTATATTTAGCTGAGTCTTGTAGTTTGCAGAAGTGATTGAACCTGAACCCTCAGCAGACTGAGATGGATTTTCCACAACAAATATCAGGTCAATATCGCTGTCAGCTTTTAGTGGTTTTCCCTTAATTCTCCCACCGACCATAAACAACTTTATCTGTCCTGGATCCAGTTCAAATATTCTCAAAGCGAATCTGTATTTCTTAATTAATTGATCAGCTATTTCGGGTAGTTTTTTGTAGAGATCTTCAAACTTTCTTTTTGTCTCTGCTAAGCCCTCTCCAACTTCGTCAGCGTTTAGTTTTGCCATTAAAACTTCGGTCACATGAGTGAAATCTTCTACGATACGCGAGGTCTCATGATCTAACGATGCTGTGCTTCCATCTTCAAACATATATTTTTCTGACATTCATCTATTCGAAGAAAAGTATACCCCAGTTGACAGTTATGTTCTATCTTCTCATGGGTATTGTTTAGATGATGACAGCAGAATACCCCACATCGCCTGGAATAAACCAATTGCCCATCATCTCCACAATCTTCTCAAGTGAACGAGCTAGTGGTTCCACCCAGTTTGGCTTTAGTTCGCAAGATAAAAAAAGACCAATCTGGTCTTTTTTTATATTTTGACTTCTATCCCGCGAGATAGAGGCTCTGTCTTCGTTTCAAAGCCTTCTGATCTCGCCAACTCTTCAGTTGATTTTAGATGATTTTCACAAAAACGGCCATCTTCTGTCCAATTATCTGTGATTCGTCTGCGAGAAACTTCATCAATGTAGTTATTTCTGACAAAAAGCACGTATGTTGCCGTGCTACTTGGTCCGCACTGAGCGCAATATGACATATTAGTAACTACTGAGAACTACTTTCTCAGCCTTTTCTGTTTCACAATCAAAAATAATAAAACTAGATTCTCTTGTTAAACTCGCCTCGCTAGCCTGAATAGCACCAAGATTAATAAGCAATGTTTTGCCAATTTGCTCATGATGATGTGTGTGAGTATGACCAAACACACATAAATCGAATTCACCTGATTTAGCAGCCAGCTCCACAAAGCGAGGATAGTGATTCATAAATATCCTGACTCCTACTAAGTTTTCTTCGTAGATATCATAAAAGAATTTGAGATTAGCTGAAGCATCAATACTACGAACTAACCTAATCTTTTCACCATCGTTGTTTCCAAAGACAATATTTACGGTACCAAAAAACTTTCTCTAGCTTGGCCCAACTATCATGGCTGTCGCTCATAATTGCAATTTTCATTATTGTCCTTTCTTTGTCAAAATTTTTTTTCCAAAATTATCTCTTCTGACTTAAACCCATTGTTTCCATAAAACTCTTGAGCAAACATATTCTTCACAAATGTTCCAACAATTATTCGAGCGGCATTGCGGTTCTTCGCCTCTTTTTCAAAAGCTTTCAGTAAATCAGACCCTATTTCTTGCCCACGATGCTCTTTTTGCACATACATATTATCAATTTCGGCAAATTCTTTTGGAGTTCTGTACTCAAATACCCCAGAATATCCACAAATATATCCAACAACTTCATTATTTTTGCTCAGCCACAAGAACAATACCCTTGCTTATTCTGTTGGAAAAATATTCTATGCCAACGTCGGAGCGTGTCCATTCTGGGCTGTAAGAATCGGTAAATTCTTTTTCATATGCAAATAAGTTTTCATTCAAAGACAAAATACTTTCTAGGTCGTTCGGAGTCGCTTGGCGAATATTCATAATATGATTTTATCATTTGTATGGTTATCATAGCTATTGGTTGCGAGAATCATAATATATTTTGCTAAGATACAAATATATGGGAGATATAAAATTCGTCTATTTCGACGTTGGAGGAGTTCTTCTCAAAGACTACTCTGGATCAAATAAGTGGGTAGAAATGAGACGAGACCTTGGTGTTACCGAAGACCTCGACAAAAAGTTTGAATTTGTATGGAATAAATACCGATCAAAGATTTGCATTGACCGTGACGTTGATACGCTTATCCCAGAATTTGAAGAAGCAACTGGGCTATCATTTCCAGAGAACCACTCCATACTTGCTGACTTCGTCAATCGCTTTGAATTAAATCTTTCTATTTGGCCCATCGTGAAGCAAATTGCTAATAAATATAAAGTTGGATTACTAACAAACATGTATCCTCGTATGCTGAGTCTTATCCAGGAAAAGAAGCTAGTTCCAGACTTAGCTTGGGATGTAGTCGTAGATTCGAGTCTTGTTGGATATCAAAAACCTGAGACGGAAATATTTCTTCTAGCTGAGAAGTTAGCTAAAGTAGAGCCTAACCAAATATTTTTTGTTGAAAACAGTAAGGAACATACTGAGGCAGCTGAGAAAAGAGGTTGGAAAACACTTCTTTATGATCCTAAGGACCCGCAAACTTCCAACTCAGCTCTTCTTGAGTTACTTGGCACTTAGACTTGCCATATATCTCAACCACACCACCTGATGTTTTTGCAATTTATCAATTGAATCGCCCATTGCTTCATTCTAATTTTCTTC
>PFLP01000014.1 GCA_002784625.1 Candidatus Pacebacteria bacterium CG_4_10_14_0_8_um_filter_42_14 | reverse complement strand
TTCTAAAATTTCAACAAGTGCAAATAACCTGGATAATTGTCTTAATTGTCATCGGAGCACCCGTGATAATTGAGCTTTTTAGCACTCTCATTCACCGAGTGATCAAAAAGACATAATATGATACACTCTACAGGATGAAAAACCAGCAAAAAACACTGATAACTTTGCTTGCGGACATAAAAAACCCCAAAGCCATGGAAGAGTTTCTACAATCATTTTTGTCCAAAGCAGAACTGGCCCAACTCTCAAAGAGGCTTGAGGTTATTGGTCGATTAAAATCTGGTGAGTCATACGAATTTATTCAAAAACAACTTGGAGTTTCCAGCGCCACCATCTCTGGCCTTTCAAGAATTCAAGACACAAATATCATTAAGGAAGCTCTCAAGCTTATCAGCATCGATAAAAAAGCCACTAAAATCGCGAGTTCTATTCGCCGCTACGTGCCGTTTCTCTAAGATTCGCTTATACTGAACTACTCATGCAGAAGTACTACATCACTACCGCCATTCCGTATATCAACGCCAAACCCCATATTGGCCATGTTTTTGAGTGGTTCCAAGCAGATACTCTAGCACGTTTCCAAAAACTAAAAGGCAAAGATGTCGCTTTCGCCTGTGGAACCGATGAAAATAGCTTGAAAAATGTCCAGGCAGCTGAAGCAGCCGGTATCTCCACTCAAGCTTGGCTTGATCAGTACGCAACAATTTTTAAGGAAGCTTTCGATTTCTTCGGTATCGAGTTAACTCATTTTAATAGAGGTAGCGACCAAGAAAAACACTGGCCAGGAGTCCAAAAACTCTGGAATCAATGCAATGCCTCTGATGACATTTATAAAAAAACTTATACTGGTCTCTACTGTGTTGGTTGTGAAAGCTACTACGACAAAGCTGACCTCACCGCGGACGGTCTTTGCCCCGAACACCTCAAGGCTCCAGAAGAAGTCTCAGAAGAAAACTATTTTTTCCGTCTTTCAAAGTATCAAGAACAAATCGAGGAACTAATCAAGTCAGATAAATTGCAAATTGTTTCAGATCAGTATAAAAATGAGATGCTCAGTTTCGTCCAAAGAGGACTGGAAGACTTCAGTGTTTCTCGATCAATTGAGCGAGCTCGCGGTATTGGCGTGCCTGTACCAAATGATGAAAGTCAGGCCATGTACGTTTGGTTTGATGCTTTAAGTGTTTACATTACTGCTATTGGTTTTGGTCGCGACCAAGCGGAGTTTGAAAAATACTGGCCAGCAGATGTTCATGTGATTGGCAAAGGCATCAATCGTTTTCACTCGATCTATTGGATTGGAATGCTGCTCTCAGCTAAGCTCGATCTTCCAAAAACAATTTTTGTTCACGGCTATCTGACTGCTAATGGTCAAAAGATGAGCAAATCTCTTGGTAATGTCATCGATCCTTTTGATTTGGTGAATCAATATGGGCTCGAACCCGTTCGCTACTTTCTTCTGAAGCATATCCCTAGTCACAATGATGGCGACTTTTCTCATGAAAAGTTTGTCGAGAGTTACACCGCAGACCTTTCCAACGGTATTGGTAATGTTTGTTCGCGGGTGGCCAAGCTTTGTGAAAAGGCTGGAATTGGCGAAATTACACCATCAACTGAGTTTGATCATCAATTCGAAATCTACCTCTCAGACTACGATCTTTCAGGAGCAGCCAACTGGATTCAAACACAAGTCATGCAGCTAGATGGCTATCTAAGTGAGAAAAAACCATGGACTCTAACTGGTGAAGAGCAAACTCAAGTACTGGGGCAGGCAGTTCAAAAAATTCTCATGATTAGTTTTCATCTCCAGCCATTCATGCCAAAAACTGCAGAGGCAATTTTGACGCACTTCTCAGCCGAAAAAATAACTTCGCTGCAACCTTTATTTCCAAGAATTCAGAACTAATGATTATCGATACCCACTGCCATTACAACCTAGAGCCTCTATACGAGAATTGGCAAAAACACTGGAAAAAGGCTCAGGAAAACGGAATAATCGGCTCCGTTGTCGTCGGCACCGGTGTGGAAACAAGTAAAAAAGCAATTGCAATTAGTGAAGCGCAACCAGCATTGTTTGCGGCCGTCGGGGTACACCCCAGCGAGATCAGTGAACTCAACCTTGGGGCAATCAAGGAGCTGGCAAAATCAGATCAAGTCATCGCTATCGGCGAGATTGGTCTCGACTACTTTCGTTTGAAAAAGAGCGACAGAGAGACCAGGCTCAGACAGCGCGAAGGCTTTCGCGCTCAACTCGAACTGGCTGCAAAACTTAATTTACCAGCCATTATTCATGTGCGCGACCAAAGCAAAGGCGCCTACTGGGACGTCTTGGATATCTTAAAGTCTACTTGGAAATCGGACTCACCCTTTATCTTGCACTGCATCTCTGGCCCATTAGAGTACGTGACCGAGGCCATCAAACTGGGCGCCTATATTGGCGTGGCCGGAAATGCTGGCTATCCAAACAGTGGCGCCATTCGTGAGCTTATAACTCAGGTTCCCAAAGAAAGATTGCTTCTAGAAACAGATGCTCCCTTTCTGCCTCCGCAAGCCCACCGGGGCAAAAGTTGTGAACCCCGGATGATTAAGGAAACAGCTTGGCATCTGACCCACGCCGTGGAAATCTCGACTGAAGAAATCATCACCAACACCAACCAAATTTTCCCTCAGTTTCAACCTTTCCAGGCGAACCCTGTTACAATATAAACTCATGACCTTCGCAGAAAATATCGCCAGAATTGTGCGTCGCCACCCGGTGAGAATGCAGCGCGGACTGGAAATTCTCCCTGGATTTGTCTCATGGTCACTGATTTTGTTTCCAATCTGGGGCTCGTTCGTCGTCCCGAATCTTGTTGCTTATTATGTCATCACCTTTAGTGTCTACTGGCTTTACCGGTCACTAACTATGGCGGGCTTGTCCATAATGTCGCACTTCAAAATCAGAGCCGCGAGCCGATTCGACTGGCTAACTGATCTCAAGAAAAATTATCCAAATTCATGGAACTCAATTAATCACTGCATTATTATTCCCACTTATAAAGAACCAATGTTCACTCTAGAAAGAACTCTAACTGCTCTTAAAGATCAAACTTTCCCAACCAAAAATCTGCATATCGTTATTTCTTTCGAAGAGCGTGAAGGCAAAGATGCGCGAGAAAAAGCGGCAGCGCTTGAAAAGAAGTTCGGCCATGTCTTTGGCACTCTACTCACTACCTACCACCCAGATATCGTCGGCGAGATCAAGGGAAAATCTTCAAACACAGCTTGGGGTGCTCGCCAAGCAAAAAAATACGTCATTGATCAAAAAAATATTCCTCTAAAATTTACAACTATAACAAGCGAAGACGCAGACGCTGTTTTCCACAAATCTTACTTTGCTGCCCTGACCCAATCTTTCCTCTCCCAAGAAAAACCTTACAACTGTATCTGGCAAGGTGCGGTGGTTTTTTATAACAACATTTGGAAAGTACCGCCTCCAGTTCGAGTTTTAGCCTCAATGTTCTCTGTCATTCAAATGAATATTCTCATGCGA
>PFLP01000060.1:2036-3636 GCA_002784625.1 Candidatus Pacebacteria bacterium CG_4_10_14_0_8_um_filter_42_14 | reverse complement strand
ATGAAGAAAAACGCATCGGGGATTTTGTAATGATGGGCGGGGAGCCCGCGGCATTAGCCATGGTTGAGAGTGTTGTCCGTTTATTGCCCGGTGTTTTGGGGAATCCAGCCAGTCCTCAAGATGAGTCACATAGCGTTCCTGGATCTCTAGGTTTTCTTCAATACTCTAGGCCAGCAGATTATAAAGGCAAAAAAGTTCCTGAGGTTTTATTAAATGGCAATCATGCAGAGATTGCAATGTGGCGAGAGGCGAATCGGAAAAAGTACGATTAGAATATTAATTCAGCTAAAGCTTCCTCAACAGTTTTTAGTTTGAATGGCAAAATATTTGTTAATTTATCTGTGTTTAGAGCCGTGTTGCGCTGATATGGTCGGTTGACCGTTTTCAAATATTCATCAAGATCGCTTGGCTGAATTTCTCCAGAGAGATTAAAGATATTCTTAATTGCGGTTCCAAGCTCAAAATCGCCCCACTTTTCCCCAGCGGTAGCGTGGAAAAGGCCTGTCAATTTTTCTGAGATTGAAAAGTCAATAACTCTGGCGAGATCATCGATGTAAGTTGGTCCAAAGTAGTGGTTGGTAAATAATCGCGCTTCATTTGCCTTTATTTTAGCCATAAAAGCGTGGGCGATGTCAAGTCTGGAGAATGGGTTAGATCGAAATGGTTGATCGATGCGCAGAATCGTCCAGGGATGAGTAGCTGCAGAAAAAACATCTTCTGCTCGCGCCTTGGTCTCTCCATACCATTCAATAGGGTTCATTTTATCTGATTCCACATACGTTTCTTTATTTTCACCATCAAAAACGTAGGCGGTAGAAAGGTGGATTACATGCACATTTTTTTGGGCAGCGGCTTGGGAAATATTTTCTGTTCCAGTGACGTTAACTTTATAAGTCAAGCCACTCTTATCGCCCCGCTGTTCCCAGGCGGCAGTGACATTGGTAAATGCGGCAAAGTGAATGCAGGCTTTCGCCCCAGATGCTTCAAAACGATGCTTAACTGCTTCAAGGTCAGTAATATCTACTGGTGCTAAAGGATCTGAAAGCTCGAGAATGTCGAAGGAATACTTGTCACTAAAAAGTTCTGTAAATTTTGAGCCGACCAAGCCATTGGCTCCGGTGACCAAGAGAGGTATTTTATCTGCCATGAATTAACCTTTAGTTAGGTCCCAAACTTCGGCACCAAAGTGATCCCAGGGTAGGCGATGTTCATCTGGATTTTCGAGGTTGAATTGTTCTGAAGTCGTATAGATTAGATGCATCGAGCGGTTGTATGGATTGCCGACGCCGTGAGCTACTCCAGCGGGAATTCGCAAGGCTGTAGCTTTACCACCTCCGAGTACAAGTCTGATGTGCGCGTCATAAGTTGGAGAGTCTTTGCGGATGTCATGGAGATTTACGAGTAACTTATCGTGTGGGGCGACAAACCAAACGTCGTCTTGTTTATAGTGAACGTGATAAGCCTTGACTGAGTTTGGGATGACTTGCGAAAGACTAATTTGCTTGACTTCCACTGGGGTTGAGAAGGCAGTGTGAGCGCCATCTTTAAGTCGTGAGAGTTCAACAAAATATCCACCATCGTCAACGTTGTGTTGAAGAGG
>PFLP01000060.1:0-2007 GCA_002784625.1 Candidatus Pacebacteria bacterium CG_4_10_14_0_8_um_filter_42_14 | reverse complement strand
TTTTCCCGTATTGTTGGGTAGTTATGCTTGGCATAACAGCTTCATGAATTTCCATATCTTTGTCTTTCTGATTAGCTAGTTAGTCCTTATTGTACTGCTTTTGAAAATATTCGCTATTTTGTTCTTTCAAAGGACGCCACCAGGTTTCATTAGCTTGATACCAGGAGACTGTCTGGGCTAAGCCTTGTTCCAGGGTTACACTTGGTTTCCAGCCGTAAGTCTCGTTAATATGCGACCAGTCAACGCTGTATTTTCGATCGTGTCCTGGTCTGTCGGTTGCAGTTTCGAGCATGCTACTTGGTTTACCCATAATTGCAAGTAAGCTTAGAGCAATTTCTTTGTTAGTGACATCTGCAGTTAGGCCACCAACCACAAAAGTTGTGTTTACTTTGTCGCCAAGTAAAATTGCCTCTATTGCTGTGCAGTGATCTAAAACATAAAGCCAGTCGCGGATTTGGCCACCATCACCATAAATTGGGATTGGTTTATCGTCGATCAAGTTGGTAATGGCTAGGGCAGTAAACTTTTCAGGAAATTGATTTGGTCCATAGTTGTTTGAACAGTTGGAGATGGTATAGGGAAGTCCGTAAGTTTCACCGTAAGCGCGAACTAAGTGGTCAGAACCAGCCTTACTGGCTGAGTAGGGACTGCGAGGATCGTAAGGAGTAGTTTCACTAAATTTCTCTCCTGAATTTGGATCTAGGGTGCCAAAGACTTCGTCGGTTGAGATGTGATGAAAACGAGTGACTTTTTGTTCTAAGGCAGCGGCAAGAAGAACTTGGGTGCCAATTACATTTGTTTCCAGAAAAACTCCTGGATTAAGAATTGAGCGATCTACGTGGGACTCGGCAGCGAAGTGAACTACGACATTGACGCCCATCATTGCTTGCTTGACGATCTCGACATCGCAGATCGATCCATGAATGAATGAATAATTGAGATTAGCTTCGAATGAGCGAGTGTTTTCAAGTGTCCCTGCGTATGTCAAAGCATCGAGATTGACAACTTTATCTTCCGGATGTTGCTTGAGCCAGTAGCCAATAAAATTTGAGCCAATAAAGCCTGCGCCGCCAGTTACCAAAATTGTTCTAGATTGTTTTGGGTTATCTATCATGTGCTCTCTATATTATAGCAATTGGCCCCTTTTCGAACCTCTGTTTGGTACAAGGCATGAAAATATCCGCTCAAGAAAGCCAAGATTAACACCAAGACGATCAATAAGCGAATGATAATTTTTGGATCAATGGGCTGCTGTAATTTATTCATGACTGGAAATACCTAACTTTTTTTGGACTTCTTTTTTGAAGTTTTCTTCATTCACTATTGTATACACCCACTGATTATCATAGAAGCGAGGATTTGGATGAGTAAGAACGCCAAGCTCATTTTGTGATTCCACGCTCAGGCTGTGATTGTTAATTTTTAGTGAATCAACCTGGTCCCGGAATTTATAGCCAATAGAAACAGCTTCTTCTATAGAGAGATATTTGTTAAAAGAATTGTTATAAAGTTTATAAAGATTGCCTAGCTTGCTTGGATTGGTTAAGAGAGATTTCTGTTTAGCTGACTCCACTAAGGCCGAAAGCGCTTTTTGTTGCCTTCTACTTCTAGCATCATCTGTGCCTTCCTCTGAGTCGCTATGACGGCTGCGGATGTATTCCAGAAATCTCTTGCCAGTAAGTAGTTGCGGTCCTGCCTCAAAGCTAACAGTGGAGTACAAAATCACGGGATCGGTGACTTTGGTGACATCAACATCTGGATTCGGAAACTCAGTATCGGTGAAGCTTTTTTCGACATCGACACTAACGCCACCAAGCGCGTCAACAATTGTGGCAATCGTATTCATATCGACAACAACTGTGTAATCGATAGGCACGCCGATGAGTTCGCCAATCGCATCAGCGGGAAATTGTTCTGGCTTCTCTGGCGTGTGTTCAGGGCCATAGCTGTATAGGGCATTGATTTTGGTTTTGTAGGCTTCGCTCCAAAGATCGCGGGGAATAGATA
>PFLP01000021.1:557-15904 GCA_002784625.1 Candidatus Pacebacteria bacterium CG_4_10_14_0_8_um_filter_42_14 | reverse complement strand
AACGCCGTATTTTGATAGCCTACTTTTTGGCATCGAAACAAAGGTAAAAACCAACGCAAAACTTTACTTAACCCCAACCTTGTCAAAAAATTTGGGGAGACCTAAGTCTCCCCAAAAAGTTGTGTGTTAACTTCTCTCCAAAGATAGTCAATTTGTTTTTGTAATTTCTTCCTTTTCTCAAGAAGGTATTTATTCTTTGCATTTTCATTCATCGAACTCCAAGCACTAACGAAGGTTGGATCGTCTGTTTCAACTGGAGTCAATAGATTATCGTCTTCGTTAAGAGACGACAAAAATTGCTCAAGTGCGCGAGAAATCAATGCCATTGGATCAGCTTGGAACTTGTGAAGCGCTAGAGCTAAAAATATTTTTGATGCTACAAGGTACTCACCACCAAGCGAAGGATCAACCGATCTCTTGTTGTTTTTATCACGATAATTTGCAATATCAGAGCCCACTAAGTTGATGCGCGGATTAACAGGAAACAATGAGTTAAAAATCCGTGGGTTTATAACTACAGTCGCAACTCCTGAATCATCTACACTGACCTCAACTTTCTGAATGAAGTTTGCGCCATTTCCGGAAGCTAAACCTATTTGCGATTTCGGCACTGCCTGATCTTCTGCATCAGAAAACTTCACCAAAACTTTCGAGCAGTCTAACTCTAAAGACTTAATGGCCAATTTTGCCACTTTATCAACGAAGTTGTGAATCGCCTTGAGATGAATCTCAGCTGACAAATCTTTTCTATCTGAGTACTTAATAAAATTTTCAATCTCAGCAGAGCTAATAAACATCCCAACTGTCTCTTTGTCCAACAAACCACATTTCTCTAGAGAACTAGTTACAACACCGTGTCTTTCCCACAATCCTGAAATTTCATATCCATTGGTTGGCATTGACAGAACATCATCAGGAAGTGTAAACGCTATTCGCAATTGTTCATCAGTTTCAACGAAGTCGGTCATCAATGAGTCATCAGACAATGCTTCAACTATCTCGGAAATATCAGACATAATCTGATCGAATCTTTCCAAAGCAAGATCAGAAATTTTTGGATCTGTCTCCCCTAAAAGCAGGAAAAATGTAACATTTGATGATTGTGACTTCAGAAGATACAGGTCTTCAGCTTTATTTACCGCAAGCACATCAATTCCACACCTTGAAAACTCTTCAAGCGCATTTTCCTTGGTAATTAACCCAAGCTCCACCAGATAATTCGCCACAATAGGATTATCAATATGGATTTCGTGCTCACCTAGATCTTTAAAATGACTGTGTGGACCAGTAAACTCAAACATACTTGCCTTGCCCCTCACACTCGCTTTACTATCTCTTCCCTCAACTCTACCACAAACTCCTCAAGACCAACCACTTCCTGCTTCCCGCCTTCTCTTTTGCGAACGGCCACAGATTTATCAGCCATTTCTTTATCACCAACCACTAACATATACGGCACTTTTTCGAGCTGAGCATCGCGAATTTTCGCCTGGAGTCGTTCGGAACGATCATCGAGTTCTGCCCGAATACCAGCTGACTTCAAGCTAGCAAGAACTTCTTTGGCATACCCAAGATGGCTATCTGTAATCGGCAAGACTTTAACCTGAACTGGACTCAGCCAGACAGGAAATGCCCCGGCGTAGTGTTCGATGAGGAATGCCAAGAAGCGTTCGTGCACAGATAAAGGCGCACGATGAATCACAAAAACTTCTCCATTTTTTTCTCCAGATTCATCTACATATTCTAGACCAAAACGTTTTTTGGCCATGAAATCAAGCTGAATCGTCGACATTGTTTCTTCGCGACCGATGGTTGAATGAAACTGGACATCGACTTTGGGACCATAAAAGGCTGCCTCGTCATCGACTTCCTCGTACTCCACTTTCATTTCGTCCAAAACCTCGCGCAAAACCTGTTCTGAAAATTTCCAGTTTTCTGGTTCATTGATGTATTTCTCCGTATGCGCTGGATCCCATTTTGATAACCGAAACCAGTAGTTACTCAAGCCAAAGATTTTGAAGTAATCTTGCGTCAAACTAATAACCGCCGCGAACTCATCTCTGATTTGTTCCTTGGTGCAGTAAATATGCGCATCATTCATGGCCATGCCGCGAACGCGCAAGAGGCCGGCCAGGGCGCCTGAAAGTTCGTTACGATAACAAGTGCCGTACTCGGCCATTCTCAAGGGAAGCTCACGATAACTTCTTGGCTTAAAACCATAAATACGGTGGTGATGTGGACAGTTCATCGCCTTGAGATAATAAACGCCATCATCCATCTGCATCGGTGGATACATACTGTCTTTATAATATGGCAAATGACCAGAGGTTAGATAAAGTTCTTCTTTAGCAATATGTGGCGTCGCCACCCTAACATATCCCGCTACAGCTTCTTTTTCCTTAACCAAATTCTCGATTTCGTCGCGAAGAATGGTTCCTTTCGGTAGCCAAAGAATTAAGCCTTTTCCAACCATGTCATCGATATGATAAAGATCGAGCTCTTTCCCCAATTTTCGGTGATCTCTGAGCTTCGCCTGCTCTTGTTGCTTAAGATACTCATCAAGCTCTTCTGCTGACGAAAATGCCGTACCATAAATCCTTGTAAGCATCTTATTTTTCTCATCACCTCGCCAATAAGCACCGGCAACGCTCATGAGCTTAAAGTGCTTGAGTTCCTTGGCTGGGGCGTCTAAGTGACCCCCACGACAAAGATCCGTAAATTTCCCGCTGGTGTAGAGAGTGATGACCGCGCCCTCTTTCTCCAAGTCGCGAATCAGTTCCTGCTTGTACTCATTTTCGGAATATTTTTCGAGGGCAACTTTGGCTGAGACCTCTTCATGCGAGAAATCTTTCCAAGTCAAGGCAATTTTATGCATTCTTTTCTCGATTTTGCCAAGATCATGCTCTGAGATCGCGGTCTGAAACTCAAAATCATAATAAAAACCATCTTCAATGGCTGGGCCAATAGTCGGTTTTGCATCTGGGTAGATCTCCAGTACTGCGGCGGCCAAGAGATGAGCTGCCGAGTGTCTTAATTTTTGTAAGTATTCTTTTTCTTCTTTCATATTTCCTTATTATACGTCTTAACTACAAAAAACTCCCCGAGATTGGGGAGTGTGACAATACGACAACACCGCCCCTACTCAGGGATAATAGTTGAAGTAGTGGTTCGAAATTGCATTTTCATCTGTGGAGTGAGTATATCATGGGGACAGCATCTTCTCAGGTGACGATAGCGCGAGGTGTTTTTTTAAGCTTGTTAAGCAGTATCTCTGGCAATTTATTGACAGAAACTTGATTGCTACTCGGATCAATCCACATGAGCGAACTATGAATTCGCAGCATGTCTGCTAAGACTTTCAAGCCCTTCTCGGAATATGGCATAGCGGTTAGTGCTGGCATCATGGTGCTAGTATAATTCGTGATATAGTTTGATAGCAATAAGTAGCAAGTATATACACGTAAATTCACTCACACAAAAAACTCCCGAAAATTATTTCCGCATGCCTGCATTCTAGTGCAAGTGTTCAGATTCGATTTTGAAATTAGGTGTCCATTAAAGAAACTAGTGCTATGCTATACTTCCTTTAAATGAAATCAACAAATATTTATCGTTCACCATCATTCTTCAAAGGCATGGCTAGAACTGTTGATATATTCGGCAAACTCGATGCATATAAATACACCACTGACCCTGATTCAGAGCTCTTACATAGAGATTGGCTAGTAACGGGTGAAGATTTGCAAGATCAGATAGATC
Source organism: Candidatus Pacebacteria bacterium CG_4_10_14_0_8_um_filter_42_14 (assembly GCA_002784625.1). Classification (GTDB taxonomy): domain Bacteria; phylum Patescibacteriota; class Microgenomatia; order UBA1400; family PJMF01; genus UM-FILTER-42-14. Next base: position 12,145 of record PFLP01000021.1, on the reverse strand, counting down.
ATCATGAAAAAAAGCCAAGTTACCAAACCAGTTAGTCGTCCAAAAACTCCCGCAAAAAAAGTAGCCTTAGTAGGTAGAAGTTATCATTACAGTGGGCCCTTACCTCATCCTTCTGTACTCAATCAGTATGACCCACAAACAAGGAAAACTATTGTTGGAATGGCTAAAAATCAGTCTTCCCACAGGCAATCAATAGAATTATCTGTCATTGCATCAAATATCAAGAATGAGAGAACTGGCATGTTTATTGCTGGATCATTGACATTCGCAATGATTATTGCTGGAGTGATTCTTTTAGCCATAGGAAAAGATTTTGCGGGTTATGCTTCCATTTTTGGACCTGCTTTTTTCCAAGCAGGAAACTATCTTTATAATAGACAGCAAGAAAAAGAGGCAGCAAAAAAAGACAATGAATAATTCATGATCGCCACCCACGCCCACATATAGCTAATTAGAGATTATTTGGTATACTAGCCCCTGCAATCTACAGACAGCGCGCAAAAATTAAGCCGCGCCGAGGATATGACTTTTGCCTATATCAGGCACTTTTCTCTCTTCGGCACGCACAAACATAAAGGAGTGTATGCCAAATCAAGTAAATATCGACACAGTTAAACTGCTTCGCGAGAAGTTGGCTCAGGCAAAATCATTTGCCATCGTCGAGTACAGCGGTACTTCCGTGAATGAGCAAGTCGAGCTTCGCCAGGCTCTCAAAGATGCTGGTGCCGAACTTAAAGTAGTTAAGAATGCTTTGGTCAAAAAAGCTCTCGACATCAGAGATCTCGACTCTTCACTCGAAGGCCAGAATGCTTTTGTCTTTTGCAATGAAGACGAAGTCGGCGGCATCAAAGCCCTTTTCACTTTTCACACTGAGAGCGAAAAATTAGTCATCAAACAAGGTCTGATGGGGGATAAAGTCCTCACCGCCGATGACCTTGAAGCACTCAGCAAACTTCCAGGCAAGAATCAACTCATTGCCATGCTTATTTCTCGACTCCAAGGCCCAGCTTATGGCTTGGTCAATGTCCTCAAGGCAAGTCAGAGAGATTTGGTCTATGTGCTTAAAGCGATCACGAAGAAGAAGCCTGCAATAGCAGAAAAAACCGAGTAACCCAGTCTGTAACAAGTAATAAGAAAGGAATATATGACAGACGAAAAAACAGAGAGTAAAACTCTCTCAAAACCAGTACAAGCCATCGTTGATAGCGTTAAAAAACTATCACTCATGGATGTTTCAGAGCTAGTCTCTGCCCTCGAAGAGGAATTCGGCGTTAGCGCCGCAGCTCCTATGATGATGGGCGCTCCAGTTGCAGCCGCAGCTGAAGCAGTCGAGGAACAGACTGAATTTGACGTCGTCCTAAAAGACGCCGGTGCCAACAAGATCGGTGCTATTAAAGCCGTTCGTGTACTCAAGCCAGAACTTGGATTAGGTGAAGCAAAAACATTTGTTGAATCTCTCCCAAAGACTGTCCTCGAGGGCGCTAAGAAAGAAGATGCTGAAGCCGCCAAAAAGTCGCTTGAAGAAGCTGGCTGTGTGGTCGAAATGAAGTAATTCTCTCTTTATAAAGAAACTGGGAACCCCGTCTGGAAACAGGCGGGGTTTTTTGTTGGTTCAACAATAACCAGGAAATATTAACCGAACCCAACAATTATTTGGTTTTTAGTCTGAAAATCATCGAGTTTTCCACACTACAAAAACTATCGGACGTACTGATAATACTATAAGCTCTAAACTGTCTAGTTCTGCACACCTATGCACATGCCAAACTACCCCTTGACCCAGTTGTTGCTACTCTGCTACTTTGAGGATGACAAAGCCGCCCTTTGTTCCACTCGTCTATACCGGAGGTATTAGAAGTATATAAACAGGGAAAGCATCTATGAATGATATAAACATGCCAATAATCGAAGCTGATGAGGCCACCAGACGAACTGGTAAAGCCAGCGATGCCAATAAACTAGATATGAAGAATCTACCAGATCTCTTAACTGTCCGCGAAGTCGCTGATCTTTTGAGAGTTTCTCCTCTCACCATCAAAAGATGGGGTAAAAGAGGCAAGCTTCCTCCAATTCGCATTAACTCCAGAGGTGACAGAAGATACAAAAAAGAAACCGTTCTTTGGCTTCTCGGTGTGAATCCAGAAGGTCAAGTCGCTACTGATTCTTCAGAAGAGTTGTAAAAACCAACTTCACAAATTCGAATAGTTTTAGCTGTCTGCGCCATCTTGTTGGCTCTTGGATAAGTCTGTAGAGCCATTCTAGTTGCAAAACTCGAATCCAGCCTGGGGCTCTTGGTGTAATGCCAAAAAGCATGTCAAAGGCGCCGCCTACCGTCATGGCTATTTTTACGCCAGCTTTATCTAAGAGATCTCGATGATTAATGATCCAGGCTTCTTGAGCTGGGGCGCCGAAAGCCACGAAAATATATACAGGCTTTAAGCTCAGTAACAGTTTCTCCAAGGCTCGCTCTTCCGCCTCTTGTGGAACCTGGATATTCTCGTACCCCTCTGTCCAATTTAGGCGCAGATAATCCAAAACGTAATTTTTGTAGCGACGACCACCGATGATTAACACCTGTTTTTTAGCGCGCTCTGCTTTTTTCAATAACTCCTCTGTCAGCCAAACGCCAGTGATGCGTTCGCTCAATGCTGGTTGATTTAATTTATGGGCAAGTAACTTCGAAGCCCACACCAATCCATTGCCATCGGGAATTCGTAGGTCAAATGACTGCAAATGATCTAGAAAGATGGAGTCTCTTCGGGACAACATGACCTGTTCTGGATTGGGCGTGGCGATAATAATTGGCAGTTTTTGTGATTTAACTCGAGAATCGATTTCGGTTAGCAATTGGGCCTTCGTACTGCCAAACAGCTCTAAACCAAATAGTAATGTCGATTGATCGGTGTTTTTATTCATGTTAGTCTGGTGCTCACCTACGAACAGAGGCGAACACGACCCCAATTATACGCGGTTGAAATGGACTGAGGAATCGAAAATCGCACTTAGTGACAAAAGAGTGAGTCAACCGCGCGACCCGAAATGGTCAATGGCGACCTATTTTCGCTTTCTCTTCGGGTTTTTCGCATTGATCACAGCATTTACGAATAAAGAACGAACCATACTCTTACCTACTTTCGCTACTAACAGAAACACTTTTTTCTAAATTTTGAGTATATAACTACTTGAGTAAAAGCCAAAAAATGGCACTTGGTTATTTGACAAACTCAAGCGCCGGTGGCTGCCACAGATACTTTTTCAAATTCACCCGGCCGTGTTCAAACTCCACCCCTTCTGACTCCAGTTTTTCCTGCTGAACCGCCGCTCCGCCGAAGGCATAGGCAGGTGCCAAGGCTCCAGTTGAAAAGACCACCCGATGGCACGGCGTCGCTTCTGAGTTAGTATTCGTATGAAGAAGTCGCCCCACATATCGCTGGTGCAGCCCAGTGGCCTTACCCAGCGCCCCATAAGTCGTCACCTTCCCCGCCGGAATCTTGGCGACAACTTCGAAAAGAGTCATGCGATTAGTTTGCGTTTGTTCGCTCACAACCCAACTATAGACTATAATAAACTGGAGATACGTATGCAGAACTACATTATTTTCGGCCTCGGCAGCGAGGGCCTTTCCAGCTACCACTTCCTTAAAAATCAAAATCCAGAAGCTCTCTTCATTCTCGTCGATGATAAACCAAGTGATCAGCTTTCAGCTGATTGGCAAAAAGTCATTGCAGAGAATCAAGGCAAGTTTTTGCAATCAAGTCAGCTTGAGTCTGATTCAATTCTTCCAGATAGTATTCTGGTCAAAACACCTGGTATTCCCCCAAATCATCCCGCGCTCATCTCTGGGCCGTTAGGCAATCTCAGACGAACCAACAACGCCCAGCTTTTCTTCGAGTATCTTGAGCTCAATTTGCCTGGTGTGATCGCTATCGGCGTCACTGGCACCAAAGGCAAAACCACTACCACTGCCCTCATCTACCGCATTCTCCACGAAGCGGGTCTACCTTCCGTACTTGGCGGCAACATTGGCACCCCAGCCCTCACCCTAATCCCAGAACTTGAAAAATTGATTCAAGACAATACTAGCCCCATTGCCGTCATCGAGCTTTCGAGTCACCAACTCGTTGATATGTCAGTCAGTCCCAACATCGCCGTCCTTCTCAATATCACCCCCGAGCACCTCGATCATTTCCCCACTCTCGAAGCCTATATGGCCTCAAAAGGGGCCATAACTGCTTTTCAAGAGCAATCGGACCATGTCATCTACAATCCAGGGTATGAAAGCCTCCAGAAGTTAATCTATCAAACTCCCGCTGAGCGTCATCACTTTGGAAAAAACGACAGTCAAGCCGAGACACTCGAAGCCAGTCTGCACGACAATGCTCTCTGGTACAGAAATGAAAAAATTATCGAAACAGCCAACATTCCTCTAGTTGGCGAGCATCAGTGGCTTAATGCCCTGCCAAGTATTATCGTCGGCAAACATTTTGGAGTCAGTTATCAAGATATTGGCAAAGCCATCAGCTCGTTCAAATCTCTGCCCCACCGTCTCGAGTACATTGGTAAAAAAGAAGGCATAAAATACTACAACGACTCCCAGGCCACCACACCCGAAGCTGGTATCGCTGCCCTCAGGTCTTTTCCAAAAAAATCAGTCATTCTCATCGCCGGTGGGCATGATAAAGGCGTCGATCTCTCTGAGTACATTGCGGAAATTAAGAAGCGAGGAGTGAAGGCTGTGGCCCTCTTCCCGCCGACAGGTGAAACAATTGGAGCAGAACTTGGAGAAATTCCCCACAGACTCGTGACTTCGATGGCAGATGCAGTGGCTTTTTGTCGCCAATACGCAAAAATTGGAGATACCATCCTACTGTCACCAGCTTGTGCCAGCTTTGGGATTTTTAAGAATTATCAGGAGCGCGGGGAGATGTTTAGGGGGGAAGTCTAGCGACCTCCAAACAATCTTCCGAAGGCCCCCATCGCTTTTCTTACCCGTCCTTCTCTCTTAATTTTATTCAACCCACGACCATTGGCAGCGCGTTCCTCTTCAAAATTCTGAAAATCCGAGAGTGAAATTGCCCTGACTTGTTGCCTCATGTTGCGATCTTCAGTAATAGCATTCAGCGATTCTGTCAGCTCGTTAAATGAAGTAATTTCTCCAACCCGATCACACACATCTTCTATACCAGCAGCTGTATTGAAAATGCGATCTACTGGATTGGTAATTGGGATAGTTCTATCTCCGCTTTGCTCTAAACCAAGGGCTCGTAGGTATTCCTCCAGAGTATCCACCACCGCGCCTTTAAATTGACTGAGGGCTGTATATCGATGGTCATCCAAATTTTTAACTATTTTATCAACATTTGCTTGAACGTCCCCGAGCACTTCGTCTATCCTACCCCTAATCTCCACCGGAAGGCTACTAAGACCAATGGGAATCGAGTCAGGTCTAATACTGCCTGGAAATAAACCTACAATCCTCGCAACATATCCATTCTTAATAGCTTCAGCTATTTTACTCAAGGCAACTGGAACTTCAGTAAAATATTCATCTTGTAGAATAACCATCTGGTCTGAATCTATATTTTTAGCCACCCATTTTGCAAGATCATTTGGATTTTCAGCAACCTTCTCAAGCGCAGCTAAAAGTAGTCTGCTTTCCTTCTCTGCTTCGACAGGAGATTCAGGAGCGTCTTTCTCAACTGTCTCTTGGCTAGAATTTGCGGGCTGAGTTCTAGCTCTTAATTTAGCCAGCACTGTTTCCCGCACCTCTTCAGGCTGTGGTGAGAATACTCTCCCTAAAATATTTATGATTTGAGCAAGCAAGTCTATATCATTAGCACCAACGATATTCGGATTTTCTAAATAATCAGGGAGTTCTCCTATCAGCTCAGCTGCATCAGCTTGTGTAAGTTCCATCTCACTCATCAATAGTGAAACTAATTTTTTATGATCAGCGCTCTCAGCAGTGAGTCCTCTTACTTGTTTGGCAAGTACTTGATTTAAATTTTCTGGCGCAGAGGAAGGTGCCCCCCCACCAGAATGATCTGGTGCATGCACGATGGCATTGTTAACGGATGGTTGATGCTCGGTAACTAATGACATATTTCTTTCCTTGATAATTCTCTAAACTATTGAATTTATCATATCACTTTTACTAATTATTTTTCTAGCCTCTCCACCTCTCCCCACACACCCATGTGGTCGCTTAGACCATCAATTGGGTGGCAATTAGTCACCTGATAATGAGTGGTCGAAAAAATTGTGTCGACCACCAGATCTAGTTTGCCTGCATAATGAAGATTCTCGTCGATAGTGGTTGTGTATTTTTCTGGTAAATTATCAGTCAGAAGCTCAGTAAACTTAGAAAACATCTCTCCACCTCTGGGAGAATTAAAGTCACCGCAAAGAATCAGCTCGTCGTAGCCCTCGATGATTGGTTTGAGTCTGGAGAAATTTTCACGCTGGAGATCGGACGGTTCACCCTTTCTAGACCAAGTAAAGTGAGTCGTCGCCACCGAAAATTTCTCTTCTCCCTTTGTCACCATTGTCTGGATTAGCAACCTCTGACCATCATTTGGCTCCTGAAAAAAACCAATCTCCTCTGGACCGCCATACTGCGAAACTTCGATCTCGGTCGCGGGCAGATTGGTGAGAATAGCGATTCCGGCTTCGCCCAAAAGCTCGAGAGCATATTTGTGTTTCTTAGAAATATCAATCGTCGGCACCATCTGGACCGACATGTCGAGTTCCGTGCCGATCTCGGTCACGTCGCAGGCGAAGACTTCCTGCAGGCACAAGACATCAGGCTGAAGTTTTTTGACCACGGGCAGCCAACGCCCTAGGTGCTTGTGACCTTCGATATTTAGAGAAAGTATTTTTAACATAAAAAAATTAGTCTCTCATATGATAGCCGAGACTGTTTCGAAATTCATCCAGGTGTGCCAAGGTAGTCCCGACCCCACGAATGGCGGCCGTGCTCGGCGAGTCAACAACGGAGACCGGCACACCAAGGCGCTCAATCAGCCAAGCATCAAGGCCGTGAAGTTGGGCCAAGCCACCAGAAAGAAGAAAACCTTTGTCGACTACATCGGTGGTTAATTCTGGTCGAATATCAGACAAAAGCTCAGTCATGCTCTGTTGCAATCTCTCGGCGAAGCGCAAAATTGGGCGTGCCAAGTGGGCGCTAGAAACCTCGAGTTCTTTCGGATGATTAGAGCTGGCGTCTTTGCCAGAAACAAGTTGGCGTTTATCGAGATCGCCGTAAAGAGAACCCAAGTGATGAAGTAAGTGGGCCGCTTGTTCGGGACTAACGATGAGCTCTAGTGACTCGCGCAGTTCGTACTGCAGCCAAGAGATCAACTTTCGCCCGGCGACAGGCACAGAAGCGCTAGCCACAATGCTTCCAAGTGAAACCACAACTGCCTCGACGCGATCGTAACCCATCTGAACCAAGAAACTTCCAGAGGCATCGGCTATCGGCACGCCCGCACCAATGCTCGCGGCCAAAGGCTCCGCAATCGTATAGACAGAACCAGCACCGAGACCATAAAGCACATCACTCCAGGACTCCTTTGCAACTGACTCTGCCGCAGCCGGAACTGTAACCATCACCGTCGGACTCATCAGCGACCACTTAATTTTTGCCTCACGAAACTGTGCCTGGAGCAAAGCTCTCATCACCGCTTCATCAGCAATCTCCCCAGCCATCATTGGCCAATGCAAAATGACCTCATTTCCAACCCGACCGGCCATTTTTTCAGCTGCTGCGCCAATAGCCAGAACCTTATTACTTCGACTTTCGACAGCCAAAACCGTTGGTTCGTCGACTACAATACCATTTCCCAGCTCGAGTAGGCGCAAGCGATGAGCGCCGCAATCGAGGCCTAAGTGGAGTGAATGAAATGGGTTGGCAATGCGCATAGTCTCTGCCTATAATACCTTTATGCGCTGGTCGGTCAATAAAGGGGTTCTCTATACTGCTATTTCTGCTGCAATTATAATTGGTGGAGCTCTGGTGGCAATACAGTATGCAAAGGGTGGTTACCGGGTCACCGACACTGGTTGGCAGCGCGACACTGGCCTTTTGTCAGCCAATTCTTTCCCCACTGGTGCCCAAGTGAAGCTAAACGGTCGCCTTGTTGCTGCCACTGACCAGACTCTTTATCTTGATCCCGGCGATTATGAAGTCGAAATCTCCAAAGATGGCTACCAGCCTTGGTACAAGACGATGATCATCGAAAAAGAACTTGTCACCCAAACTAACGCCTTGCTCTTCCCTGCTGCGCCCAGCTTAACTACCCTGACCTTTACTGGCGTCGAACACATTTTGCCTTCACCAGATGGTCAAAAACTCCTCTACTACACCGCCTCTGTCTCGGCAGAACGCAAGCGAGGTCTCTACATTCTCGATCTTGCCAGTAGTCAATTTTCTTTGCAAAAAGGCCCGCGACAAATTGTTGAAGAAACCAGCCAAATTAATCTTGAAAAAGCCACCGCCATCTGGTCTCCCGATAGTACGGAGCTACTTCTTATCACCCCCAATAAAGAGCTTTTACTTCAAGTAGACCGACTTAATGACACTAATCAACTAAAAGACGTCAGCTTCCAGAGAAAACAAATTCTCTCGGAGTGGGAAGAAGAAATGTACCTGAGAGAGCGTCAGTTTATGCGCGAATTCCCAGAGGAAATCGTTGCCATGGCTACCACCAGCGCCCAAGATGTCCATTTTTCACCAGATAAAAAGCGCTTGCTTTACACCGCCACTGCAGAGCTCACCATTCCTCAGATTATCACCCCACCGCTACCTGCCAGCAGTACTCAACCAGAAGTAAGGACCATTACGCCAGGTGGTATCTACGTCTATGACCGGGAGGAAGACAAGAATTTCCAAGTTGGCTCTGTCGTTCTAAGTCAGGGCAATGGCGTTAAACACCTCTTGGCAAACGACGTCTTCTCTCCGAATCCCGTCACTTTAGCGGCCAGCCCGAGCGCGTTCCTGACTCTCCAAGCCACCACTTCTGCCGAGACCGCCACCAACTTCGCTCGCTATCACACCCCGCTTTTTGCTAACACCTTCCAGTGGTATCCCGACTCTGCTCATCTCCTTTACCGGGAAGACTCAGAACTTAAGGTCGTGAGCTACGATGCCACTAATCCCACCACGGTCTATTCTGGACCATTTTATGAAAACTTCCTGTATCCATGGCCGGATGGGAAGCGCTTGATCATTTTGACTAGCTTCAGCCCCTCTGCCCCAGCTAATCTGTATGCTGTGGAGCTTGAGTAAAGTGAGGAAGTGTTATAAATCGACTAACAAATTTAATCTATCCAGGACGCTAGTAGAGAGCAAACTCCAATCTAGGCCTAGCAGCAACCTGAGTTTTCAAAATTGGATGAAAGAAATGGAAAAAAAATATACGCCTGCAATCAGAAATCTTGCAAAAAAAACGACATAAGTTAGCTTGAATACTTCTGACCACTTTCCTAAGTTGAGACACGTTTTATTAACACCAGAGTTATTGAACGCTCGGCGCGCTCTTCGATGAGTTTTTCACCAATAATTAATTCATAACTAGAACCCATCATAGTCAGTCTCTTCTTTAAACCTCGGAATCTGCCTAATGCTGTAGAAAAATTTTGCAAAACTCTCTTAATTTCGGGGAGCTCATTGAGAACTTCTTCCAAAGTTACTGGGCGTATCTTGGCATTCTGTTGTCTAATAAGTTCTAACAATAATGCCTGCTGTACTTTGGCATCGGGCTTCAACAAATGAATTAATTCACTCTGTTCTGTTTCTTCAATCGGCGGCAATTTCCTTCTCATCCTCTCATTCATATTCTGGCTTATAATACACCAAGATAAAACGGAGTGTAGCTCAGATGGCTAGAGTGCGTCGTTCGGGACGACGAGGTCGCTGGTTCGAGTCCAGTCACTCCGACTTGGTATAATCAATACCTGAAAAGGCGCCCTCATAGTTCAATGGATAGAACAAGTGCCTCCTAAGCGCTAAATCCAGGTTCGATTCCCGGTGGGGGCACAGCTACAGAAGCAGTTCAAAGAAGTACAAACGACTGCGCATGTGGATTCCCGGTGGGGGCACAGCAAGGCAAAGTAAAAATTCTGTCCAAAGGAATGTTGGGAAAGGAAATATGAGTCGTTTAACAGAGGCCCTCGGCTTGAGGCCCAAGCTAGAAGCTCCCAGGCCTGATTTATCTGAAAATGAAAAGAAAAAACTTCTTGAAGGATTCAAAGAATATGGAAGATTCTTAAAAAAAGAGGCAGAAAAACTGCTGGATCTTGCTAATAAAGCTCAGGATGCCGCGAGGAATTTCAATACCCAAGGATATGATCCATACGAAACACTAGCGCTTGTCTCACTAGCTAAAAGAGAAAGACTCTACGGACTTACCACCTCAGCTATGACTGGGAAATTTACAATCGATGCCGTTCCAAATAGCAAGTATGATTTTCCAAAACTCATGGTGTTTACTAACTTAATATCCCAGGCAATAAGCTATATTAATCAAATAATTCAGTCAGAAGAATTGAGAAGAATACTATTGATTAATACTAGTGACACTTTCGATCAATCTACTCTAGTAGAATATGCCAGACAACTAAGTGAGTTAAAAATAGCATTAATAGCTGCAATTAATGCTATTGTAACTAATGAAAATAGTATTGTTGAACAAACAAGAACAATACATAATCTTCTAGCCGCACCGATGATGATTGAGCTGGAAACACTCAAATCAGATGTTAACTTTGCAATTCGAGATACAAGCTTTAATCAAAGTGGTCAAAGCCTTTTTTCCTGGGTAAGAAGAGTTCCTCAGCTTAACGGAGATGCAAAAGCTGCAATTGGAGATGGAAGATCAAATGTTTCCTATAGTAGCCCCAAAATGCAATACGTTACTCCAGACCGAGTGTATGCTGACACAAAAACAATGATCAAAGTAGAGCAAGAGCTAAGAGAAGTCATCAATTCGTCAAAGCAAATCAACTATCCTAAATAGGATATTCCTGACTAAAATAAGCAACCCCGATGCAGAGCATACGGGGTATTGTGCATTTCTTAAGTAGAATCAAAGAGACCAATGTTGGCTCTGTGTAACTGCGTATACCTTTTACCTTGATTTTTAACGTAACTACTGATTACAGATTCGTTACCGTGTGCTCCGACAGTAGAGATGTAGTAACCAGACGTCCACAAATTGCTTCCTAGTGTTTGTTTCTTTATCCAAGGGAATTTTTTCTACGTTTAGCAGGACATACAAGATGGTACAGAAGCAAGTTTGTGTTGTGGGATCTTTTAAGGTGTTCTGACACTCCACTATTCTATCTTAAAGTCTGGAGTCAGAAGATGTGGAAGGGAAACTCAGTTTCCCCTTTCAACCCCTTCGAGACGGCGACCACCGATGCAGAGCATCGGGGAATACTAGATTTATTTCTTTTTCTTCGCCTCATCAGCTTTGCGCTTTGCAGCTTTTGCGTCTTTTTCTTTGGCATCAGCTCTACATTTCGCTTCAGCAATTCTTTTAAGAGCTCCGTTAGTGTCTACCTCAGTTTTTACCATAAAGCACTCCTTT
>PFLP01000021.1:0-459 GCA_002784625.1 Candidatus Pacebacteria bacterium CG_4_10_14_0_8_um_filter_42_14 | reverse complement strand
GGCAGGCTCAGCGAAGAGATCATTCATATGCAGACGAGTGAATTGGCGTTCGTAAGCATAGTGAGGTTCCGTCTCTGGGGCATCAGACTTGCGGCAAAATGACACATGCATGTTCATCTCGGTCAGATCATAAAGAGCAATATGCAAGTCGCCAGACTGGACGGTAGGTAGGATGTTGCGTACTGAAACCTCTTCATCAATGTTACCATGGTACTTATTCAACTGGTCTGCCATCACGGTGTCATAGTTGGGGCAGTTCCAATCCATCGCGTTGTACACAACATCCTCGATCACAGGGTGCCACGTCTCATTTTGAGGCAACAAGTCTTGGTCCGAGTATGCAGTTAGGGTATATCCAGAGTACTCAATAGCATTCACCATGGAATTCTTGGAGTCTCCCACACCAAGGATCAAGTTGCACGTACGGTGAGTGTCCTCAAAGTTAGCTAAGGCCTCCGT
>PFLP01000070.1:3290-3744 GCA_002784625.1 Candidatus Pacebacteria bacterium CG_4_10_14_0_8_um_filter_42_14 | reverse complement strand
CAAGCAGCTTGGAAAGGGTCGGCATTGTTATCCTGCGGGCGTTGGCAACGCGCCCTAGACAGGCCGCGTCACGGTAATCTGTGTCACATCGCAGTTTCCGCTTTGAAACGCCCCCGCGCAAGAGGTCAGATAGTAATTCCACATCCGCCGGAACCGGTCATCAAAGCCAAGGCGTGCCACATCTTCCCAACGGTCATTGAACGACTCGTGCCAGCGGCGCAGCGTGTCGGAATAGCTTTTGCCGAACTCGACTGAACTTTTGATATCCAGCCCGGCCCGCGTCACTTCGCGGCGCAACACCGTCGGGCTGGGGACCATACCGCCCGGAAAGATATGTTTTTGAATGAAATCCACACCTTTTCGGTACATCTCGAACCGCTTGTCCTGCAGGGTGATGATCTGCAACGTCGCGTTTGCGCCGGGTTTCAGCCGCTCGCGCAGCGTGTCAAAGTAG
>PFLP01000070.1:0-3184 GCA_002784625.1 Candidatus Pacebacteria bacterium CG_4_10_14_0_8_um_filter_42_14 | reverse complement strand
ATAGAGGAACAGAGTATCGTTTGGTTTTTTCAATGAGCTGCAAGCTATTTTACTATTACGATCTTGTGACCAGTCTTTCGCCGGAATTAAAAAATATTTATGATCAAAATAAATCAGGGCAAGGGGCAAGGGGTCTAAATGTCTCTATAAAAGAAGGCCAGCAGATTGGTCGTATTGGCGGTCAGACTTTGGACTTTGCCGTTTGGGATATGGACGTAAAACTTACAGGGTTTATAATACCAGAGCATTATGAAGGTGAAGCGTGGAAGATACATACAGCCGACCCGCTAAACTATTACGCCGACGAATTAAAAACTAAAGTTCTTTCCAAGTATGTAAGAACAACTGAGCCGGTAAGCGGAAAGATAGACTATGACATAGATGGTAAGCTGGTCGGGAACTGGTTTTTGGAAGGCACAGGCGGATATATTTCCAAGGGCAATGAAGGCGGAAAAGAATATTGGAAAGGGCATCTTTCACTTGTTTACGACCATTTTGATCCGACCAGCATCGTCATCTCGATGGGAGATTATGGCGGAAAGGAAATGCAGTTTGGCGTAAAGGGCAACAAGCCAGACCCAGCCACCGTAGATACCGCCACGGGTCTTGTAAAATATGAGATAGTAGGGCAAGACTGGGACGGTTTAAATGGATATTCCTGGGACAGAAGCACATTGATAAAAGGTCTAAAGGCAAAAAATCATGAAGAATATGTGGCAGGAACTGTCCTTGTACAAATGCTTGAAGGAAGAAAAATAAAATTTGAAGCCTTCCCAGGAAAAAATGCAGGGCAGATCCCAGCATTTACTGCAAATGCCAAGATTTACGAGAGATAAATAAAGTTATTAATAAAGGAGTATAGGTTGGAAGAAATTAAAAATATTGATCAAGCAAAAAATTTAAAAACAAATTCAACTAAAAAAATAATAATTATCGGGTTTATAGCTGTTTTAATAATTGGAGGCGGATATTTTTTAGCAAATAAATTCTTATTTAAAAAGGAAGAAGCTTTAAATTACCAGCCTGCTCAAGATTCAACTAAGCTTGCTTTTGATAAAGAAGGAATGATAAACGATCCTTTCAGCGATCTAAACGGGCCATTTTATCACAAGGTTTACAAAGCAACTTCAAAGGATGGAATTAAATTTACAAAAACCAATGAACTTATTATGGACAAAGCATCTGTGCCGGATGTTGTAAAGTTAAATGACGGAACGCTTTTTATTTATGCGGTAGATGGAGCGCAACGCAGCAATTCCGGTTTAATGGTTGCAAGATCTAAAGATGATGGCAAAACTTGGGAACAGGGATCTTTGCAGGTAAAAACAGAGAGGACAAAATATAGTATAGGCGCTGATCCGCAGGCTGTTCTTTTAGATGACGGAAAAATACGTCTTTATTATCTTGTTTTCTCAGACACAAAACCTCCAATGGACGAAACAGGCAAACCCATCCCAACAGGAGAAAAACAAAAAATAAAAAGCGCTCTTTCAACGGACGGAATAAATTTTACAGAAGAAGAAGGTTCCAGATACGAGATGACAGAAATTTGGACTGATCCGGATGTAATAAAAATAGGGAGCAAATGGTTTATGTATTTATCTGAAGGCTCAAAAAATATGGCTCTAACTTCAACTGATGGAATGTCCTTTACTCTTGAAAAGGCTATTAGGACAGATGGAGCAATTTCAAAGACAATAAAAACCGATGATAATAAATATAGGCAATTTTATTGTAAAAACGGCATTTCAAGCGCTGTTACAACAGATGGATTTATTTTTACCAATGAGGTTGTAAGCCTAGAAAGCGCCAGCAATGAAATTCTTTGCGATCCAACGCCGGTAAAAGTAGATAACAAATGGCTGATGTTTTATAAAGCTGCTCAGCCGCGACAAGATGGCGGCCAAAAACCACTACAATAAATTTCTTTTTGTGTTAGAATTGCTATTAGCAAAGTAAAAACGTCAATTTTAAAAAAGGAGAAAATATGAAACTTAATTTAAAAAAACCGGCTATACTTTTATCAATATTCTCGTTACTGCTATTAAATTTTCAAATAGCTTTAGCTCTTCCCGCAAAAGCCAATGTACGGGATATTGGACGAATAAACTTTATTCATTACGCAAAAGGTACTGGACAGTCAAGCAATGCAAAAGCAGGCGCTTGCTACAGTCTTATGGGGGTAAAGTGGAAAACATCTTCCGTAAACTACGCTATCAATCCTACAAATTCTCAGGGTTTAAGCACATCATTTATAACTGACGCTATTTCCAGTTCAGCGGAAACTTGGGATAACGCAACTTCAAGAGAACTTTTTAATAATAGTTATTCAATGGACACCACTGCTGTTTACGGGGTACTGGATGATAAAAACAGTATCACTTTTAGCGCATATCCTGATAATAATGTTATTGCCGTAACTTCTGTTTGGTATTTACGAGCAGGTAGAGAGATAGTTGAGTTTGATCAAACCTATAACACTCACTTCAGCTGGGGTGATGCAACTGCGGATCCGACAAAAATGGATCTTGCAAACATTGTTACTCACGAATTAGGCCACGCAGTAGGATTAAATGATATCTATAAATCAACTTGCGGAGAAGTAACTATGTACGGTTATGGCACAGAAGGGGAAATTAAAAAAACAAGCTTAGAGATTCCTGACATTATAGGTTTGCAAAAAATGTATGGAATCTAATATTATGAAGTAGTTAGATTAGGTAAAGCGATAAAAATCCCAGTTAATTCTGGGATTTTTTATTTAAATGAAATTATTTTTAGGGGTTGGCGACAAACTCAAAGCTGTCCTTTCTTTCCGAAAGAAAGGACGAAAGAACTCCCGGCGACGCACACAATTTGGAAAAACTAAGGATTTTTTCTCGCTAAAATTGAGAACTCGTCGCTAGTCACTCCTCAAACAGCTCAATTTTTGCTAAAGCACTGCTCAAAACTAATCCAGATTTTCCGCAATTGTTTAGCGATACCGAATTATTCAAAACGCATTTTGTGAGGCCTCGAGAGAAAATGCAAGTTCATTTTCAAGAGGCGGGGGAAACAGATTTTATCAACCTCGTTTTTTTATTTTTAAAATGGTAAAATTTAACGGTAGCTAAAAGCCAATAGCGGTATATGTAAAAAATAGCTAAAGCCCTCGGTGTGCCGACGGCAGAATTGTTTAAATAAT
>PFLP01000031.1 GCA_002784625.1 Candidatus Pacebacteria bacterium CG_4_10_14_0_8_um_filter_42_14 | reverse complement strand
AGTGGTGAGATTGTATGCTATCAATCAATGAAAAGTAACTAGAAAACCAACGCAAAAGCTTACTTAGGCCGAATAATCCAATTGAGATCGACTTATCAAAACTCAAATCATCAACAAAGCGAATAAACAAAGAATCTCGCTTAAGAAAAGTGGTAAATAAGCTCTAAATCTGGATAGTGTATACTTTTGTCGGGAGGATTCTCTTTAGACCGCTACATTCGACTTGGAATCCGAACACTAATAAATTGCAACTCTTCTTCAAGC
Organism: Candidatus Pacebacteria bacterium CG_4_10_14_0_8_um_filter_42_14; assembly: GCA_002784625.1. GTDB lineage: Bacteria > Patescibacteriota > Microgenomatia > UBA1400 > PJMF01 > UM-FILTER-42-14. The sequence goes on along the minus strand of PFLP01000031.1, from coordinate 3,517 downwards.
AAGGGGAGAAGATTAAGTACTCTATCTCGAGCTTCTTTCATTTGACCCGCTTTGGTATCGGGGATATCTTTCAACTTCATTTTGTCTCTTACCTCACGTTGTCAAGGTTGTCAGCAAAAACTCGCATTTGCTCTTTATCAAATTCAAAATCCATTAATTCGCGAGAATTTCCTCGTTTAATGCTGGCGATAAAGCCTCCCAATTTAGCTTTGAGCATTGCTAAATCATCCAAATCTTCACGAGTTAGAAATCCTATTTTAAGTAGAAATGACATTGCCTCACTCAAGCTTTCTGCTTTTGGTGGAAGAACTTTCTTCCAAGCAGGATAGCCTAGTGTAACATCTATCGGAGTTGGATCGAAAAATTCAGCAACAGAGGCAGCTGTTCTCATATCTGAAATTTTAATTTGAAAATTTCCAGCCGCAGTTTTTGCATCTTCAATCTCCCAGTCTCGCTCAAGTTTTTCACAATTTTCTACACGGTATACCCACACATAGGAGGCCGCCCCATAGGGTTTACCATCCACAGCTTCCAAAGTTTCTAGCACTAGTCCCAGGGGATAATCTGATCGAGATCTATCAGCATCGAAGGTATCATCAGATATTCCCCATCTCTTAATTATCCACTCATTTCTAGCCAACGAGAGTTGTTTACGAGCAACTATTCCAAGAGCTTGAGCTTTATACCTATCCAGCGTTTCTTGCTCACCGTGGAAGAGTCCCTCCGGATTTTCTTGGAGTTGTTCAAGTCTTTTAGTTTCAGTTAGTCGCTTTTGTCTGTAAAAATTGGTTTTATATTTCCTCTGATTTTCGGCTGGGGGGGGGGCTGGTGTCTACGCGTTGTTCACTAGATCTTGACATTTTTGACTTTCTGCCCGCACTTCCTAGATATATAATTGGAAATTGAGCTTGAAAAAGTTATTATATGCTAAGTGTATCATAAGATGTCAACTAAGGTAGTGTTTACCTTCCCCACACTTGCAGTTGAAAAGCACCACTTTGCTAAAAAATAGTGTAAGAAATTAATTTACAATCAGAAATATATCTGCTAGAAAGAAAAACAAAAAGGAAAGGAGTATTTATGAAAAATAAAAAAATTAAACCTATCCCAGAGTTTATCAATGAGAATGACGAGCAAAAATTTTGGGAAAAGGCATGTGCTGGCGATTATTTTGATTTGAATAATCCAATTGAAATGGATTTGTCTGAACTTAAGCCATCAGCAAATGCCTAGATCTGGGTAGTGTATACTTTTCACAAGGAGGAATTTTATGACAGGCTTTTTAATTTTCATTGGAACTGTAATTTTTTTCCTCTCTTTTCTAAAACAAATTAATCAATACGAGCGCGGAGTGGTCTACACCATGGGTAGGTTCACAGGGATTATTCAACCGGGATGGCGCTTTATTTGGCCGATATTCCAGACTTTTCGCAAAGTTGATATTCGTACCAAGGCTGTTGACGTTCCCAAGCAAGAAACAATCACGCGCGATAATGTTTCGTGCAAAATGAACGCCGTCATTTACTACAAAGTAGCTGATGCCGGCAAAGCTATTAATGAAGTCGAAGACGTTTTTTGGGCAGTGTCGCAACTCGCTCAAACAACCATGAGAAGAGTGGCTGGTGAGGCGACTCTCGATGAGCTTCTCAGCAGTAGAGAGAAAATTGCCGAACGAATTCTCGAGTCTGTTGATAAAACCACTGATCAGTGGGGAGTTGATGTTGAGGCAGTTGAGCTTAAAGATATTGAGCTGCCAGAAACGATGGTTCGCACCATGGCCAAGCAAGCAGAGGCGGAGAGAGAGAAGCGGGCGACTATTATTAGTAGTGAAGGAGAGGTCTTGGCTGCTAAGAACTTGATGGAGGCGGCTTCGATGATGGCCACTACTCCTGGAGCTCTGCATCTAAGAACTCTAAATTCTATTAACGATATTTCCTCAGATCAATCAAACACGGTGATCTTTGCCGTTCCAATGGAGGTCTTGAAGGCTGTTGAGGGGATGGGCAAGTATTTTGAGAAGAAGGCTGCTTAGTCAAGTTGCCTTAGTCTTAGACTCCCTGTAGAAACTTCGCCGCCCAAGGTCTGTAGTTCGAGGTGTAAGTGACTTCACTTTTTATATTGCCGTCTTTGTCTTTGACAATATTCGTAAATTTAGCACTAATGCCAGGAGCAGACCAATCGACCTGCTGAAGTTTTCCTGAAGGCAACTCGGTAGTGGGAATGTACTGCGTTGGTAGAGCTGGTTTAGGATTCCAGGTGACATGATCGACGATCTCACTGCTGCGACCATCAGAAGTTCCGTAGAGCTCTACTTTCATAGCCAAGTCTTGGCTATTTGCCTGAGCGTAGATGAGTACGTGTTGGTCAGTATCGTTTTTAAAACGAAAGTCGACATCTCCAGCATAGACTGTTGCGTCTATACCCGGCTTATTATCAAGCTCGTAGTAACTGACCCGATAGCTGTGGGGCAGACGCCTGGTAACTTCTAGACCCGCATTGAGAATAGCGCGAAAAAGAGTAGTCGAGACCTGACAAACGCCACCGCCATCACCGAGTTCAGTCTTACCATTCTTGATTACATAAGCTGAGCGATAGCCAGTTGTCGCTGAGATATCTCCAATTGTTTTGTTAAATGAAAAGGTTTCTCCGGGTCGTACGATATGGAGAGTGAGTTTATCGGTGGTAATGGCGACGTTATGAATTCTATTGACTATGGAGTGAGCATAAAAGCTGGTGCCGGTGCCAATATTTTCTTTGATTCCTAAGTCGTTAGTCTCGGCAAGACTAGTTTTGGGAGCTGTTCTCTCGAGAGAAAGATTGCCTTTAAGCGTATTTTCGTCTGTTCCGGACTCGATTTGTTGCATCAGGTTGACGATTTCTACCCTGGTTGCCTGCGCCTCAAGTTTGGTGCCATCCAGTGGGGGAGTGAAGGAAAATACTTCGAGTGTTTCCTTGTCGTATTTAAACTCTGGTTCTTGGGCTTCGCGGTAAAATTTAGTTTCCCAGGCAGTAATAATGTTATTTAGAGTCGTTTCTTCGATTCCAGTGGGTAATTTGAGTGCAGAAATTAATTCTTGATCGGTGATAATCACCGAGTTATCACCATTATTCAGAACAATTTTTTTGCCAACAAAGCTTAGAGCTCTTTCTTTGCTACTTTCAATTTCTGAGTCGCTGAGCGTACTACTAGTAATAGCTATGACGGCATCAATGTTATGTTCGCGTCTTTGGAGCGAATCAAGAATTCGTTCTTTGGTGCCGGGCAGGCTGAGCTTTTGTCCTTCCTTGCCTGGATCTATGTTTAAAGAGTTTGGAGAATTGGAGTATTTCAGATTAGCAGTGGGCTCTGTACCTGGTCTATCAACTTCTTTGGCCAGTTCCGAGAGCATAAAGCTAAGTTTTTCTGGACTATATACTAGTCGCGATGTGTAGGGAGTTTTTAGTTTTAGTTGCCTCAGAATCACTACTAGTCTCGAGAGAATTGAACCCGTGCGACCAATTCCGTAGGCATCGGTGA
>PFLP01000015.1 GCA_002784625.1 Candidatus Pacebacteria bacterium CG_4_10_14_0_8_um_filter_42_14 | reverse complement strand
ATGCTATGAATCAATGGAAAGTAACTAAAAAACCAACACAAAAGTTTACTTAACCCTGCGATACGAATCAAGTGGGGCTGAGAATTGTTCAAGTCTCATAATGTATATAACATTTACATGACTACTACATTTTGGTGCCGAAGAGAGGACTCGAACCTCCATCCCGCAAAGCGGGACACGCTCCTGAAGCGTGCGCGTCTACCAATTCCGCCACATCGGCTACAAACATACCAAATTGTACCATTCTACTTGGAGAATTTCTGCTTAAATGCCTCGATGATAATATCTCTGGCTTCAAGGACAGAGAAGAACGAGGTATTTATAGTCAAATCATAAACATTTCTTCGTTTCGCATCAGAGGTAAAGTATTGCTTAATGAATTGATTCCGACTTTCCTCGACTCTATCTATGACTTCTCGAGCTTTTTGCAGATCAAAGCCTTCGTGTTCCATGGCTCTGCGAATCCGGACATGCTTTGGAGCCGTGATACTAACGTGAAGTCCTTTTGCCATTGGTGTAAGTAAATGAGAGCCGCGACCGAGAATAACCACATTACCTTTAGAAGCATACGACGCGACTACTCGACCAAGTTCTGCAATATATTTCGAATCGTCAACATACTCTAGATTTAACACAGAATGAATAATATCTTCAATACTATTTCGACTTTTCTCGTCTATTTCTTTAACAATGGCTGTACGTTTCTGAATAGACTTGGCAATTGCCTCAAGAATTTGTTTATCCACTAACTCAAATCCGAGCTTTTCAGCAACTGACTTGGCAATTGGAGCTCCACCGCTACCAGGCTCTCTAGCAATTGTGATGAACGGATTCATAAACGACTTATGTTCGGGGACCACTTGATTAATTAACTTCTGAATTCGGAAGAGATTAAAGGCTTTGTTGACTAAATTTGTGCTAGTTCGAGCCATCTTATCGACATTATACCGTGCAAGTCCAATTTGTCATCAGTACCTGGTTCGATGGTATAATTCTCTGTCATGCACTCATAGCTCAATTGGATAGAGCGTCTGTCTTCGGAACAGAAGGTTGTGGGTTCGATTCCCGCTGAGTGCACAGGTGGGCCAGTAGCTCAGTTGGTTAGAGCATCTGCCTCTTAAGCAGAGTGTCCTGGGTTCGAGTCCCAGCTGGCTCACTTGTTATAATAGAGCAATATATAGCAATATTTAATTCCCCTCGTGAAACATCAACAAATACCCATTGTAATCCTCACAAGAAAACTCTACTGAGCCATAACCAGTTTTGTGAAGAGGTTGAATAATCTTGACCTTGCTTTTTATATCATCAAAAAATGATGTAATATTCTCAACGCCAATATACAAAGCTATGGAACCGCCAACTGGTATTTTTTTGAAACTGGGAATTTCCTCAGCGAATTGTTTTCTTTGATAGAGCATTAAGTCTACTTTTCCATTTTGTAAAATAACAAAAAATGGATCACTTTTTGGTTCAGACAGAATAATTTTAAAACCCAATACTTCTCTATAAAAATCAATAGATTTTTCCATGTCATCGACCATTAGTTCGGTGGTTATTCCTGTTAGTTTTGTCATGCATCTATTATAGCAATACTATTTTACCCACCGATTCCTCCTCAGTTCAAAATGGAATCGCAACAGAGGTACGCTAGATTCAATTGGGACTTCGGGGTAAACTAGGCCAGCCCATTACTATGAAAGAACAGCTTATTTTCAGCGGCTCAGAATCTCAGACGAACCACATTGCAAGGCCACTAATTAAAGAATTGTCAGAACGAGGAATGACCATTGCGATAGCAGAAGGTTGTAGCGGTGGTAGTGTCGCGAATGCTCTAACAATAGGTGGATCTACACGAGTGTTTAGGATTGGTGTTGTAGCATATTCTTCCGAAGCCAAATTAAGATTGGGAGTTCCCAGTTCAATTATTGAAAAATACGGCGAATACTCGCCTGAAACAGCGGCAGCAATGAATAGAGCAATTCTAAAACCGAGAAAAGATGACGTGGCAATTAGCGTTGTCGGAGAGATAGGCTCGGATGTCAAAGATAAGTGGGCATACATTCTAGTTACTGGTTTGAATGGAGAGTCATGGGGACAATATTTTCATTTCAAAGGAGAAAGAATCTCAATACAAAGTGAAATTGCCGAACAATGTTTATCTAACGCATACGCATTTATAACTGGCAATCGAGTCAAGTTGGAAAATCATTTGTATATTGCCACAAGCAATCTGATGCCATTAATAGAGGCAGCTACTAAGAACAATGCCCAGTCACTAGTCAATCTTTTGCAGAATCTCGGTCTGAGAATCTCTACAATCGAATCTTGTACGGGTGGAGCTATCATTCAGGCTCTTGCTCAAATCCACGGCGCAACGTCTGTGATAGATGGGGGACATATAGCGTACGACGAGGATGCAAAACAATATTTTGGAGTTCCACTAGAAACAATGGCCTATGGTGCTGTTTATAGTGAGAAGGTTGCAATAGCCATGGCTGAATCAATTCAAAGTAAACCAAATCTAATTACCATTGCCACAACAGGCGCTATGGAAAGTCGCGACACTCGACCCTTTCACGATGACACACCGGCCGGAAGGGTATACATCGCTATCAGCTATAAAAGTAAAGTATTCACTTATGAACTAAATCTTATTCCGAAATCGAGAGAAAAAATGAAAGCTGAGGTGGTTAACTTCATTTTTGAAAAATTAACACTTTTGATTATGAGTAACGAACTTGAACGATCATCTGCTGATTATTCTCCTTACGAAAGAAAATATGTCTAACTTCAAAGCAATACACTATTTTCAATGGGGAAATCTAAAACTTAAAAAAGGTGAAGCCCTTCTGATTGAAGAATTAGATCGGGATCGCTCGCTTGTAACAGTGAAACATCATCCCGATAAAACTTTGATTGTTAGCACTAAGGCTGTTGAAAACATGGTTTTTCTGAAAAAAATTGAGAGATTGCAGTAACGGCTCTTTACAACTATAAACTTAACTGACAGAATGACCTTCAATGAACTACGAAGCTGAAGTTGCTCCTCACATCAAGAAAAATATCAAACCGAAGGTAGTATTTGTCATGATTTTTATCTTTCTGCTTTTAGGTCTCGCATTTTATCTCGGATTTTTCCTTACGAGTAATAATAAAATAACGGAACAGCCATTATCAGATCTCACTCCATCGGAAGCCACTTTACCCTTGGTAGAATTTAAAAGATCTGACGGAGCCCCACCAACTATCAACACAATTAAGAAAGAAATAGACGGAATTGAATATTTCTTTGAAAAAAAAGAATTACAGCAGCAAGAATACAATCAAAAATTCAGCAATTCACTTTCCTTCATGGCCGATGACGGAACTGGAACATATGAATTACTAGACAGATTTCAAAATAGAAAACATGGAATCTTATCATCGATAACAACTGAAACTAGAGATTTTTGGTACGTGAAAGAGAATGACGAAGGAAAGGAATTATTTTTTATTGTTGAGCCATATTTACTACAATTTGCACATACGAACTACGAAGCTATCATTAAAATTAATACTGAAGACTTTCCGGTAAACGAAAATATTTTATATATAAATAAACTAGGTTTTTATTCAGGCACAAAAATTCTAGATTATGACTTAAAAAGGAAGGTTTTGCTATTAGAAACTAGGATGGGTGATGGTTGTGGGGGAGAAGGAACAGTATGGTTATTGGATGATAATGGCAAAAGAACTGACGTTGAAAGATATGGCTCAGGATGTGGAATAAGTGAAGAAGCACCAAAATATTACGGATTTGATGGAGCCCTCTTATACTTTGCCTCAATGAAACCAGACGACACGCTACCTCCTCCAGATAAATTTTCCCCAGATAAATACTATTCTGTGCATCCCTATACGCTGGAAAAGAAGATTATTCCAAGCATTCCAGAATCTCTTGTCTTGGAACAATAATTATTGACTCAAACCTCATAAAAATACTCCCACGGAAAAAGGGACCAGAGAATAACGTTCGGGACAGGAATGATTAGACCACGCTCGTATGAGGGAAATTGGCTTTTGTAGGCACCAATCACTTTTGATTTTGTTAAGAATCTGTGACCAATGAAAATTTTCATGTTTGGCTGCATGCGATATTTCTTAAAGTTTTTGTCTTCAGCCATATGCTCAGGCAACTTCTTTCCAGCGAGTAATTTTTCTGGAAATGAAATGTACCAAAGCTTAAAACTCTTTTTCAACTTCTTGTGAAGATCGGTGATAATTTCTGAAACAACAATGTGATCGGGGTGGCCGTACAGTCCCGATCTATCGTAAGTAATAACAAGCTCTGGCATTTCCTTGGCAATGATTTTCAGCAAATATGAAGTCAGTTTGGCCCGCATCTTCGACAACATCCCATCACCAAAGTCCTCATGAATCAGCTTCACTCCCAGAATTTTGGCGGACATTTTTGCTTCTTTTGAGCGTATCTTTTTCAGGGACAAATCCTCGCTTGCGTCAGGACTGCCGCGCTCTCCTTTTGAGAAGAAAAGTAGAGTGACTTTTGCGCCTTGTTCAGTAAATTTCTTTATAGTCCCAGCCATGCTTTTTGCTTCGTCATCGGGATGAGGAAAAATTATCAAGACCTGTTTGTATTTTTGTGTCGACTTCGTCGGTACTGAAAAGTTATTTAAATATAAAACTAAAGAAGCCCAAGAAATAAAAACTGCAATCGATATAAGAAGAAAAACCATTCTGGTTATTCTACACTGCTTAGGAGTCTTTGCTGTTGAAAAATATGTGCCAGAGCTCTGCGAAGGGCGTCTAGTTGTTCTGTTGGTTGATCATCAGCAGTCATGAAACTGAACCCTGAAAAGGGACCTGGGGAGCCCTTGTAGATGAAGGGGGTGACGGCTACAACCTTATCTTTTGTCCAGATGTGTTGCAAGGCATATTCATAATATGAAGATAGCCAAGGTCTCGTCGAGCGCGAGTCTTCCCAGCCGGTTTCAGTGATATAGACGGGGAGAGTATTTTCAGTTTTATCTGCAAGAAAGGCCAATTCATGTTTGAAACCTCTTAGAGACATTTTGTCAGTCTTCGTTGGCGAGGTAGAAAAGCCTGGATTTGGATAAGAGTGGGAGTTCCAAGCGTCAGCATAGGTAAAGATTTCGGGATCGAAATTGTACATTGAGGATAGGTAATTGAAGGCCTCGGAAGTACTTCTGCCATTCGGAGCGGCTAAGTCCATAGCTGCCGGCATAACAATGAACGATGAGTTGAGCGAGCGAGCCCAATTACTAGTAAATCTGAAGGCCTCAGCATAAGAATTTGGATCTATTTCGCCACCCCATTCCTTAGAGTGGTTAACTTCATTAAAGGCAATTATGTGGCGTTCTTCAGTTGGCCACTCAAGTTTTTGTAAAAATGTTATTAAATCAACAATATCTTTTCGGGTTGGCTGCTGCCAGCTTCCATTCTCATATCTGGTGGCCAATCTAACAATAGGAATAACATGTGTCTCGCGGGCTTCTGTAAAAAGCTTTTGCCATCTTGGCAAATCTTCAAGATCATTCAGGGTAAGGGGAACAGTCATGTAATACCACTGGTCTTGATTTTCACCGTCAATTAATAAAGAATTTTTTGCTGCCGAAAACTCTTCTGGATTAAGAACATGCATACCCATAATTGATGTCTCTCTAGCAGCCGCATTTTGAGTGGTGAGAAAAAGAAAAAAGATGGCGATGTATAGCGTAAAAAGTCTTTTCATGTATATAATTATAGGATAACATGTTGAGAGCTAATTGTCCATGGTCGCCAATCTTTGGTATACTAGTTATTCGCATATATATGAGACATATATTTTTTGCCTTTTCATGGATCTTTTTATCAGCTGGAGTTATTCTGGTCAGCGTGGCGGGAATGCAGTTTTATCTTGATGGAGTCACCTGGAGTGATTTTACTCATGATCCAGGTAATGCTGTTAGAGTTAGTATTGCCAATTTAAACGGAAAATCCGCAAAAAGCGAGTTGTCAACTCAGATGCAAATCAATGACGCTAGAAGTCAATTAGTTGCTAACTTTTTAGAGAGATATAATTCACCACTCAAGCCATACGATTACTTTGGCAAAACCCTCGTAGAGATTGCAGATGAATACAATATCGACTTCAGACTGCTGCCAGCCATTGCTATGCAGGAGAGCAATCTGTGTAAAGTCACCCCTCCCGGTTCATACAACTGCCTAGGCCTTGGCGTTCATGCCAGAGGTACCTGGGGATTTGAGAGCTATGAGGAGAACTTCCGTGCGGCCGCCAGAGTCCTCAAACAAAACTATATCGACCAAGGCCTAGTCACTCCTGAACAAATTATGAGAAAGTACACTCCCTCAAGTAATGGCAGTTGGGCCGCCAGTGTAAACCAATGGATGGCCGAGATGCGCTTTGATGATCGCTCGCTAGGAAAGTCGGAAAAGGATGATGCTTACTTATTAGAATTTGTGAAATAGTTTGATACCTATTGACATCCTTATAGTAAATGTTATTATACATATACCTCAGAAGGTTTGTTCCTCACCGGAATAATCGTTCTGAGACAAAAGAACCCGCACATAGAGGCGGGTTTTTTTGTGCCGAGAACAGGAATCGAACCTGCACGCCCTTAACGGGCACTGGATTCTAAGTCCAGCCTGTCTACCAGTTCCAGCATCTCGGCTCAAAAGAGTTATTGTATTGTAGCGCACAAACTTCGTGTAAGATACAAACATGCAAGTCGCCAATTCTCCCGAAGCTCTTCAGGATCATCATCTTTCCTGGCGATCACTTTTATTTTCATATGGTCATCTGATTCATGTCCTCTGGAAGAAAACAGCGATGGTTTTTCTCACCATTTATGGACTCTATGGATTGTTTTCGGCACTACATTTGCTTTTAGCAAAGTATCCCGAACTCGAACGAATGCTGGCTGTCCAAGAAATTCAACAGGTAGAGGTAGAAAAAGTAGTGGCAGAAATGTTGGTTGTTCTACTCGTTACTGTCATCGACACCGCCATTGCACTCAGGCTCTCCAAAGCCAAGGATCTAAAGTCAGAGATAATTGACGTACTCCTGGCTACAGTCTTTCTGATTTTCAATGGAGCCCTGATTAATTATGTTTTAAGCTACGACATCTTTGGAATTATTTCCAGGTTCACGTCAAGATAAAAAAATGAAAATCATTTATAAACCCTGGGGCCGTTCAATCAGCATGAGAGTCTTAGATGACGGCAGCCTTCAAGTAACAGTGCCGAAAGGCATGAATCAAACTCAAATCGAAAGATTCGTCTCTGATCAATCATTTTGGATCGAAAAACAGCGAGTGAAACAATTGGGTAGAGAACAGCTGGAAACAACCGAGAGTATTTATTTATTTGGCAAAAAATATACGAAAGTAGTTTTATACGATGAGAAAAATCCCATCGGCTTTGGCATACATGCAGACAAGCTTATTTATAATGTAATCAATCCTGAGACAAGCTTAACTTCTCCCGAGTACACTAAAGCGTTGGAAAGATTTCTAAAAAACACTGCCCAGGCCTTTATTTTGCCAAAAACTTCGCAACTAGCAGACACTTATAAACTGACCCTGGGTAGAATCACTTTCAGACAACAAAAAACTAGGTGGGGGAGTTGCAGCTCGCAAGGCAACCTCAACCTTAACTGGCGACTAGTACATTTCTCGCCAAAAGCCATCGAATACATAATTGCTCATGAACTTGCTCACTTAACGCATCACAATCACTCACGAGAATTCTGGCGTCTTGTGGCAGAGTACATTCCTGAATACAAAAAACTGCAAAAGGACTTTGCCAGATTTCGTGTCCATATCACCTGACCTGCTATACTAATTAGTAATGTTAAAATCTTGGCTCCATCGTCACCAATCAAAAGTTGAGAACATCACGCACAAGCTACACTGGCCTCATCGAGAGTCTAAAGCTGAAAAAACTCTGAGAATTTTCCAGACAGCCATTCTATATCTGGCCCTAATCCTACTCGGCTACCTCATCGCTCAACTTAGATTTTTAGCATAATGTCGGTAATTATTTTTCACGGGAATCACACTGTCGAGTCGAGAGATTCTCTTCTAAACGAAATTTCTAAAAGGCAATCCCGGGGTATTGAAATTTTCAAACTTGAGGCCAAACAACTTAGTCCATCCTCGCTTGAGTCTGAACTTGGCTCGAACACTCTTTTCGATTCTGCCAAATGCGTGGTTATCGAAGAACTTCACTCCTTACCTACTTCAAAAAAGAGAGACGAGCTTGTGTCGCTCATCAATTCCTCACCAAGTGATGTTTTGCTCTGGGAAAAGAAAAAATTAACGGCGACTCAACTAAAGAAATTTCCAAATTCCCTAAATAGAGAACACAACATCAGCACAACCTTATTCTCATGGCTCGACTCATTGGGCAGTAACGCCTCGCCACAAAAAAAACTAAATCTTCTGCATGATGCTGTTAAACAGGATGGTGCGCAGTTTTGTTTTTTAATGCTAGCGCGACAAACTAGACTCTTACTTACATCTATCGATGGCGGTCAAGTAGCTGGAGCACCTTTTGTGCAATCAAAGCTGAAAAAACAAGCTCACTTTTTCACCCAGGGAGAATTACTTGGACTTCATAAAAAACTCTTGCAAATTGACACAGAGCAAAAAACATCCACGGCTACCCTAAAACTCGAACAAGAACTTGATATGCTTACGCTGTCAATGTAGAGTAATCTAATCCAAACGAAAGGCAACTCATGTACCAAATCGTCAATACAATTAACTCGAAGATTTTCCGTGGTTACGATCTTAGGGGAGTTGCGGGACCAGACCTTTCTGAGGACGTAATGTATACACTTGGTCGGGGATATGCCACATTTCTCTCTAGACGACGAATAGAAGAGTGCACCATCGGCAGAGATAATCGCTTGACAGGTGAATCATACGCGAAAGCATTCATTGCTGGCTTGAATGACGGCGGCATAAACACCATTGATATGGGCTTATCATTAAGTCAAATCGTCTACTTCTCTTGCTATCATTACAAAACAAAAGGGAGTGCAATGATTACAGCCTCCCATAATCCGGGCGATTTCAATGGCTTAAAACTTGGGGTTGGCTACTCCGACACCATGGTGACTGAGGAAATTCAGGATTTAAGAGAAATTTGCGAATCTGGAGATTTTTCCACTGGAAAAGGAACAAACCGAGCGGATGATTCATTTCCTGCCTATAAGGCTGATATTCTCAAGCATTTTTCCTTGCAAAAAAAATGGAAAGTCGTCGTCGACACTTGCAATGCCACTGGCGGAAAATTTTATCCAGAGCTTCTCAGAGATGCTGGCTGTGAAGTTATTGAACAAAATACAAATCTAGATGGTAGTTTTCCCCTTGGAGTTCCTGATCCTACTGAGGTCGAGGTCTTAGATCGATTAGCTGTGGGCGTAAAAGAGAATAACGCTGACATCGGTTTTGCTTACGACTCTGATGGTGATCGTATGGCCGTAGTCGACGACAAAGGTAATGTGCTTTGGATGGATACAATCGTCGCTTTATTTGCCAAAGATGTTCTAGACTTTATGCCTGGCTCTAAAATTGTTTATAACACTCTTTGCTCAAGACAAGTAACAGAAGCTATCGAAAAATCCGGAGGTATACCTGTAGTCTGGATGACCGGGCACTCATTTATCAAGGCAAAACTTAAAGAAGAGAGAGGTCCATTCGGAGGTGAACTCTCAGGCCACATCTTCTTTATGGATAATTTCTACGGGCATGACGACGGCGCATATGCAAGTCTAAGACTCCTCCAATACTTGGAGCGAAAAAACCATGCTCTTTCTGAAGAGGTTGCTGAGCTCGCTCATTATGTTTCAAGCCCAGAAATCAAGCTAGGTCTAGCAGACGAAATTAAATTTTCATTTATTGATACGGTTATTCGGACTGCTTTTGAAAAACAGTGGCCCAATGCTAAATATATTGATATTGACGGTATAAGAATGGATACTGAAACCGAGATGGCAATTATCAGAGCCTCACAGAACGGGCCCTACATTACCGTTAAATTTGAAGGCAAGACACAGGCTGAGTACGATGCCATGAAAAAAACACTAAAAACCATTCTGCTTGGACACGATGAAATTAATTGGCAAGAAGGTGTCAACACTCACGCTCTCGACTGACGTGCTATAACTACTCTATGACAAAACCCTTTGATGCTCTAGCTCTTGGTTCCATCTACCTCGATATTCACTACGGAGAGTTTCCTTTTGATCCAGAAATTGGCATTCGTTCAGAAACAGAGACTGTCGGAAATGAAGTTCAGCTAAGAGTCGGAGGCTCTGCAGCAAACTTTGCGCAGGTCGGCTCTGGTCTTGGACTAAAAACTGCCTTGGTCGCAAAAATCGGCCAAGATAGAGTTGGAAATATTGTCACTGATATTTTGAACGAACAGAATATTCTTAGATTAATTTTTACTGATCCAGAAGTGAAAACTAACGTCAGTTCTCATTTTACCAATCCTCAAGGTGACACTATTCAAACAACAGCCGGTACTGCCAATTTAGCTTTGGATGGTGAAGACGCCATGCGAGTAGTGAGAAATTATTTTGACAAAATCTCAGCACTTTATATTGGTAGTTACTTCAAGCTAACCATGCTTCAAGACAAATACGAGGCCATTGTTAAAAGTGCGCGAGAACACGATGTCCTGACTCTTCTCGATCACGGCATGATCAGCAATGTTGTCAATACTGGACACATTGAGCAGGTGAAATCATTAGTAAGAAATGTTGACGTTTACATCCCAAACGAGCAAGAATTCTTGACCATCTGGAATGTGAATAGTATTAAGCAAGGTTTCGAAAAAATGCTGTCTTTGCCAAAGAGGCCTATTATCGTAGTCACTCGTGGCGCAAATGGAGCCATTGGGCTTGACCAGGATGGAAGTATTCATGACATACCTAGTTTTAAAGTTCAACCAAAAAATGCTGTTGGAGCTGGCGATAGTTTCAACGCTGGATTTTTGAAAGCCTGGCAAAAAAAGTTCTCAATGGATGAAGCAATTCGCTATGCACATGCTGTTGCCGCTATCAGAATTTCTGAAAATACCCCACCTTCGAAGGAATCAGTTCAAGCATTACTGGATAAATAGAATGAGTTCTTTGTCATTAGTAATACTTGCCGCTGGTAACAACACTCGCTTTTTTCCATTAGATTCTGGCCCTCACAAAGGCTTTACCGAACTCTGTGGCGAACCACTCGTTGTCAATTTACTTAGGAACGCAGTCACAGCCGGCGTGAGAAAAGTTTTCATCATAATTTCTCCAAGAGACAACTCGGAAAAGACTCGAGAGATGCTTAAAATGCACAATCTCGATCTAGAAATTATTTTTGTGGAACAAAAAGAAGCTCTTGGCATGGGCAACGCACTTTTGCTTGTTAAAGACCAACTTAAAGGCCAGTTTTTGGTGGCCAGTCCGTACCATGTCTCGGCCTCCGATACTTTCTTAGAGTTGATAAAAAAACAACAAGATACTAAAGCTAACTGTGTCTTGATTGGCACTCACACAGATACTCCCGAGCGCTACGGTATTTTACAAACAACCAGCGATCGAGTGACAGAGGTAGTTGAGAAACCTGAAAATCCAACCTCAAATATTAAGCTTTCCAGCCTCTATTTACTTTCTGAGAAGATGTTAGACATTCTGAGTAATATCGATGTAGCAGAGTATAACTTTGAGACTGCTCTAAACCAAGTTTGCCAAGAAAATGATGTGCGCTGGATTGAAGGCCGTTATGAGCTCCCCACGCTTAAGTACGCTTGGAATTTGCTGGTTCTAAAAAATAAATTACTTGCAAGTAAAAAGAGCTCTACCTCTCCAACTTCGCAGATAGCCAAGTCAGCAGTGATTGATGACTCAAAAGGCCAAGTGATTATTTCTGACGGAGCTAAAATAAAAGATTTTGTCACCATCGTTGGACCTGCTTATATTGGTGAAAATTCATTGATTGGACAATACTCTATGATTCGCGAAAGCAGCATTGAAAGAAGTTGCGTCGTAGGCGCATATACCGAAATTGTCCGATCTATATTACAAGTGGGAGTAACAATTCATCAGTCATACTGCTCTGATAGTATTCTTGGCAGCAAAACCCGAATTGGGGCTGGCTTAGTAACAGCCAATAAGCGTCTTGATAGAAGAAACGTAACCGTTATGGTAAAGGATAAATTAGTTAATACGGGTATTAATGGTCTGGGATTAATAACTGGCGAGTCCGTTCAGCTCGGAATTAGAGTCACGACAATGCCGGGAACACTCGTTGGGAATCATACCCAAGTCTATCCGAGCCAAGAGCTTGCTCACACGATTGCTCCGAACTCATTAGTATCAAATATTGGGAAGTAAATATGGAAGAAATCAATATCTTGGATGACCAAGAAGGCATAGCTAAGCTAGACAAATCTAACATGCGAGGCTCGATCGAAGAACTCGGTCAACAAGTCCAACACGTCTGGCAACAGGCCAACGAGGTTCAGATTGATGCTTCATACAAAGATGTAACCAACATTGTGGTCGGCGGCATGGGTGGCTCAGCACTTGGCACCCACGTAATTCAGTCTGTTTTTAAAGATGAAATTAAGGTGCCAATTAATGTTGTTCCTGACTATCATTTGCCCGCTTTTGTAGATGAAAACACATTGTTCGTTGCCTCAAGCTACTCTGGAACAACAGAAGAAACTCTCAGCTCCACCAAAGAGGCCTTGAAAAGAGGTGCCAAGGTAGTAGGCATCACTTCAGGAGGCGACTTAGCAGAACTTCTCAAAACAGCTGACAAACCGGCTTTAGTTTTTGATCCAATTCACAATCCTTCTAGTCAACCTCGTATGGCTCTTGGCTATTCTGTCTTTGGTCAAATAGCTTTGTTCTCAAAAATAGGTTTGATCAATGTAACTGAAGGCGAGCAGGCAGCTGTTCTAGAAGCTATCGCCAAAATGCATCTCAAAACGAGCGTGGCTATTCCTACAGAACAAAATCCAGCCAAGCTTCTTGCCTACGAATTCAGCAATAGAATTCCAGTTCTAACCGTGGCGGAACATCTAGAAGGCTCGGCTCATGTGGCTGCCAATCAGCTAAACGAAAATGCTAAAACCTACTCTGAGTATCGAGTAATTCCTGAAATAAATCACCACTTACTCGAAGGCTTACAGTTCCCTCAAAACCGAGACGAAGTCCTATTTTTCCTCTTAGTTCACTCAGATCTATATCTGCAGAACAATGAGAAAAGAATGTCGCTGACAAGCGAGATCCTCAGTAACAACGACGTTGGTTTCCAAATTTTAAAACTCACCAGTCCTTCAAAGCTAAGTCAAGCCTTTGAACTCCTGACTTTTGGGGCCTATGTCTCTTACTACCTTGCTTTGATTCATCGCGTCGATCCAGCCCCAATTCCAGTCGTTGATTGGTTTAAAGCTCAACTCAAGCAGTAACGCTTAACTCGAGGGTGTGCTAAGATGGTTAAGTGTCTGCCATTCTCACCATTGATCAAGTTCGTTCCTTCGCTGTCTCAGAAACTGGAGAAGCGATTCAGCTTCTTTTTTTGGCAAAACAAGCTGGTGTCGAAGTCGCTCCAACAGTCTGCATTACACGGACAGCATTGCGCCAAGTTCTAGATGAGAATCCCAAGCTTATGTCCTTTGTGAGTTCAACTCATGACTCTTCGGACCTCGTCAAGCTTCGTGTTGCTGAAGAGCAGTTGCTTCATTCGTTTTCAAAAATAAAGTTTTCTGAGAAATTCGTAGCCGAAGTTACCCAAATTTATCAAGATTATCTAGGCGGTTCTTTTGTCAGGATTATTCCCGGATCAGCGGAAAATATCACAGGAGATGCCAATATTTTTGACTCACTAAAAAGTCTCTGGGCAGCCCAGATAGCTGGAAAACTTGAATCTAAGCATTCTCAATTTTTTTCCAGTCTAACTGATCCATTGATTATCCAGACGCAGCTACAAGCCACAGCCTCAGGATCAATTTATGGCACGAAAATCAGAGCCCGACTTGGCGTAAAAGCTGATAAAAATGACCATGAAAAAGATACTGATATCTACTTCTTCTCAAAGTCTGGAGAAGAAAGCAGCTCTGAGATAGCGAGTAAAGAAGTTTTCTTCCAAAGAAGTTCTGACAAATTCATTCAGAAGAAGACTCCAAAAAAATCGCAAAAGACCAGAGTAATTGATAAACAAACTGCTAAGCGGCTATTTGAAATTTACAGGACCATACAAAGGAAAATTTTGAAGCAAATTCGCATCACTTGGGAAAAAGATGCAACGCAACTCATTGTGACCACTGTTGAAGAATTTGAGGCACAAATCCCTGAAAAAAAACACAACAAGCAAAAATTAACAAAGGTGGCAATCGTCCTAGAAGATTGGCCGGAGGAAATTCATCAAGATTGTACTTCTATGCATGAAGCCATACATTTAGCCAGCGACATCTCACATACAAAAAAAGATCAAAAACCATCTCAACACTGGCTACGGGTGAGCACTCCAGCCCTTTTAATTGACCTCCACGAGGTTCTGCACGCTCCCTTCTCTGGAGCAATAATAGATCTAGTGGAAATTGCACATCACTTGGGAGATCAAGGTCCAGATTTTTCCACTACAACTAAACTCTGTAAAACATCTCTGCAGAAAATTCCCAAAGATGAGCTTAAAAAAGCAAAACCAATTTTGCTACAACTCCACCATCCAAATAAACACTTACTTTCTACGATTTATACAGATGAGCTCCTTGGAGCGACTTGCGCAAAGGCAGACTTCGAAATAGTAATGAATATGCTCAGTGAGCTTGAGCAATGAGTCCTAAGGAAGTAAGATAGTACTATGCCCAACATTCAAGGAGTCTACGCTCGCGAGATTCTGGACTCACGAGGAATTCCGACTATAGAGTGCACTCTTTGGCTCGATTCTGGTGGGGTTGTCGCCACAAGTGTTCCCACTGGAACTTCCGTCGGCAAATACGAAGCCCACGAGTTACGCGATGGCGATCCTGATCGAATGGCCGGCAAGGGTGTTTTACAAGCCGTGAATAACATCAATACCATTATTGCTCCGCAATTGGTCGGCAAAGATCCAGGCATGCAACAAGAAATAGATGACCTGATGATTCAGCTTGATGGAAAGTCGAATAAATCACATCTTGGAGCTAATTCCTTACTCGCAGTCTCGCAAGCGGTTTGTAAAGCTGGCGCGCTGGCTCAGAACATGCCCCTCTATTATTATCTGTTTCAAAAATACGAGTTAATGAGGGAACTAATGATCCCAAGTTGTATCTACACACTCATTAATGGTGGAGAACACGGAGCAGATAACCTAGATATTCAAGAATTCCAAATAATTCCAGCCAGTCATATAGATTTTCCAGATTCACTAAATCTTGCGACAACTCTGTTTCAGAAACTTGAAGAAGTGCTAATTATCAAAGGAGCAATTCATTCTGTTGGTCTCGTTGGCGGTTTTACGCCAAATCTTTATAGCAACAGCGATGTTTTTGAAATTCTTGTTGAGACCATTAAATCTAGTCCTTACACTCTCGCCCAAGACCTATTCTTTGGTATTGACGCAGCAGCAAGCGAGTTTTATAGCGGCGGAAAGTACACACTTAGAGACAGAGCTGAGGCGTACTCAACCAAAGATCTACTGGAATACTACAACAAGTTAAGAAGCTTATATAACGTTTTTTATCTCGAGGATCCGTTTGCCGAGGATGATTTAGATGGCTGGAGTGAAGTTACAAAAACTTTGGGAGATACAACAAAGATCGTGGGAGATAGTCTACTGGCCACCAATGTAGAAAAAGTTAAGGACGCAATTGCCAAAGGACACTGCAACACTTTGCTCGTCAAGCCAAATCAGGTTGGTACAATTTCTGAGACTATTGATGTCATAAAAGTAGCTAGAGAAGCTGGTTGGCAAATTGTCATGTCCCATCGAAGCGGTGAAACAAATGATGATTTTATTGCTGATTTCGCGGTTGGTACTGGAGCAGAGTATGCCAAGTTTGGTCCAGCTAATAGGGGGGAGCGAGTAGCAAAATACAACAGATTGTCACAAATCTATATTGAGCTCGAACAAGTACGTTTAAAAAATGAACAACAACAAGCCACTTCTGGAGCAGTCTCAGGTGTTACATCATGACCGTAGGACTAGCTGCAACGCCAGTGATCACTTCAACCCCTATTAATACTTCTCTAATTCAGAATAG